>NZ_JBEOUE010000015.1:0-191468 GCF_040303965.1 Streptomyces sp. NPDC094032 | reverse complement strand
TCCTCGTGGCGTCCGCCGCGCCCTCGCCCAATATCCACCACAGCGCCCCCCCCCCCCCCCCCCCACACCCGCCCCCCCACCGCGGCGGGGCCACTTCTGCGTCATCCCCTACTTTGCGGACGCGCGCGTCCTAGTGGGGCGTATCCCGGCTCTCCTGGGGGAGACAAGTGGGAGATGATCATGGCTTGGTGCTGCAATCGGGTGCGAGGAAATGCGCGATAGTGCTACCTGTAAGGCCGGTTTCAGCCGCCGGATTCGCCCGCGTGCGGGCTCAGCACACCGGCTCCGACCAGCACGAACAGCAGGATGCCGAGGGCGATCCGGTAGATCACGAAGGGCATGAAGGACTTCGTGGTGATGAACTTCATGAACCAGGCGATCACCGCGTAGCCGACCACGAAGGCGATGATCGTGGCGAAGATCGTCGGGCCCCAGGAGACGTGTCCCTCGCCCGCGTCCTTCAGCTCGAACACGCCGGAGGCGAGGACCGCGGGGATGGCGAGGAGGAACGAGTAGCGGGCGGCCGCCTCGCGGGTGTAGCCCATGAACAGACCGCCGGAGATGGTGGCGCCGGAGCGGGAGACGCCCGGGATCAGGGCCATCGCCTGGCAGAAGCCGAAGATGAGGCCGTCGCGGACGCCGAGTTCCTTCAGCGACTTGCGCTCGCGGATGGCCCGGTGCCTGCCGCCGATCTCGTCGCGGGCCGCGAGCCGGTCGGCGATGCCGAGCACGATGCCCATCACGATGAGCGTGGTGGCGATCAGCCGCAGGTCGCGGAAGGGGCCCTCGATCTGGTCCTTGAACGTGACGCCGAGGATGCCGATCGGGAGCGAGCCGACGATGACCAGCCAGCCCATCTGCGCGTCGTGGTCGGAGCGCATCGACTTGTCGAAGAGCGAGCGGAACCAGGCGGAGACGATCCGCGCGATGTCCTTGCGGAAGTAGATGAGGACGGCGGTCTCGGTGCCGATCTGGGTGATCGCCGTGAACGCCGCCCCGGGGTCCTCCCAGCCGGCGAAGGCCGCGGTGAGCCGCAGATGCGCGCTGGAGGAGATGGGAAGGAACTCCGTCAGCCCCTGGACGAGTCCGAGGATGAATGATTCGAACCAGCTCATAGGGCCAGGGCCGTCCCTTTTGTACGTGTGCGGTCAGAAGGTCGGTGCGCAGCGTACCGCCCTTAGGTGACGCGCCGGTGAGCAGGGCTTGTCAGCTTTCCACGGGGCCCGTGGTCGTCCAGCCCGGGGCCTGGACGAGGGCCTTGAGGCTCGCCGTGTCCGCCTCGTCGCCGCAGCTCGCGCAGATCACGCGCGGGCTCAGCACCTCGCCGCAGCTGTGCTCCAGGAGGGTCGGGCGCCGCTCCGCGTTGAGGTGGCGGTCGCCCCAGGCCATCAGCGTGATCAGCACCGGCTGCAGCTCCTCGCCGGCCGGGGTCGCCCGGTACTCGTACCGCTTCGGGCGCTCGCTGTACTCGACCTTCTCCAGGATCCCCGCCTCGACCAGCCGCTTGAGGCGGGCGGTGAGGATGTCGCGCGGCGCCCCCGTGTTGCGCGCGATCCGGTCGAAGCGGTGGACGCCGAGCGAGACCTCGCGCAGGACGAGGAGGGAGTACTTCTCGCCGACGAGCGCGAGGGTGTCGGCGATGGAGCAAGGGCGGGGAGCGGCCTTCATGCGCCAAGGGTAAGGCAGCCGGACGCGGGAGGGTTTGAGAATCCAACTCGCTGGGTTATGTTACCGACAGGTGTTGGTCCAGGTTTCCAACTCACCCTCCAGGAGCCGTGTCATGCGCGACGCCGTCATCGTCGAAGCCGTCCGTACGCCGATAGGGAAGGGCAAGCCCGGCGGAGCCCTCGCCGACGTCCATCCCGTCGCCCTGCTCTCCCACACCCTGCGGGCCCTGATCGACCGCACCGGGATCGACCCCGCCCTCGTCGACGACGTCATCGGCGGCACCGTCGACCAGGTCGGCGAGCAGGCCATGAACACCACCCGATACGCCTGGCTCGGCGCCGGACTGCCCGAGAGCGTCCCCGCCACGACCGTCGACCGGCAGTGCGGCTCCTCGCAGCAGGCCGTGCACTTCGCCGCCCAGGGCGTGCTGTCCGGCGCCTACGACATCGCCGTCGCCTGCGGGGTCGAGTCCATGAGCAGGGTCCCGATGTGGTCCAACGTGCCGCCCGGCGCCGACCCCTTCGGACCCGGAGTCGCCGAGCGCTACCCGGAGGGCCTGGTCCCGCAGGGGATCAGCGCGGAGCTCATCGCCGCGAAGTGGTCCCTGAGCCGCGCCGCCATGGACGAGTTCGCGGCCGCCTCGCACACCAAGGCCGCGCGGAGCTGGGCGGCCGGGCTCTTCGACGCCGAGGTCGTGCCGTACGGCGACGTGCGCCGCGACGAGTCCGTGCGCTCCGCGACCACCCCCGAGATCCTCGCCGGGCTCCGGCCCGCCTTCCAGGACCCGGGCTTCGCCGCGCGCTTCCCGCAGATCGACTGGTCGGTCACGGCGGGCAACAGCAGCCCGGTCAACGACGGCGCCTCCGCCGTCCTCGTCATGGAGGCCGGAACCGCGCGCCGCCTCGGCCTGCGCCCGCTCGCCCGGCTCCACTCCTTCGCCGTGACCGGCTCCGACCCGCTGCTCATGCTGACCGGGGTCGTCCCGGCCACCGAGAAGGTGCTCCGCAGGGCCGGGCTCGACCTCGCCGACATCGACCTCTTCGAGATCAACGAGGCCTTCGCCAGCGTCGTCCTCGCCTGGCACCAGGAGACCGGCGCCGACCCGGCCAAGGTCAACGTCCACGGCGGCGCCATCGCCCTGGGCCACCCCCTCGGCGCGAGCGGCACCCGCCTGACCACCACCCTGGTGCACGCCCTGCGGGCCCGGGGCGGCCGCTACGGGCTCCAGGCGATGTGCGAGGCGGGTGGACTGGCCAACGCGATGATCGTGGAAGCGGTGTGACGGGGTGGTGCGGAGGCGGACGGTCCGAGGACGCCCGGCGCGGCCAGGCCGGTGGCGGCCGGCGGGGCGGACCCGACCCGGTCGCCCCCGCACCGTGCCCGCTCAGGCCGAGGCCGACTCCAGGCGGGGCTCCGCCTCCGCGGGCGGCTCCACCGGTCCACGCAGACCGTGGCGCTTGCGCCAGCCGACCACCGCGGCGCCCGCCACCGACAGGACGATGAAGCCCATGGAGATCAGGAACGCGGGGGAGGTCGGCGAGGTGGCCTCGCTGCCCGCGACCACGTAGGCGGCCGTGTTCGGGATGGAGCCGACGGCCGTCGCCAGCAGGAACGGCATGTAGTTCATACGGGAGATCGCGGCGCCGTAGTTGGCCACCGCGAACGGCATCCCAGGGAAGAGCCGTATCGCCAGCATCGACCGGAACCCGTGCCGGCTCAGCTGCCCGTCCGCCGCCAGCATCCAGCGCCCGCGCACATACGGGCGCAGCGCGTCCTGGCCCAGGGCCCTGCCCAGCGCGAAGGAGATGCCCGCGCCGAGGACCGTGCCGCCGAGGGCCGCGGCGAGGCCCGCCGGAACGCCGAAGAGGGCCCCGGCCGCCAGGTTCAGGAGCGGCCGCGGGACGAGCGCCGCCGTGCACACCCCGTACGCCACGCCGAAGACCAGTACCGCGCCCGCGCCGCTCAACTGCGGCGGCCAGCCGGCCGAGAGCAGCCGCTGCGGCTCGAAGAGCAGCACCGACGACCCCGCGGCGAGCAGGATCACGGCGAGATACGTCAGCCGGGCCTTGGGCGCGAGCAGCACCCTGGAGCGGCGGACGGACACGGGCTCGAACATCCGGGGAGAGTAACCGAAAAGGACATGTGATCGCCGTAATGAGCGTCATGCCGCGACCCCGCCCACGACCGGGCGTCCCGGCGCGCCCGGCGCCGCTCCCGCGCCCCGCCTACAGTGAGGCGGTGACCTCCGCCACGGCCCCCGCCGTCCCCGACAGCGCCCTCGCCGACACCGTGCTCGCCCGGCTCACGGAGGTCTACCCGGCGGGCGGCGACCCGTTCCGGGCCCAGGAGATGATCGCGTACATGAAGGGCGTCGCGCCCTTCCTCGGGCTGCGCACCCCCGAGCGCCGCGCCCTGTCCCGTACCGTCCTGGCCGGCACCCCCGCCCCCGACGAGGCCGACTGCGCCGCCGTCGCGCTGCGCTGCTTCGCGCTGCCCGAGCGGGAGTACCACTACTTCGCCGTCGACTATCTGCGCCGCCATGTGAAGCGCTGCTCGTCCGGCTTCCTGCCGGTCGCCCACGCCCTCGTGACCACCGTCTCGTGGTGGGACACCGTCGACCACCTCGCCGCCCACGTGGTCGGCCCGCTCGTCGCCGCCGACCCCGCGCTCGCGGCCCGGATGGACGAGTGGATCGCCGACGAGGACCTGTGGGTGGCGCGCACCGCGATCCTGCACCAGCTGCGCTTCAAGGACGCCACCGACACCGAGCGGCTCTTCTCCTACTGCCTGCTCCGCTCCGGCCACCCGGACTTCTTCATCCGCAAGGCGATCGGCTGGAGCCTGCGCGAGTACGCCAAGACCGACCCGGCCGAGGTGCGCGCCTTCGTCGCCCAGAACACCTCCCGGCTCTCCCCGCTCTCCGTGCGCGAGGCCCTCAAGAACCTCTGAGCGCGGCGAAATTCGGTCGACCCGGGCGCCTCGGGCGGCCATGATCGTGGGCATGTCCCGGTACGCCTTCCCCGCAGCGCCGTCCGCAGTCGCGGACGCGCCGAAGGCTGTCTTCGTACCGGCGCTCGGTGGCGACCGAAGCTGACTCTCCCCGGATCGTCCGGCGGACCCCACAGGGGGAGGGTCGGTCCGGCCCCGGGGTCCCCACACACGCTTCGAGCACCGAAACGAGCGATTCAGCCATGCCCAAGCAGGCATACGCGCGCACCAAGCCGCACCTCAACATCGGCACCATGGGCCACGTCGACCACGGCAAGACCACCCTGACCGCCGCCCTCACCAAGGTCCTCAGCGAGCGGGCCACCGGCGGCCCCACCGCGTACGTCCCCTTCGAGCGGATCGACCGCGCCCCCGAGGAGGCGCGCCGCGGCATCACCATCAACGTCGCGCACGTCGAGTACGAGACCGAGACCCGGCACTACGCCCATGTCGACATGCCCGGGCACGCCGACTACATCAAGAACATGGTCACGGGCGCGGCCCAGCTCGATGGGGCGATCCTCGTCGTCTCCGCGCTCGACGGGATCATGCCGCAGACCGCCGAGCACGTCCTGCTCGCCCGGCAGGTCGGCGTCGACCACATCGTCGTCGCCCTCAACAAGGCCGACGGCGCGGACGACGAGCTGACCGACCTGGTCGAACTGGAGGTGCGGGAGCTGCTGACCGCGCACGGCTACGGCGGCGACACCGTGCCCGTGATCCGGGTCTCCGGCCTGCGGGCCCTGGAGGGCGACCCGCGCTGGACCGCGGCCGTCGAGGCCCTGCTCGACGCCGTGGACACGTACGTACCGGTACCGGTGCGCTATGTGGACGCGCCGTTCCTGCTGCCCGTCGAGAACGTGCTCACCATCACCGGCCGCGGCACGGTCGTGACCGGTGCCGTCGAGCGCGGCACCGTCCGGGTCGGCGACCGCGTGCAGGTGCCCGGCACGGACACCGAGACCGTCGTGACCGGCGTCGAGACCTTCGGCAAGCCGATGGAGTCGGCCCAGGCGGGCGACAACGTGGCGCTCCTGCTGCGGGGTGTGCCGCGCGGGGCGGTGCGCCGCGGCCACGTGGTGGCGGAGCCCGGCAGTCTCGTGCCACGCCGCCGCTTCACCGCGCGGGTGTACGTGCTCTCCGCCCGCGAGGGCGGCCGCACCACACCCGTCACGACCGGCTACCGGCCGCAGTTCTACCTCCGTACGGCCGACGTCGTCGGCGCCGTCGACCTCGGTGAGTCGGCCACCGCCCGGCCCGGCGAGACGGTCACGATGACCGTCGAGCTCGGCCGCGAGGTGCCCCTGGAGCCGGGCCTCGGCTTCGCGATCCGCGAGGGCGGACGGACGGTGGGGGCGGGGACGGTGACCGAGGTGTTGTGAGCCCAGGTCGAAGGCCGCCACCGGGCCGACGGAAGGGGACCCGTGTTCCGCCCGCACGCCGGGCGGGGCGCGGGCTCCCGGGCGTGTGCGGGCACAATGAGGGCGTGAACGAGCAGATTCCCGTCATACGAGACGTCGACTGGGGCACCGCGCGGCTCATGCCCGACGTGGACACCGAGCGGGGGTGGCTGCTCACGGTCGACGGCGCGCCGCAGTCGTACGTCGACCTCGACGACCCGACGCACCTGGAGTTCGAGTACGCGCAGCGGCTCGCGCATGTCGTCGACCGGGCCGCCGAGGAGGGCGCCCCGCTCGACGTGCTGCACCTGGGCGGCGGGGCCCTCACGCTGCCTCGGTACGTCGCCGCCACCCGGCCCGGCTCGCGGCAGGACGTCGTCGAGGCGGACCGGGGGCTGCTCGCGCTGGTCGCCGAGCATCTTCCGCTGCCCGAGGGCGCGGGGATCGCCGTGCACGGGGCGGACGCGCGGGAGTGGCTGGAGGCGGCCCCCGACGCCTCGGCGGACGTGCTCGTCGCGGACGTGTTCGGCGGCTCGCGGGTGCCGGCGCACCTCACCTCGGTCGAGTACGCCCGGCAGGCCCGGCGGGTGCTGCGGCCCGGCGGGACCTACGCGGCCAACCTCGCGGACGGGGCGCCGTTCACCTTCCTCCGCTCCCAGCTGGCCACCTTCGCGGCCGTCTTTCCCGAGCTCGCGCTGATCGCCGAACCGGCGGTGCTGCGCGGGCGGCGCTTCGGCAACGCGGTGCTCGTCGCCTCCGACCGGCCGATCGACACCGCGGGCCTGGCCCGGCGCACGGCGGCCGACGTCTTCCCGGCGCGCGTCGAGTGGGGCGAGCCGCTGGCCCGCCTCACCGGCGACGCGCGCCCGGTGCGGGACGCGGAGGCCGTGCCGTCACCCGTTCCCCCGGAGGGCGCCTTCGGGATCGGCTGAGAGGCCGGCGGCCTCCCGCGAGCCCGGCCGGGTGTCCGGCGTGTCCGGCCGGGTGTCGGCCGTCTCCGGCGTCGCGCCCGACACCCGCTTCGTACGTCGGGTCAGATTGCGTACGTCCGGTACGAGCAGGACCAGCGCGGTCACCAGCACGATCAGCGCGGCGGAGCCCCACAGCGCGTTTCCGCGCCCGAAGACGCCCTCAGCCGGTCCGGCCAGCGCCGTGGACAGCGGCAGCATCGCCGTGGAGCCGAACCAGTCGTACGCGGAGACCCGGGACAGCTTGTCCTCCGGGATCTCCTGGTGCAGCGCCGTCATCCAGGAGACGCCGAACACCTCGATCGCCACACCGCTGACGAACATCGCGGCCGACAGGCCGACCACGTCCAGCTGCACCGCGAGCGCCGCCGAGGGCAGCGCGATCGGGAAGACGCACAGGGTGCCCACGAGCAGCATCCGGCGCGGTTTCCACCGGATCATCAACAGCGCGCCGGCCAGCGTGCCCACACCGAACGCGGCGAGCGCGAGCCCCCACGGCCGGGCGCCGCCCAGCTCGTCCCGGGCGACCAGCGGGCCGTACACCGACTCGGCCGCGCCCACCAGCGCGACCACGATGGAGAACTGGGCGACGATCGCCCAGAGCCACGGGCGGCTCGCGAACTCGTCCCACCCCTCGCGCAGATCGGACAGCAGTCCGCCGCCCGCCGCGCGCTCGGGGATGTGCTTCACGTCGAGGAAGGCGCGCAGCGCGCCCGCCAGCGCGAAGGCGACCGCGTCGACGGCGAGCACCCAGCCGGGTCCGACGGCGGCGATCAGCGCGCCGCCGAGCGCGGCTCCGCCGATTCCGGCGCCGTGCATGGCCATCCGGAAGAGGGCGAACGCGCGGCTGACCTGCTCGCCGCTGACGCTGGACATCAGCATGCCCTCGGCGGCCGGGTTGAAGAAGGCCTGTCCGGTGCCGCAGAGCGCGGTCAGCAGCATCATGTGCCACAGCCGGGCCTCGCCGGTGAGGACGAGCACGGCGAACACGGCCTGGGACACACAGTTGAGGGCGTTGGCCGCGACCATCACCCGGTGCCGGGGGACGCGGTCGGCGACGGCGCCGCCGATGAGAAGGAAGAGGACCAGCGGCAGGGTGCGGGCCATCGCCACCAGGCCGACGTCGCCGCCGTCACCACCGGACTGGATCACGGCGAACGCCGCCGCGATCAGGGCACCGTGGGTGCCCAGGTTGGTGATGATCGCGGCGGCGGTCAGCAGCAGGTAGTTCCGCCCGGCCCAGCCGGGTATGCGCACGTGGTTCAGGACGACTCCGGGGACTCCGGGGCGAGACGGACGGTGGAGAGGATCCGCTGCGCGGTGGCGTTCGGCAGCTCCTCCTTCACGCCGGCGGCGGCGTACAGCACGAAGGACGAGAAGTCGCCCTTCGCGTTCTTGAAGGAGAAGGCGAGGGACTTGCCGTCCGACTCGCACGGGTTGCGCTTCTTGATGCCGGGGGCGGTGGCGGTGGACATGCTGCCCTTGAGGCCGGACGTGGTGGTGTACGGCACGGCCTTGGTGATCTTGATGGTGCCCTTGGGCATGTGCTGGGCGTAGCCGGCCCACACCCAGTTGCCGGCCTCGTTGTAGGCGGCCTCGTCGGTGTTCTTGGCGCCCTGGCCGCCCTTGGTGCCGGCGGTGCTCAGGCCCCAGGTCTCCTTGGTGCCGTTCTTGTCCGTGTCGTAGGCGCACCAGTTGGTCTTGAAGTGCGCGGGCGAGGACATGGTGACGACGGGGGAGCCGTCGCCCTTCTTCTCGTCCTCGAAGTACGTGATCATGCCGGGCTTCGACACCTCCCACTCGGGCGGTACGTCGAACAGCGTGCCGTACTTGGGGTTGTAGACGACCTTCCAGCCGGGGATCACGGGCTGGTGGTCGGCGCCGTCGCGCGGGTTGTCGATCGGCGGGGCCGAGGAGGTGGAGGGCGCGGAGGTAGCCGACTGGCTCGACTTCGGGTCGTCGGCCTGGTTCTTCTTGCCGTCGTCCTTGCCGAGCACGAGGTAGCCGGCGACCCCGGCCGCGGCGAGCACGGCGACGGCGGCGACGATCGCCACGAGGGTGGTCTGCTTCTTCTTGCCGCCGTCCCCGCCGCCCGGCTGCGCCGGACCCGGCACGGCGTACTGCGGCACGGTCGGCTGCTGGTACGGGTTGGGCTGCGGCTGCTGCCCGTACGGCGGGTTCGGCTGCCCGTAACCGGGCTGGCCCGGCTGCTGCTGGTACGGGTTGGGCTGCTGCTGGTACCCCGGCTGTGTGTAGGGGTTCGGCTGCCCGTAGCCGGGCTGGCCCGGCTGCGCGTACGGGTTCTGACTCTGGTCCTGCGGGTTCTGCTCGCCCCCGGGCGGCTGCTGTCCTGGCCACATGGCGAGTAACGATAGAGGTGCGGCGGTGGCCCGGCTACGGCCGCCCCCGTGCGGGGATGGCGAAGACTGCTACCCGTGGGTAACATCACGGGTCATGAGCGCAGACCAGATGACCGTCGGCGAGATGCTCGCCGCCACGGTGCCCATGGCCAGGACCCTCAAGCTGGAGTTCCTGGAGACCACCGCCGAGCGCGCCGTCGTGCGCCTGCCGGACCAGGCCGACTACCACAACCACGTCGGCGGCCCGCACGCCGGCGCCATGTTCACGCTGGCCGAGTCCGCCAGCGGCGCGATCGTCCTCGCCGCCTTCGGCGACCAGCTCGGCCGCGCCGTGCCGCTCGCCGTCAAGGCCGAGATCGGCTACAAGAAGCTGGCCATGGGCGTCGTCACCGCCACCGCCACCCTGGGCCGCCCGGCCGCCGAGGTCGTCGCCGAGCTCGACGCCGGACAGCGCCCGGAGTTCCCGGTGCGGATCGACATCACGCGCGAGGACGGCGCCGTCACCGGAGAGATGACCGTCGTCTGGACCCTCCGGCCGAACGCCTGACGCCACCTCCCTGGGGGCCGCCCGTCCGGCGGCCTCCCGGGCCCTCCGGCCGCCGACCTCCAGGGCCCTCCGGCCGCCCGGCCGGGACTCCGGTCGGCGCGCCGTGACCGGGTAGGCTGCCGGGGTTCGGTAGCCGATACGGGAGAGGTACCCGCGTGCACGTCCAGGAGTGGCTGGAGACGATCCCCGCGGTCGCCGTCTACGCGCTGGTCGGGGTGGTGATCGGGGTCGAGAGCCTGGGCATCCCGCTGCCCGGCGAGATCGTCCTCGTCAGCTCGGCGCTGCTCGCCTCGCAGCACGGCGAGATCGACCCGTACGTCCTCGGCGCCTGCGCGAGCGCCGGCGCGATCATCGGCGACTCGATCGGCTACGCGATCGGGCGCAAGGGCGGCCGGCCGCTGCTCACCAAGCTGGGCACGAAGTTCCCCAAGCACTTCAGCGAGGCCAACATCGGCCTCGCGGAGCGCTCCTTCGAGAAGTGGGGCATGTGGGCGGTCTTCTTCGGCCGCTTCGTCGCCCTGCTGCGGATCTTCGCCGGGCCGCTCGCCGGCGTCCTGCGCATGCCGTACTGGAAGTTCCTCATCGCGAACGTCTTCGGCGGCATCCTCTGGGCCGGTGGCACCACCGCCGTCATCTACTCCGTGGGCATCGTCGCCGAGGCCTGGCTCAAGCGCTTCTCCTGGCTCGGCCTGGTCCTCGCGGTCCTCATCGGCCTCGCCTCGATGCTCATCCTGAAGAACCGGGCCAAGAAGGCCGCGGCCCAGGCCACCGCCCGGGCCGAGGGCACGGCCCAGGCCACCGCCGCCGCCGAGTGATCGGCGGGGGAGGGGCTTCCCTGGGGGATGTCCCGGAGACTTCCCGGACTTCCCGGAAAGCCCCTCTCTGTACGTGATCGAGCCGCTACCTTGAGTCATGAGGGCGGCTCGTAGGAAAGGAGCGTCGTGCTCGAGAACCTCGGCCGGTACGACGGCGCGCACGGCGACAACTGCCGGTCGCACCTCTGCTGCCGCTGCCAGCAGCGCTCCTGGTCCACGCGGATCGGCGACGAGCGGCTGTGCGGGATGTGCGCCGCGTGCTGCGTGGACTGCGGTCGCGCGCCCGCGCCCCACCTCGACGGCCTGGACAACGGGGTGTGCGCGGACTGCCGTGGCCTGTGCGGCCGCTGCGGCGGCCCCGTCCCCGCCGGGGGCACCTGCCGGTGCCGCACCTGGAAGCGGGGCCCGGGCACCGACCCGATCGGCTTCGTCATGCAGGGCTTCCCCCAGCCGCTGCTCCAGGCGCTCGGCCACCGGCTGCCGCGCAGCCTGCCCGAGATCCTCGCCGACGAGCTCTCCCACCGGACCCCCGCCCAGCTCCTCGACCGGGTCGAACGCCGCTGGCACACCCGCTGGTCCCACGCCGTCCACGAGCGCGACGAGGACAACCGGCGCCGCTGGGCCCCGCAGGAGATCGCCGAGTTCCTCGTCGGCCGCGGCCCCTGCCCGAACCCGTCCTGCGAGGACGGCCGGCTCATCCACGACGGCGACCCCTGCGGGTACTGCAAGCAGCCGGAGAACCGCTTCGTCCCCGGCACGGGGGAGACGACCTCCACCAGCGAGTACGCGCGCCGGACCGCCGCCGGCATCCGCGAGGCGCTCGTGGCGGGGCGGACCGACCGGAAGAAGCGGCCCGGGCGGCCGTGAGCCCGGCGCGCGGGGGGCTGCTCAGTCCTCGAAGGCCTCCGCGTGCCCCTTGGCGAGGTGCAGATACATCTCCGCGTTCAGCCGGATGCCCGCCAGCTCCTCCTCGGTCAGCGGGCGCCGTACCTTCGCCGGGACGCCCGCCACCAGCGAACCGGGCGGCACCTCCATGCCCTGCGGGACCAGCGCCTGCGCGGCCACCAGGGAACCGGCGCCGATCCGGGCGCCGTTGAGGATCGTGGCGCCCATGCCGACCAGCACGTCGTCCTCGATGACGCAGCCGTGGACGGTCGCGTTGTGGCCGATCGTCACCCGCGCGCCGACCGACACCGGGTAGCCCGGGTCGACATGGACCGTGCAGTTGTCCTGCACGTTGGCGTCCTCGCCGATCTCGATGGGCCCGCAGTCCGCCCGCAGCACCGCGTGGTACCAGACGCTGGCCCGGGGCCCGAGGGTGACCTCGCCGAGGACCACCGAGGTCGGGGCGGTGAACGCCGTCGGGTCCACCTTCGGCTCCTTGCCGCCCACGGCCCTGATCAACGCCTCTGTCATGACTCGCTCCTGCTCGTTCGCTCCGTCGGTCGCGCCTTGCCGGAAGCGTAGCCGTGGCCCATGACGGACATCACAGCGCACCGCACTGATCAGCCACGACGCCGCCGACTACGGTGTCCGGGTGCCCCGGAACAGAAACACGTTCTCTTCGCCCAGCGCCTGGCGGCGCCGGGTCGTCGCCCGCGCCCTGCAAGGCGGTTGGCGCCGGATCCAGCAGGCGGGCGCCGTCACCGCCGAGCACCCCGGCCGGCTGCGCTTCCGCCGGATCGGCGAGGGCACCCGGCTCGCGTTCCCCCAGGGCACGGTCTTCGGCGAGCGCTGGATCGAGATCGGGGCCTGCTGCATCATCGCCGAGCAGGTCACGCTGACCGCCGGGATGCTGCCGGACCTGGAGCTCGGCGAGGACACCGTGCTGACCCTCGGCGACGGCGTCGTCCTGGGCCGCGGCAGCCACGTCATCGCCGACGCGCCCATCATCATCGGCTCCGACACCTACTGCGGCCCGTACGTCTACATCACGTCGACCAACCACAGTTACGACGACCCGGACGTACCCGTGGGGCGCCAGTGGCCCCGCTCCGAGCCGGTCGTCATAGGCCCCGGCTGCTGGCTGGGCACGGGCGCGGTGATCCTGCCCGGCGCCCGGATCGGCCGGAACGTCGTGGTGGCCGCCGGTGCGGTCGTACGGGGCGAGGTGCCCGACCACGCGGTGGTGGCGGGCGCGCCCGCGAAGGTCGTCCGCTCCTACGACCCGGAGAAGGGCTGGCAGCCCCCGCTGCGCACGCCCGCCCCGCGCGCGATCCCGGCCGGCATGACGGCCGACCAGCTGTCGGCGCTGGCCGCGCTCGACCCGGACGCGCTGAAGGACTTGGCGGAGCTGGAGAACTGAGGACCCGGAGACTTCCGGGCGTCCCGGTCCGCGCCCGGAAAGCCCCGCCCTAACCCGTCGCGAGCAGGACCGTGCCGACCAGCGCGAGGCCCGCGCCCGCCGCCTGTACCGCCCGCAGGCGCTCCTTGAGCACCCCGCGCGCCGCGAGGGCCGTCACGGCCGGGTAGAGGCTGGCGAGGACCGCGGCCACCGTCACCGGGCCGCGCTGAGCCGCCAGGGCGTACGTGCCGTTGGCGGCGACGTCCGCGAGGCCGACGAAGGCCAGCGCGGGGAGCACCGCCACGAGCGCCCGCAGGCCGCCGCCGCCCTCGGGCAGGGCCCGTCCGCCACGCCGGACGGAGAGCCACAGGGCGCCGCCGCCGACGGCCACGTTGGTGACGCGCTGGACGAAGAGGGCGAGGAAGAGGCCGGTCAGGGTGGTGGACGCCTCGGCGATGAGGGCCATCACGGCGCCGAAGCCGAAGGCCGCGACGAGGGTCAGGAGCACCGCTTGCCGCTGGACCGGCGCGCCGCGCAGCTCGGGGCCGCCCGCGAGGACCACGCCCAGCACGGCCACACCGATCCCGGCGAACTGCGCGAGCCCCGGCCGGTCGCCGACGAGCAGGCCGACGGAGACGGGGACGACGACGCCGAGCGAGCCGAGCGGGGAGACCACGCCCATCGGGCCGAGGGCGAGGGCCTTGTAGAAGGCGAGCATGGCCGCGGGGCCGACCACGCCGGCGGCGACCGCGTACCAGAGCAGGGGGCCCGTCTCGCGCCAGGCGCCGGTGGCGACGACGACGGCGCCGAGGAGCAGCACGGCGAGGCTCTGGGAGACCACCACGACCGTCAGTGCGGGGAAGCGCCGGGTGAGGAGCCCGCCGCCGAAGTCGGCGAGGCCCCAGAGCAGGCTGGTGGCCAGGGCGAAGAGCGCCGTCATAGGGGGGATCCTCGCAGTACAGTGCAGTGAACAATCGGGTGCACCACACGGTAGTGCAACGTATTGAACTCTGTCATTCAAAATATTGGACGGAATGTGTCGGACCTCGACCAGCTCACGCAGTCGCTCGCCCGGAACCTGAAGCGCTGGCGCAACGAGCGCGGCTTCACCCTGGACGCGCTCGCCGCCCGGGCCGGCGTCAGCCGGGGCATGATCATCCAGATCGAGCAGGCCCGCACCAACCCCAGCGTCGGCACGACCGTGAAGCTGGCCGACGCCCTAGGCGTCTCCATCACGACCCTCCTCGACTACGAGCAGGGCGCCCAGGTCCGCCTGGTCCCGCCAGGCCAGGCCGTCCGCATGTGGTCCACCTCCACCGGCAGCCACACCACCCTCCTGGTCGGCACCGAGGCCCGCGGCCCGCTGGAGCTGTGGTCCTACACCCTGATGCCCGGCGACGGCACAGCCTCCGACCCGCACCCCGACGGCACCACCGAGCTCCTGCACGTCACCGCGGGCACGCTCACCCTCGTCGTCGAGGGCGAGGAGCACGCCCTGCCGGCCGGCACCTCCGCCGTCTTCGAGGGCAACGTGCCGCACGCCTACCGCAACGACGGCGAGCAGACGGTCGAGATGACCCTGGCGGTCTCCATCCCGCCCGTACGCTGAGCCGGACGGCCCCGCCGGAGCCTCACCCGAGCAGCGGGATCTCGATGGCCGGGCACCGGTCCATCACCATGTCGAGCCCCGCCTCCCGGGCCCGGGCGTACGCCTCCACATCGACGACATCGAGCTGGAACCACACGGCCTTGGCCCCGATCTCGACCGCCTCGTCGGCGACGGCCCCCGCCAGCTCGCTGTTCACGAAGACATCGACCACGTCCACCGGAAACGGAATCTCGGCCAGCGACGCGTACCCCTGCTCCCCATGCACCGTCTCCGCCTTCGGATGCACCGGCACGACCCGCTTCCCGAACCGCTGAAGCACCTGCGCCACCCGATAGGCCGCCCGCCGCTGATTGCTGGACAACCCGACGACCGCCCAGGTGTCGCCGCTCTCCATAAGGATCCTGCGGATGGTCTCCGGGCTGCCGTACATGCTCTGCCTCCTGGTGGTCCTGCCTGCTGTGACTCTTCCAGACGCTGCAACCGATACGCCCGGGACGGTGTTCCCCGGCCGGGCGCTTAGGCTGGCGGGATGCAGGAGCAGTACCGCACGCTCGCCGGCGAGGGTGTTCACGAGTCCGAGATCAATCGATCGCGCTTCATCTGCGCGCTCGCGCCCGTCGCCAGTGAGCGGGAGGCGCAGGAGTTCGTCGCGCGGGTGCGGCGGGAGCACCCCACCGCCACGCACAACTGCTTCGCGTACGTGGTCGGGGCCGACGCGTCCGTGCAGAAGGCGTCCGACGACGGGGAGCCCGGTGGTACGGCGGGGGTGCCCATGCTGCAGATGCTGCTGCGGCGGGAGATGCGGTACGTCGCCGCCGTCGTCACCCGCTATTACGGGGGCGTGAAGCTGGGTGCGGGCGGGTTGATCCGTGCGTACGGGGGTGTGGTCGGTGAGGCGCTGGACGTGCTCGGGACCGTCACCCGGCATCGGTACCGGCTCGCCACCGTCACCGTCGACCACCAGCGCGCGGGCAAGCTGCAGAACGATCTCCGGGCCACTGGTCGGTCCGTCCGCGAGGTGAGCTACGGGGCCGCCGTCACCATCGAGATCGGGCTGCCGGACGCCGATGTGACCCGGTTCACGGAGTGGCTCGCCGACGTGACGGCCGGCACCGCCGGGTTCGAGCTCGGGGGAGAGGCGTACGGGGATGCGTGACCCTCTGCGCACCCTGGCGCCTCGGCGGGACGTCGTTGTCGTACCCCACCGGTACGGTCAGGGGTCATGAGGCTTCTGCACACGTCGGACTGGCACCTGGGACGGTCGTTCCACCGGGTCGCCCTGCTCGACGCCCAAGCCGCGTTCCTCGACCACCTGGTGGCCACGGTCCGCGAGCACGCCGTGGACGCCGTCCTGGTCGCGGGCGACGTCTACGACCGGGCCGTGCCCCCGCTCGCCGCCGTGGAGCTCTTCGACACCGCCCTGCACCGGCTCGCCGACGCCGGCGTGCCCACCGTCATGATCTCCGGCAACCACGACTCGGCCCGCCGCCTCGGCGTCGGCGCCGGGCTCATGGAGCGCGCCGGTATCCATCTGCGCACCGACCCGGCCGGTGCGGGGACCCCCGTCGTCCTCGCCGACGCCCATGGCGACGTCGCCCTCTACGGCCTTCCCTATCTCGAACCGGCGCTGGTGCGTGAGCGCTTCGGCGCCGAGAAGGCCGGTCACGAGGCCGTGCTCTCCGCCGCCATGGACCGGGTCCGCGCCGACCTCGCGGCCCGCCCCGAAGGCACCCGCTCGGTCGTCCTCGCCCATGCCTTCGTCGCGGGCGGGGAGGCCAGCGACAGCGAGCGCGACATCACCGTCGGCGGCGTCGACTCGGTCCCCGCCGGAGTCTTCGACGGCGTCGACTACGTGGCCCTCGGGCACCTCCACGGCAGCCAGACCCTCACCCCCCGGGTCCGCTACTCCGGCTCGCCCCTCGCCTACTCCTTCTCCGAGACCGACCACCGCAAGACCATGTGGCTGATCGACCTCGGCGCCGACGGCTCCGTCGAGACCGCCGAGCGCGTCGACTGCCCCGTGCCCCGGCCGCTCGCCCGGATCCGGGGGCGCCTCGACGACCTGCTCGCCGACCCCGCGCTCGCCCGCCACGAGGAGTCCTGGGTCGAGGCCACCCTCACCGACCCGGTCCGCCCCGCCGAGCCCATGGCCCGGCTCGCCGAGCGCTTCCCGCACGCCCTCAACCTGGTCTTCGACCCCGAGCGCACCGAGGACGACCCGCTCGTCTCCTACGCCCTGCGGCTCCAGGGCCGGGACGACCGGCAGATCGCGGAGGACTTCGTGGCCCACGTACGCGGCGGCACCGGCCCCGACGGCGCCGAACGAGCCGTCCTGTACGGCGCCTTCGACGACGTACGGGTGGACGCCGCCGAGCGCGAGGTGAGCGGCCGGTGAGACTGCACCGCCTGACCGTCACCGCCTTCGGGCCCTTCGGCACCACCCAGGAGATCGACTTCGACGCCCTGTCGACCGCCGGGCTCTTCCTCCTCCACGGACCCACCGGCGCCGGCAAGACCTCCGTCCTCGACGCCGTCTGCTTCGCCCTGTACGGGGCCGTCCCCGGCGCCCGCCAGACCCCGGGCACCAGCCTGCGCAGCGACCACGCCCCCCTCGGCACGTCCACCGAGGTCGTCCTCGACCTCACCGTCGGCGAGCGGCGCCTGGAGATCACCCGGCGCCCCGCCCAGCAGCGCCCCAAGAAGCGCGGCGGCGGCTTCACCACCGAGAAGGCCCAGAGCCTGCTCCGTCACTACGACCCCGAGACCGGCGAGTGGATCGGCCTCAGCCGCTCCCACCAGGAGATCGGCGAGGAGATCGTCCAGCTCCTCGGCATGAGCCGCGAGCAGTTCTGCCAGGTCGTGCTCCTGCCCCAGGGCGACTTCGCCCGCTTCCTGCGCTCCGACGCCGAGGCCCGCGGCCGGCTCCTCGGACGCCTCTTCGACACCCGCCGCTTCGCCGCCGTCGAGGACCGCCTCGCCGAGCTGCGCCGCTCCGCCGAGCACCAGGTGCGCGAAGGCGACGAGCGGCTGCTCGCCCTCTCCCACCGGATGGCCCAGGCCGCGGGGGACGGGGGCGGCGCCGTCGCGGAACGCCCCGGCGAACCGGGCCTCGCCGAGGCCGTCAGGACCCGCGCCGCCCTCGCCCGCAGCGAGGCCCGCGAGCACCTCGCCATCGCGACCCTGCGCCTCGACGCCGCCGAGCGGCGCGAGACCGGCGCCCGCGCGGCGCTCGACGCCGCCCGTGAGCTCGCCGAGCGCCAGACCCGGCACGCCGAGGCCGTCCGCCGCCGCGAGGAGCTGGCCGCCCGCCGCCCCCACCGTGACGAGTGGCAGCGGGCCCTGGACCGCTCCCTCAAGGCCGACCGGGTCGCCCCCGCGCTCGACCTGCGCGAGGACGCCGAGCGGGCCCACCGCGCGGCGAGCACCGCGCTCGGCCGCGCCCGCTCCGGCCTCCCGGCCGACCTGGCCGAGGCCGGTGCCGAACAGCTCTCCGCCCTGGAGCGGCGGCTCCGCGAGGAGCTCGGTGGCCTGGAGTCCGCCCGCCGGGCCGAGCTCCGCAGCGCCGAGCTCGCCGCCGAGCGCGCCGGCCTGGACCGGGAGGCCCGCGCCGACGAGGAGTTCCTTCAGGACGCCGCCGACTGGCTGGCCGGCTGGGAGCCGCACCGCGCCGGGCTCCAGCGCCGCGTGGAGGCCGCCCAGGACGCCACCGCCCGCGCCGAGCACCTCGCGGGCCGCCTCGACCCCGCCCGCCGCCGCCTCGCCGCCGCTCGCCGCCGCGACGGCCTGACCCACGAGCTGACCGCCTCCCGTGACCGGCTCACCGAGGCCCGGGAGCGGCGCAACGCGGCCCACGAGAGCTGGCTCGACATCAAGTCCCGCCGTCTGCGGGGCATCGCGGCCGAACTCGCCGCCGCCCTCGAACCGGGCGCCCCCTGCCAGGTCTGCGGCTCGGCCGCCCACCCGGCGCCCGCCCGTACCACCGCCGACCATGTGGACCGCGCCGCCGAGGACGCGGCCTACGCCGCCTACACCCGCGCCGACGAGGCCCGCACCACCGCCGAGACCTTCGTCGCCGCCACCGCCGAGGCCAGGGAGGCGGCGGCCAGGGAGTGCCTCGCCGCCGACGCCGGTCCGGACGCCGACCCGGAGACCGGACCCGCCGTCACCGAACTCGCCCACCAGGTCGAGGCGTTGACCCGCGACCACGCCGAGGCGCACGCGCTCGCCGCGGGGACCCACGCCGCCCGCGAGGCGCTGGCCCGCGCCGAACGGGAGCACGAGGAGCGGGGCGAGGCCCAGCGCGCGGCCGAGCGCCGGGTCGCCGCGCGCACCTCGCGGCGCGAGTCCCTGGAGCAGCACCACAGCGCCCTCCAGGCCGAACTGGACCGCACCAGAGGCGAGTCCGGCAGCGTCGCCGCCTACGCCACGGTCCTGGAGCGGCGCATCGCCCTGCTGACCGAGGCCACCGAGACCGTACGCGCCGCGGAGCAGACCGCGGGCGCGCTGAAGCAGGCCGACGCCCGGCTGGCCGACGCCGCCTTCCGGAACGGGTTCGACACCCCGGCGGAGGCGGCCGGCGCCCTGCTCGACGAGCGCGCGCGCCGTGGCCTCCAGCAGCGGGCCGACGCCTGGGACGCCGAGGCCGCCGCCGTCGCCGACCGGCTCGCCGAGCCCGCCACCGCGGCTGCCGCCGGGCTCCCGCCCGCCGACCTCCAGGCCACCGGCGCCGCCCACGCCGCCGCCGAACGCGCGCTGCGCGAGGCCGCCGCAGCCCTGTCCGCCGTACGCGAGCGGGGTGCCGAACTGGCCCGGCTCTCCCGGCAGACCGACACCGAGTCGCGCCGCCTCGGGCCGCTGCGCGAGGAGTACGAGCGGGTGGCCGGGCTCGCCGCCCTCACCGCGGGCACCTCCGCCGACAACGAGCGCAAGATGCGCCTGGAGTCGTACGTGCTGGCCGCCCGGCTCGAACAGGTCGCCGCCGCGGCCACCGCCCGCCTCCAGCGCATGTCCTCCGGCCGCTACACGTTGGTCCACTCCGACGCCCGCAGCGGCGGCCGGCGCGCCGGGCTCGGTCTGCACGTCGTCGACGCCTGGACGGGCAACGAGCGCGACACCGCGACCCTTTCGGGCGGCGAGACCTTCTTCGCCTCCCTCGCGCTCGCCCTCGGCCTCGCCGACGTCGTGACCGACGAGGCGGGCGGGATACGGCTCGACACCCTCTTCATCGACGAGGGCTTCGGCAGCCTCGACGAGCAGACCCTCGACGAGGTCCTGGACGTCCTCGACTCGCTGCGCGAGCGGGACCGCAGCGTCGGCATCGTCAGCCACGTCGGCGACCTGCGCCGCCGCATCCCGGCCCAGCTGGAGGTCGTCAAGGACCGGCACGGCTCCGCCGTGCGGCTCCGCACCGGAGGGGACGCGCTCAGCGGCTGATCGCGCGGCGGGGGAGCGGCGAGGAGTACACCACGCTGGTGGTGACCGAGCCGAGCGTCCCCACCTTCCCGGAGATCTCCTCCAGGTGCTTCATCGACCGGGTGGCGACCTTGAGGACGAAGCAGTCGTCACCGGTCACATGGTGCGCCTCCAGGATCTCGGGCGTGGCCGCGACGAGGTCGTGGAAGGGCTTGTAGTTGCCGTTGGGATAGCGCAGCCGCACGAAGGCGAGGATCGGCAGGCCGAGCCGCTCCTGGTCGACGACCGCCGTGTAACCGGCGATCACCCCCGCCTCCTCCAGGCGCCGTACCCGCTCGGTCACCGCCGAGGCCGACATGGACACCGCGCGGGCGAGCTCGGCGAAGCTGGCCCGGCCCTGCTCCTGGAGGGCGTCGAGGATCCGCCAGTCCGTGGCGTCCGGGATGTATCCGCTGGTCATGCGCGTGACCTTGCAGGGAAATCCCCGGGAGCGCAAGCGGCCCCCGGGGACGTCCCAAGCTCCGGACCGCCCGGCCCGGGCGCGCCGGTCAGAGCCGCGACAGCTCGTCCACCAGGTCGTCAAGGCCGAGCGGCCCCTGCGACAGGGCGGCCATGTGCCAGGCCTTCGCGTCGAAGGCGTCGCCGTGCGCGGCCTGCGCGTTGGCCCGGCCGAGCAGCCAGGCCCGCTCGCCCAGCTTGTAGCCGATGGCCTGACCCGGCATCGACAGATAGCGGGTCATCTCGCTCTCCACGAAGGCCGGCGGGCGGCTGCTGTGCTTCTGGAAGAACTCCTGCGCCAGCTCGGGCGTCCAGCGCTCGCCCGGGTGGAACGGCGAGTCCGCCGGGATCTCCAGGCCCAGGTGCATGCCGATGTCCACGATCACCCGGCAGGCGCGCATCATCTGGCCGTCCAGGTAGCCGAGCCGCCGCTCCGCGTCGCCGAGGAAGCCGAGCTCGTCCATCAGTCGCTCGGCGTACAGCGCCCAGCCCTCGGTGTTGGCGCTCACCTTGCCGATGGTGGCCTGGTAGCGGGAGAGCCGGTCGGCCACGTGCGCCCACTGCGCGATCTGCAGATGGTGGCCGGGCACGCCCTCGTGGTACCAGGTCGACACCAGGTCGTACACGGGGAAGCGGGTCTGCCCGTCGACCGGCAGCCAGGTGCGGCCGGGGCGCGAGAAGTCCTCGGACGGGCCGGTGTAGTACGGGGCGGCGGCGCCGCCGGGCGGGGCGATCCGGGACTCCACCCGGCGCACCCGCTCGGCGAGTTCGAAGTGGGTGCCGTCCAGCGACTTGATCGCCTCGTCCATGAGCTGCTGGAGCCAGGCCTGGACCTCGTCGACGCCCTCGATGTGGGTGCCGTGCTCATCGAGGTGGGCGAGCGCCTCCCAGGGGCCCGCGCCCGGCAGGATGCGCTCGGCCTCGCCGCGCATCTCGCCCAGCAGCCGGTGGTACTCGGACCAGCCGTACGCGTAGGCCTGGTCCAGGTCCAGGTCGGTGCCGTTGAAGAAGCGCGACCAGCGGCGGTAGCGCTCGCGGCCCACGGTGTCCGGGGCGTCGGCCACGGCCGGGGCGTACACGTCGCGCATCCAGTCCCGCAGCTCGGCGACGGCCTGGTCGGCGCCCGCGCCGGCCGCCGTCAGCTCCGTCCGCAGCTCCTTGTCGAGCGCCTCGTCGGCGGCGGAGGCGAACTCCTCGAACCAGCCGCGCTGCGCGCCGTCCGCGCCGGCCCACTCGGTGAGCTGGCTCACGAAGGTGGCGGTGGCGCGCGGGCCGCCGAGCATCCCGCGCTCCAGGCCGAGGGCGAGCGAGGCGCGGTAGCCGGTCAGGGCCGCGGGGACCGCGCGCAGCCGCCGGCCGACCGCCGTCCAGTCCTCCTCGGTCTCGGTGGGCAGCACCGTGAAGGAGATGCGCACGCTGTGCGCGGGCGAGCGGAGGTTGCTCACCGCGCACAGGCCCTCGTCCGCGTCGTGCACGATCAGCTGGGCGTTCAGCCGCTCCCGCAGCAGCCGGGCGCAGCGCCGCTCCGCCTCGTCCTCGGCGCCGGGCCGTGCCTCGGCCTCGTCGAGCAGGGCGAGGGTGCGACGGGCGAGCTCGGCCAGGGCCTCCTGGCCGGCGGGGGAGAAGTCGGGGAGGCGGCCCGAACTCTCCTTGACTCCCAGGTAGGTACCGGTGATCGGGTCGAGTTCGATGAGCGCGTCGACGTATTCGTCGGCGACCTGACGGGGAAGCACGATGCTGGAAGTCTCTGGCATGAGGCTCATCCTCGCCCGTGCACGCTCTCCGCGTCACCCTCAATCGATCTCAGTCGGCTGACAAAGGAGCGCCCGATACGGGCGGAAGCGGGGCGCCGCGCTCCCTCGGCCGGAAGGCCGGCGGGCTCCGGGACCGGCGCTTCCCGCGCCTCGGCACGTACCGGGCCGGGCCGAGACGTCGCAGGTCGGCGGGTAGTCCACGGTCATGTGCACCACCAAGGTGCCGGGTCCGGCGCGTCGCGCCGGGGCCCGCGGAGCCGGGAGCGCGGTGACGCGTTCGGCGCGCGGGCCGATCGGCGCGGGCCGGTGCGGTCGGGCGCGGAGGAGGCGCGGGGCTTGGAGAACCCGTCCGAGTTTGGCCGGATCCAGCCGTCGGCGATGACCGAGGGTTACGCCGGGGCGGGGCGGTGTGGCGCCGCCCCGTGGCCGGACCCGGCCCGGGGGTCAGCGCCCGGCGGGCCGCTGCTCGGGGTGCGGCGCCGCTTCCCGCCGGTCCGCCTGCCGTCCGCCGAGCCGGGCGGTGATGACCAGTGTGCCCTCCTCGATCTGGTAGTCCAGCGGCAGGTTCAGGCCGCGCATGGCGGCGACCATCCCGGTGTTGGAGGACTGGGTCACCGCGTAGACGCTGTCGCAGCCGCCCTCCTCCGCCATCGCCACCAGACGGCCGAGGAGTTCGGCGCCGATGCCACGGCGCTGCCAGTCGTCCTCGACCATGAGGGCGACCTCGGTCTCGTCGCCGTCCCAGAGGAGATGCCCGAGGGCGACGACCCGCCCGGAGGCCGTCTGCACCGCGAGGGTGCGGCCGAAGCGCGGGCTGAGCAGGTGGTCGAGGTAGCGGTCGGCGTCGCCGACGGGCCCGTGGTAGCGCAGGCGCAGGGTCCGCTCGGAGCAGCGGTCGTGCAGGGCGCGCGCCGCGGCCAGGTCGCGCTGGTCGGCGCGCCGGACGGTGATCGCGTTGCCCTCGGGCAGGGTGAGCACGTCCTGGCTGCGCGGGACGCGTGGGCCGAGGCGGGCGTCGAGCTCGACGAGCGCGCGGGCGCGGGCGAACTCCGTCGGGGTGAAGGGCAGATAGGGCCGCTCGATGACGAGCGTGCCGCCGTGCGGGTCGCGCAGCCGCATGCTGGTCTCCTCCAGGACGCCCTCCACCGGGGCGGTCTCGCCGGAGGGGCGGCCGCTGAGGGAGACGGCGGGGATCGAGTGGAGGGTGCAGCGGCCGAGCAGCTGCCGCAGGGCCAGCGGGAGTTCGGCCGAGTCCAGGGCGGTACGGGTGGCGAGACCGAGCAGCCGGGTCGGGGTGTCCACGAGGTCGTGCGCGTCGGCCCGCTCGGTCCAGGTGTCGCTGCCGCCGGCCGCGGCGACGGCCCGGGTGAGCGTGCCGGTCTGGAGACCGGCGGGCGCCCGCAGCAGGAACTCGTCGACGGTCCCGTCGGCGAGCGGATGGGTCTGCAGGGTCAGGATGTCGACACCGTGGCGGGCCAGGACCGTGCACAGGGCGGCGAGGCTGCCCGGGGTGTCGCGGACCGTGGTGCGCATCCGCCACAGGGCGGTCTCCGCGGACCGCTCCACGGGACCGGTCCCGGCGGCGGCGGGCGGCGGGTGCTCCCCGCTGCCGCCGGGATCGTCGGCGGGCGGCGCATGGCTGTGCCGCCGCGCCCACCAGGTGTGGAAGGCGGCGGTGGCGACCAGCGCGATGGCCGAGAACACCAGCAGGTAGGGGCCGTCGGGCCCCTTGGCGATGGTCTTGGCGATCGAATCGGCCACCACCACGGCGGTGAACATCGCCGCCAGCTCGATCACGTCGTGCCGCCAACGGTGGGTGGGGCGGGCGTTCTTCCGGGTGTTCTTCCGGGGGGTCACAGTGTCCATGACCTCACTGTGACCCAGCGGTGTTGCGTGATCACGAACGCTTTGTGACCGACGGGTTAAGTGCCGATCTGCTGGCTTTCTGGCTGATTTCGACTGATTATGACGTGGTCTGATCGCCTCCCTGTTCGAGTGCGGTCAGCAGTCGCCGGGCCTGCGCCACCGTCTGCGAGGAGCCCGGGCGCGCCGCCGCCTCCGCCAGGCCCGGCACCGCACCCCTCGCCCCGGACCGCTCGACGCACTCCGAGGCCACCGCCAGCAGCTCCCCGAGCCCGCGCGGCGGCTTCGGCGCGGCGAGCAGCCCCGGCAGCAGCTCCCCGAGCACCGCCCAGACCGTCCCGTACGCCCCGGTCGCCGCCGCCGTACGGGACGCGTCCGCGAGCCTGCTCGGCTTCACCGTCCCCTCCGCCAGCAGCGATCCGAGCCGCCGGCCGAGGGCCTCGGCGTCCAGCTCCTCGCGGGACGCGAGCACCAGCAGCGCGTCGACGGCGGTCAGCCGGTCCTCCGCGTGCCGGCTGCCGAGGCCCACGGCGAGCGCGGCATGGACCGCGGGTCCCACCGGCCCCTCGCCCTCGGCGAGCGCGGTCAGCCCCCAGGCCGAACCCCGCGCGTCCCACTCGGCGCCGTTGCCCACCACCGGCAGCAGCCAGACCGCCAGGGCCTCCCGGTCCTCGGGCAGCACGCCCGGCCAATGGGGACGCTCCCTCTGCCAGTGGTGGCAGCGGTCGGAGCCCTCGGCGGAGTCGCCGCTCAGCCACCGGAACACGGACGGGAACTCCTCCCGTATCGCCCGCCGCTCCCGGTAGGTCGCCACGATCCGGTCCGCGAACCACCACCGCCCGGAGCGGACGTCGGGCCCCCTGTCGAGGAAACGCACCCCCGGAGCGAGCGAGACGTCCGCCGTCAGCCACTGGGCGAGCCGCTCGCCCGCGCGGGTGCCGAGCGCCGCCGCCCGCGCGGCGGCCTCCCGCGCCGCCGGGCCGGCCCTGCGCACCCGCAGCAGCGCCTGGGCGAGGTCGACCGGGGCGGGCTCGACCCCCAGGTCCCGGTACTCCCGCAACCGCTCGGCCAGCACCGACGCGTCGATCGCACCCGTGTGCGCGGTCGGCGCCGCCAGCAGGAACGGCACCGGCGCCTCCGAGGCGACCAGCCAGGCGGCCTCCCACAGCCGGGCCTCCACCACTGCGGTGGGCCCCGCGTGACCGCACGCCGCCGTACCCCGGCGGCGCCCGTCCGAGATCCGCGAGAGGCGCGCCGTACCCGTCAGCGCGCCGAGCACCACCAGGATCCCCTGCGGCCCGTACGCGAAGTGGTCCCCGCCGTTCATCCAGTACGCGTCGCCGAACGCCGCCCGCACCGCCGCCGTCAGCCCCGCCCGGTCCTGCCGCGCGTGCCGTACGAGACCGTCCAGGGCGCGCTCGAACTCCTCCGGCTCGTCGGGCCGCCGCACGACCGTGACCAGGTCCTCGACCAGCTCGGCGACCGTCCCCGCCGGCGGCGCCACCGGGCGCGGCTCGGGCACCGGCGGCAGCACCTCCTCGTAAGGGAGGGCGTCGTCGCCGAGCTCCGTGCCGAACAGCTCGGCGGCGGCCGCCCGGTGCACCGGGCTCAGCAGCGCCGCCGCACCGGCCAGCTCCTCGCGCACCTGCTCGTCCACACCGGACAGATGCCGGCCCACCAGCTTCAGGGCCCGCTCCTGGATCGCCGTGTCCTCGTGCCCGAAGGCGTCCGTCACCACCGGCAGTAGCTCGGCCGCCGCCCCCGCGTCCTGGCGCAGCACCTTCGTCAGCAGCGTCAACTGGGCCCGCACCAGCTTCTTCTCGGTGCGGAAGAGCACCGAACCCGACATCTCCGCCAGCTCCCGCACCGGCAGCGCGCCGTCCAGGGCGAGCCCCGCGAGGACCTCCTGCGCGTGCGAGGCCACCGGCGACGGGCCGTCCGCCACCATGCCGAGCCAGTCCGGAACCCGCGCCCGCCGCTCCTCCTCCGTCGCCCCCAGGAGCTGGAGCAGGGCCAGCGGCAGGCGCAGATCGCGCGGGCGGCCGCCACGCAGCAGCCGGGCCACGCAGGCGTCGACGAGCTCCGCCCGGTCGAGCAGCCCCTCGCCCGCGAGGGCCGCGAGCGCGGCCGGCCAGTGGGAGTCCCGCTCGGCGGAGCGGGCGGTGGCCTGCCACTCGACGGCGTCCGGGGTCTCCGTCATGTCGAGGAGCCGGGGGACGAGGACCGGCGTCTGCGGGTCGCGCCGCAACCGCGCGACGAGGTGCTGCCCGTTCATGTCCGCGGCCCAGCCGCGCACGTACCCGTCGGTGGCGGGCGCGGGGCAGCCGGTCAGCAGTACGAGCCCGTGGACGAGCCGGTAGTCGTCCTCGGCCACCGCCGGCCGTTCGGCAAGCCGCCGGGCCACCTCCGTGAGCCACACGGGGTCGCGGTGCGCGAGCACGCCGAGCACCGCGTCCCCGTCGGCACCCCACTCCAGGAGGTCGCGCCCGCCGATCCAGTCCGCCGCGGCCGCCGCCCCCGTGATGCAGCCGGCGCCCGCGATCCGCAACGCACTCCGCACGTTCTGCTGCGCCCGCCACCGCTGCCAGTCCCAGCCCCGGACCTCCTTACGGATCCGCTTCAGCTCCGGGAGCGCCGCCTTGCGCCCGGCGGCGTCCAAGGGGGCGAGCAGGCCGGGGACATCACTGCGCCGCCCTTGGCGCACGGCGTCGAGCAGCCGCCCGACGTCGATGCCGAAGGCTGTGCTCGTGCTCGTGCTCGTGCTCGCGCCCGTCTCCGCGCCCGCGCTCGTACCGCTCCCCGTCATCGCGCCCCTCCCATCGTCTTGACCTCCGTACGGGCCGTCACGGCGCCCCTGCGGGCCATCCGTACCGCGAGTGCGTGCTTGCAGGGGCCCCGGTGGCCTCGGTACTCCGCCCACCACGCGCAGGTGCAGGTCAGGCGGCCGCCGGCTGACTCCCGTACCTGGTAGTGCCGGTCGCCCGAGGCCACCGTGGCGAGCGGGCCGTTCAGGGTGACCGCGCCGTGTGCCAGCAGGGCGCGGGCGTCGACCAGTCGCGGGTTGTGCCGTTCGGCGCGGTCCGCGTCGTACGGCAGCTCGCGGTGGAAGTAGGCCGCGTCGGCCACGTCGTATCCCACTCGCCCGGCCGTGCCGAGACGGGTCAGGGCGGCCCGGACCCGGTCGACCGGGAGGCCCGCCTGCTCGGCGAGATCGGCCGGATCGATCCGCGGCTCCCAGGCCAGCAGCACCGAGACCAGCTCCGCGTCCCCGGCGGCCTCCTCGGTGGCCAGCGCCTCCAGGACGCCGCCCTCGCCGGAGAAGCCGCGCGCCGGGTCGGGGGACAGGGTCAGGGTGAGCCGCATCCCGGGAAGCTCCACCTCCCAGGCGCTCGGCGCGGGCCTGCCGTCCGGCACCGGCCCGTACACCCGCAGCGCGGTCGCGTGGCGCAGCACCCGCTCCAGGGCGACGAGCCGCTCGGGCCCGGCCAGACAGACCGCGCCGGGGGCGGGGCGGGTGGTGGGCCGCAGGGTCCGGCCGGACTGCGCCACCCACAGCGGGGCGCGGCCCCGGGCCTGCGAGCGCGGCAGCGAGCGGAGGAAGCGCACGGCATCCGGGCCCGACAGCTCCGCCCGCAGGTCGAAGCCGGCGGAGGCGACCTGCGCCTCGGCGAAGCCCCGCAGCCAGCGGTCCGGCAGTGGCACCTTCTTCTCCAGCACCGGGCCGTCGAGCGTGGTGACCGCCAACTCGTCCGGGCCGACCCGCAGATGCAGCGGGTCGTCGCCGGTGAGCCGGGAAAGGGCCTCGCGCAGCGGGTTGTTCACGTCCACGTTCGTCGTGCCGTGGCCCGTCTCCGCCCCGTCCAGGCCCGCGCTCAGCACGTCCAGACGCGCGTACACCCCGCCGCAGCCCGAGAAGGACTCGAAACGCAGCCGGTCCCCGTTGCCGGTCACCACGGGGTCCAGCGAACCCGGCCGTATCCGCTGGTGGTAGCGGGCCGCCGCCACGTCGGCGACCGCCAGCAGGCCGCGGGCGGCGACCTGCGGCGAGCTGAGGAAGCCGGTGAAGAACCGGGGACGGGCCTCGGCGCCGCGCGGCGTGAGGCCCCCGGAGGTCTCAAGTCCGAGCAGCCGGCCGGAGCCCAGGGACTCCAGCGCGGAAGGGCGTGCGTAGGCGAGCGCCTGTACGGATCGCGTCATGGGAACGACCGTAGGACCCGGCACTGACAATCGACCGGGACCGCCCCTGACCAGGCGCTTTCCGCCCCGGGGCTACTGTCCGACGCGGCCCGGCCGGAGCACCTTGCTGAACAGGACCGTGCCGCCCTCGGCGCGCAGTCGGACCGTCAGTTCCCCGCTGTCGCCGTCGATGTCGACCTCGCCGAAGTACTGCGGGGTCTCCATCGGCGACAGGTTGGCGCGCTCCGGTGCCCGGACGAAGACCCGGTCGGGGCCGAACGTGGCGTCCAGCTTGTTGGCCGGGAAGCCGCCCGCCGCGAGCGGTCCCGAGACGAACTCCCAGAAGGGCGCGAAGTCCTGGAAGGCCGCGCGCTCCGGCGCGTAGTGCTGCGCCGAGGTGTAGTGGACGTCCGCCGTCAGCCACAGCGTGCCGGTGATCCGGCGGTGCTTGATGAAGCGGAGCAGCTCGGCGATCTGCAGCTCGCGGCCGAGCGGCGCGCCCGGGTCGCCCTGCGCGACCGCCTCGAAGTCGGTGGCACCGTCCGTGACCACGAGCCCCAGCGGCATGTCCGCCGCGAGCACCTTCCACACCGCGCGGGAGCGGCTCAGCTCCCGCTTCAGCCACTCCAGTTGCTCCGCGCCGAGGATGCCGGTGGTGTCGTCGGCCTGCCGGCCCGGCGAGTTGGCGTTGCGGTACGAGCGCATGTCGAGCACGAAGACGTCGAGCAGCGGGCCGTAGCGCACCACCCGGTTCATCCGGCGCTCGGCGCCGCGCGCGTGGAGGGTGGAGACGGGGAAGTACTCGGCGAAGGCGCGCGAGGCGCGGGCCGCGAGGACGTCGACGTCCTTCTCCGTGTAGCGCGGGTCGTCCAGGATCTGGCCCGGGTACCAGTTGTTGCGGACCTCGTGGTCGTCCCACTGCACGATCGACGGCACCTGGGCGTTGAAGGCGCGCACGTTGTGGTCGAGGAGGTTGTAGCGGAAGTTGCCCCGGTACTCGGCCAGGGTCTCGGCGACCTTGGACTTCTCGGGGGTGGTGACGTTCCGCCAGATCCGCCCGTCGGGCAGGGTCACGCTGGGCTGGATGACCCCGTCCGCGTAGATGGTGTCGCCGCTGCACAGGAAGAAGTCCGGGTCGAGCCGTCGCATCTCCTCGTACGCGCGGAAGCCGCCGATGTCCGGGTTGATGCCCCAGCCCTGCCCGGCGATGTCGCCCGACCAGAGGAACCGCACCCCGTCCCGGCGCCGTTCGGGCGCCGTGCGGAAGGTGCCGGTGACCGGCTCGCCGGTACGGCGCGGGTCGTCCGGGTCCGCCAGGGTGACCCGGTAGTGGATCTGCTCGCCCGCCGGGAGCCCGCGCAGCGCGGTCGTGCCGGTGAAGTCGGTGTCGGGGCCCAGGAGCGGCCCGTAGTGGCGCTGGACGCGGCGGAACGACTCGCCCGACGAGGTCTCGACGATCATGCGGGCCGGCCGGTCGGACCGGACCCACACCAGGCCCGTGTGCGCGGTCACGTCACCGGTCTGCACACCCCACGCGGCCGACGGCCGCCCGGAGAGCGCGAGCGCCGGACTCGCGAACGCGCCGCCGCCGACGGTGAGGGCGGCGGCGGACGCGGCGAGCGATCCGCGCAGGACCGTACGGCGTGCGGGGGAAGTGACGGGCGGGCGGTGGGACATCGAAGCGCCTCCGGGGACTGGGCGGGATGGGCCGGTCCCATGCCTAGCGCCCGGGGGAGGCGGGGAGCCGAACCCCGCGTGAACAACGGGCCGGGTCGGGCGGGCGGCCTCGGCCGCGCCGCGCCGGAGTGCCCGCAGGACCCCGGCAAGACCCCGGCAAGACCCCGGCGGGACCCCGCGGGCGCCCCGGGAAGCCTGCCGCGCCGGAGTGCCCGCAGGACCCCCGCATGACCCCGGCAGGACCTCGCGCGCCCCGGGAAGCCTGCCGCGCCGGGAGTGCCCGCAGGACCCCCGCACGACCCCGGCAGAACCCCGCAGGCGCCCCCCCCGGAAGCCCCATCCCCCTCACTCGCCTCCCCGCCCCGCCATCAGCCCCACCCCCACCTCGATCTCCCCCGGCGTCAGATGCGCGTAGCCCAGCACAAGTCGGACCGTGCCGTCCGTCGGGCGGGCCGTGCCGTACTCCTCCAGGGGGTGTAGGGCCACCCCCGCCGCTCGGGCGTGGTCCAGGAGGCGGGGTGTCGGGCCGTGTTCCGGTGGGAGGTGGGCGATGACGTGGAGGCCCGCGGCGATGCCGCTCACCCGGCTGCCCGGGAAGTGCCGGTCCAGGGACGCCACCAGGGCGTCCCTGCGCTCCCGGTACGCGCGCTGGCAGCGGCGGAGTTGGCGGTCGTAGCCGCCGCCGGTGACGAAGCGGGTCAGTACCGCCTGGTCGAGGGCCGGGTTGCCGAGGTCCATCGTGCGTTTGCGTTCGACCACCTCGTCGAGCAGGGCCTCCGGCACCAGCATCCAGCCCAGGCGCAGCCCCGGCGCGAGCGACTTGCTCACCGAGCCCGCGTACGCCACCCGCTCCGGGTCGAGCCCCTGGAGCGCGCCCACCGGGGCCCGGTCGTAGCGGAAGTCCCCGTCGTAGTCGTCCTCCAGGACGAAGCCGTCCACCGTCCGGGCCCAGTCCAGGAGCGCGGCCCGTCGCCGCGCCGAGTAGGCGATGCCGGAGGGGAACTGGTGCGAGGGCGTCACCACCACCGCCCGCACCCCGGACGCGGCCAGCGGCCCCGGCTCCAGGCCCTCCCCGTCGACCGGCAGCCACACCGTCTCCACGCCCGTGGCGGCGAACAGCCGGGCGTGCTCCGGGCTCCCCGGGTCCTCGACGCCCACCGAGCGCAGCCCGCGCGCCCGCAGTACGAAGCCCAGCAGCGTCGCGGCCTGCGCAACCCCCGAGCACACCACAAGGCGTTCGGGATCGGCCACCACCCCGCGCCTGCGCGCGAGGAGCGCGGCCAGCGCGGCGCGCAGTTCCGGCAGCCCGCGCGGGTCCGGATAGCCGAGCTGCCGGTGGGCGAGCTCGGACAGCACCGAGCGCTGGGCGGCGCCCCACGCGGCGCGCGGGAAGAGCGCCAGGTCCGGCGTGCCGGAACGGAAGTCCACCCGCACGCCCGGCACGCCCCGCACGCCCGGCGCCAGGTCCCGTACACCCGGCGCGGCCGAACGCGCCGCGCCGCCCACCCAGGTGCCCGAGCCCCGGTCGCTGCGCAGATAGCCCTCGGCCGTGAGCTGTTCGTACACCTCGGTCACCAGGCCCCGCGAGACGCCGAGGTCGGCGGCGAGGGCACGGCTGGACGGCAGTCGGGTGCCGGGGCCGAGCCGCCCCGCGCGCACCGCCTCCCGCAAGGCCTCCTGGAGCGCCCGGCCGCGCCCCCGCGCGGGCGCGCCCGCCGCGGGGAGCAGCAGTTCCCAGGCAGGCTGCGGGACTTCGCCGGACGCAACGGCCTCGGCCCAGGCCCTGGCCCCGGCGCCCCGGCCCGCGCCCCAAGTGGTCCCCGATGACGTCATGGAAGTGGACCTTAATGCGGGGAGCGCCGCTTCCTAGCGTCGGGACCATGAACGCGAACTCCCTGCGCGGCGCCCTCCTGGTGACCGTCGCCTATGCCCTCGTGGGCGCCTCCTTCACCGCCAACAGCCTGCTCGGCGCCTACCCGTACGCGGGCGGGCAGGCGCTGCGCTACGCCGCCGCCTGTCTGCTCCTGCTGCCCCTCCTGGGCCGTGGCGCCCTCGCGCCGCTGCGCGCCCTCACCGCGCGCCACTGGCTGCGGGTGGCCCTGATCGCGGCCGTCGGCATGGTCGGCTTCAACCTGGCCGTCCTCGCCGCCGAGCGGACCGCCGAGCCCGCCGTGCCGGGCGTCCTGGTCGGCTGCGCCCCGGTCGTGGTCGCCGTCCTGGTCCCGCTAACGGAGGGCCGCAGGCCCGCCCGCCCGGTGCTGTTCGGCGCGCTGCTCGTCGCCGCGGGCGCCTTCACTGTCCAGGGCTGGGGCCGCACCGACCTCGCGGGCCTCGGCTGGTCGGTGGCGGCGCTCGCGGGCGAGGTCGGCTTCACGGTCCTGGCGGTGCCGGTGCTGCGCCCGCTGGGGCCGAAGCTGCTGACGGCGGTGGTGTGCGGGGTGGCCGCGGTGGAGTCGGCGCTGATCGCCGTCGTCGGTGAGGCCTTCACCGGCAGCCCGGCCCTGCGGCTGCCGACGGCGGTCGAGACCGGTGCCCTGGTGTGGCAGGCGGCGCTGGCGACCGTCGTCGGATTCGTCCTCTTCTACATGGGAGTCCAGCGCATCGGCATGGAGAGGGCCACTCTCTATACGGGAGCCATCCCGGTGGCCGCCGCCCTGACCGCCGTCGCCGTCGCGCACGGCTCCTTCGGACTGCCGCAGGCCGCCGGAAGCCTCCTCGTCGGAGCCGGGGCGGCCCTGGGCACGGGCCTCTTCTCCCGTGGGGGATCAGGAGACGGCGCGGCTGCCGTCGAGGATCACCCGGGAGACGAGGGCCGGGTCGTCGTTCATCGGGACGTGGCCGCAGCCCGGCAGCCGGACCAGGCGCGCGCCGGGGACGACCCGCTTGGCGCGGACGCCCTGGCGGCGCAGGAGGAGCCGGTCGCGGGTGCCCCAGGCGACGGTGACGGGCACGTCGGGCACGTCGTCGGTGAAGAGCACGCTCCCGCCGGTCGACAGGGTCTGGTGGAAGCCGGTCGCCGACCGCAGGGCGAGCGTCTCGGCGACGGCCGCCTCGGGTGAACGGCGCCCGGGGCGCGCGTAGATGGTGCTGGTGAGGACGGTGCGGCCGGCCGCGCTGCGGGAGAGGCGCTCGATCAGCGGGACGGGCATCGCGAGCGCGGCGCCCCGCAGGGCGCGCAAGGCCGTGAAGGCGTAGCGCCGTTCGGCCTCCGACCAGAACCCGGCGGGGGAGAGCGCCGTCACCGAGCGCACCAGCTTCTCGCGGCCGAGCTCCAGGGCGAGCAGTCCGCCCAGCGAGTTGCCCGCCACGTGCGGCCGCTCGACACCGAGCGCCGCGCAGAAGGCGGCAAGCACCGGCACCACGGTGCCCAGGTCGTACCCGTACCCCTCGGGCAGGCCGGGGGAGGCGCCGAAGCCGGGCAGGTCGACCGCGATGACGTCCCGCTCGGTCGCGAGGACGTCGAGCACCGGCTCCCAGGCCTGCCAGTGGTGGCCGATCCCGTGGAGCAGCAGCAGGGGCTCGCCCCGCCCCCTGCGTTCGTAGGCGACCGTCACCGTGCGCGGCCCGCCGGGCGACTCCACGGGGAAGGTGATCTGTGCGGACATCGGCTGCTCCTGTCGTGGAAATCCCCGTGGACACCCGGAGTCTCTCTGAGACACCCTGTCAGCAACAATTACCCGTGAGTAGAGTCGAGTTCAAGACCAGGTCCGAAAACTGGACACGGGCCGTGGTGTGAGCTGGGATGGGACCGTGCCGACCGATACCCTCACCGACCCGACCGACCTGTTCGAAGCGCACCGCCCGATGCTGACCGGTGTCGCCTACCGGATGCTCGGACGCGCCGCCGACGCCGAGGACGTGGTGCAGGAGGCATGGCTGCGCTGGGCCGCCGACGACCGCTCCGAGGTCCGCGAGCCCCGCGCGTACCTCGTACGGATCACCACCCGGCTCGCCATCGACCGGCTGCGCCAGGTGCAGTCCCGCCGCGAGTCCTACGTCGGCCCCTGGCTGCCCGAGCCGATCGTCACCGACTTCGGCCCCTCCGTGCCCGACACCGCCGAGCGCGCGCTGCTCTCCGACTCCGTGTCCCTCGCGCTCCTCGTCGTCCTGGAGTCGCTCTCCCCGCTCGAACGCGCCGTCTTCGTCCTGCGGGAGGCCTTCGGCTTCCCCTTCGCCGAGATCGCCACCGCCCTCGACCGCGGCGAGGCCGCCGTCCGCCAGCTCGCCGGACGCGCCCGGCGGCACGTCGACGAGGGCCGGCCGCGCTACGACGTGGATCCGGCCCAACGGCGCGACCTCACCGAGCGGTTCCTCACCGCCGCCGCCGGCGGCGACCTCGAAGGGCTGCTCGCCCTGCTCGCCCCCGACGTCAGGCTCGTCGGCGACAGCGGCGGCAAGTCCAAGGCCCCGCTGCGGATCATGGAGACCGCCGACAAGATCGGGCGCTTCCTGGTCGCCATCTCCGAGGGCGCGGACGACGCGTTCGCCTTCCGCTTCGCGGAGGTCAACGGCGGTCCGGCGCTGATCGCCCTGGTCGACGGCAAGGTCGACACCGTCTTCCAGATCGAGGTCCGCGACGGCCGGATCGCCTGCGTCTACATCCTGCGCAACCCCGACAAGCTGGAAGGCCTCGCCCTCGACTGAGGCCACTCCCGCCCCGCCCGCCCCGCTCCGGTCCCCTTCGCGGCCAGGGGCGGGGCTTTTTGCTGCGCCGGGTTCTCCACGACGCGAACGTCCTGTGAACGATCTAGGTCAGAGGGTCACATTCGGGGGCTTTCGACGGAGGATTGGTCTTGACCAAGGGTGTGCGGCACCTTATGGTCGCAGAGTTAGTGCAGGAACCTTTAATAAACAAGGGCGCGGAAAACCGCCGCGGGACACGGCGAATGTGCGGAGGATCAGGGTGGGGACCACGCAGCTGGAAGCAGTGCCGGAGCCGAAGTACTGGCACCTCAAGACCGTGATCGGCGAAGCCCTCGACTCGGACTTCGCGGTCGGGGAGATCCTGCCCAACGAGCGTGAACTGGCCGCCCGTTTCGGCGTAGCCCGCGCCACGCTCCGGCAGGCCCTGGAGCAGCTGGAGCTGGAGGGCCGCCTGCAGCGCCGCCGCGGCGTCGGCACCACCGTCGCCCCGCCCCGGGTCGGCGTGGACGTCTCCACCACCCAGCACACCTGGCCCGGCGTCGGCGAGGACACCTGGCAGTCCGTGGACTCCGCCGCCGGCACGGTGCCCGCCGCCGTCGCCCGCCTCCTGGAGATCGCCCCCGACGAGCCCGTCCACGTGGTGCGCCGCCTGCGCGTCACCGCCGGGCAGCCGGTCGCCGCCGAACTGCTCTACGTGCCCTCCGGATCCGTCCCCGGCCTCGGTGCCGTCGACGTCCCCGGCGGCGTCGACCGCGCCCGCTCCGTGCTGCGCGAGCTCCAGCGCCTCGCCCTCGACGGGCAGGACCGCTCCGTCGAGCTCGGCTCCGCGCGCGCCGACGACGCCCGGGAACTGGACCGCCTGCCGGGCGCCCCCGTCCTCGTCGTCACCACCCGCTACCTCTCGGAGGGCGGCACCGCCGCCGTCTCCGTCGCGACGTATCGCGCCGACACCTGCAAGCTCACCTTCGGCGACTCCGGAGACCTGGTCATGGCCTCCTGATCCGCAGCAGGACAGCACCCACAGCACGACAGCACCGGGCCCGTGTCCGGACGCCGCACCGACGGCGCCCGGACACGGGCCCGGCGCATGCGGCCTCAACGGCGCGCCGACACCGTGCCGTCCACCGCGAACAACTGCTCCTCGACATGGTCGAGCGCCAGCCGCAGCGCGCCCGTGCCCACCGCCGCCTCGCCCAGCATCGACAGGACCACCCGCGGCGGCCGCAGACAGAAGCGGGCCAGCTCGTCGCGGAGCGGCTGAAGCACCCCGTCCAGGCCGGCCGCCCAGCCGCCGATCACCACCAGCTCCGGGTCCAGCGCGAGCACCAGCGCCGCCACGTCGTGCACCAGGCGCTGGATGAACCGCTCCACGGCCGCCTCGGCCCGCGCGTCGCCCTGGCGGGCCAGCGCGAACACCGCGGCCACCGCCTGCTCGTCCAGCGGGTGCAGCGGCTCGTCCGTGGTCGAGAGCAGATGCTCGGGAGTGACGCCCCGGCCGAGCAGGTGCAGCGCCCCGATCTCCCCGGCCGCCCCGCCGTAACCGCGGTGCAGCCGGCCGCCGATCAGCGAACCCGCGCCCGGGCTGAGTCCGGCGAGGACGAAGACGATGTCGTCGGAGTCGGTCGCCGCGCCCTTCCAGTGCTCGGCGACCGCCGCCGCGTTGGCGTCGTTCTCCACGATGACCGGGCAGCGGAACGAGCGCCGAAGCCGTTCGCCGAGCGCCAGGCCCGTCCAGCCGGGCAGCGCGGTGCCCAGCCGTACCGTGCCGTCGGCCTCCACGATTCCCGGTGTGCCCACGCCGACCGCCCGCAGATTCGACCGGGGCACCCCGGTCCTGCGCAGCACGTCGGCCACCACCGTCCGCACCCGGTCGAGACGCTCGTCCTCGGGCGCCGTCTCCGACACCTCGCGGGAACCGGCGCCGATGATCCGCCCGTCCAGACCGGAGATCAGCGCCGCCACCCGGTGCGGGCCGATCTCGACGCCGAGCAGATGCCCCGCCTCCGCGCGGAAGCGGAACCTCCGGGCCGGCCGCCCCTGCCGCCGGGCCTCGCCCTCCTCGGGCGCCGCCTCGACGACCAGACCGCCCTCGATGAGTCCCTCGGTCACGCCCTCGACCGTCGGCCGGGACAGACCCGTGACCCTCGTCAGATCCGTGAGTGTGAGCGCGTCGGAGCCCCGCAGCGCATGGAGTACCACCGCGGAGTTGATCCGCCGCAGCAGCGACGGATCCCCGCCGGTCAGCCGCCCCACCGTGTGCCTCCCAGCTCGTGCGCCTCTTTGCCCGGATGTTACTCAATGGGCGCAGGTGGGGCGAGTGCCGCCCGGTGCGGAACCGGAGCGACCGGGGCCCGGCCCGGCCGGCGGCCGTCTGACGGACCACCACCCGTTGTCGGTGCCAGCCGCTTTACTGGACCCATGACCCTGGAACGGCACCTCGCCGCCCTCGACCGGCTGCGCGCCCGCCCCTTCGGCGACGGCGCCCACCACCTGGCCGAGTTAGCCACCGGCGACGCACCCGCCGACGCCACCGACGCCGAGCAGGCGGAGGCGGAGCGGGCGGCGCTCGCCGGGCTGCTCACCGCCCGCTGGGGCCCGCCCGACCGCTTCGCCCTCGGCACGCTGCTCCTGCGCGCGGACCGCGGCGAGCGGCTGCCGCAGCCCTGGGACCTGCTGAGCGCGTCCGTGCCGGACGTCGAGCTCTGGCGCGTGGAGCGGCGCTGGATCGCGCTCGGCCTCCTGGGCGCCGCCGGGGACGCGTACCGGCTGCTCGTCTGCGTGACCGAGGTCGACCCGCCGTGAAAAGCGGCCCGCCCCGCGCCCCCCGGCTCAGCCCTCGCGCCGGTCCGGCAGCCCCGCCGCCTCGCGCAGCCGGGCGAACTCCTCGGCCATCGACCGCGCCGTCCAGTGCGCGTTCAGCCCGCTCGGATTGGGCAGCGCCCAGATCCGGGTCGTGCCGATCGTCCGCTCCTGCGGACCGATCGCCGCCTTCTTCTCGCCGAAGGCCGTGCGGTACGCGGTGACCCCGACGACCGCCAGCCAGCGCGGCGCCAGCCGCTCCACCTTCTCCGTCAGGATCCGGCCGCCCTCCCGGTACTCCTCGGCACTCAGCTCGTCCGCCCGCGCGGTCGCCCGCGCCACCACGTTGGTGATGCCGAGGCCGTACGAGAGGAGCTCGTCCTGCTCCGCGGGCGCGAGCTGCCGAGGGGTGAGGCCGGACAGGTGCAGCACCGGCCAGAAGCGGTTGCCCGGGCGGGCGAAGTGGTGGCCCGTCGCTGCGGTCATCAGGCCCGGGTTGATCCCGCACAGGAGGACCGAAAGGCCGCCCGCGGCCACGTCGGGGACGACGCGGTCACGGGCGGCCTGGAGCTCCTCGGCGGAGAACCGGGGGGTACGGGTCAGAGGATCGACCCGGGGGTGTAGCCGGCGGCCTCGGGGTGCTGCTTGGCGATCTCCTCGATACGGGAGACCACGACGGCGACCTGGTCGGCGGCGGCACCGGTGAAGGACAGCTTGTCGGCCATCAGCGCGTCGAGCTGCGCCCGGTCCAGCGGGATCCGCTCGTCGGCGGCCAGCTTGTCCAGGAGCTCGTTGCGCTCGGCGCCCTGCTCGCGCATGGCGAGGGCGGAGGCGACGGCGTTCTCCTTGATGGCCTCGTGGGCGACCTCGCGGCCGACGCCCGCGCGGACGGCGCCCATGAGGACCTTGGTGGTCGCCAGGAACGGCAGGTAGCGGTCCAGCTCGCGGGCGACGACCGCCGGGAAGGCGCCGAACTCGTCGAGCACGGTGAGGAAGGTCTCCAGGAGGCCGTCGAAGGCGAAGAACGCGTCCGGCAGGGCCACCCGGCGCACCACCGAGCAGGAGACGTCGCCCTCGTTCCACTGGTCGCCCGCCAGCTCGCCGGTCATCGACGCGTAGCCGCGCAGGATGACCATCAGGCCGTTGACGCGCTCGCAGGAGCGGGTGTTCATCTTGTGCGGCATCGCGGACGAGCCGACCTGGCCGGGCTTGAAGCCCTCGGTCACCAGCTCGTGGCCCGCCATCAGACGGATCGTCTTGGCGATCGACGACGGGGCGGCGGCCAGCTGCACCAGGGTGGTGACCACGTCGTAGTCGAGCGAGCGCGGGTAGACCTGGCCGACCGAGGTGAAGGCGTGCGCGAAGCCGAGGTGACCGGCGATCCGCTGCTCCAGGTCGGCCAGCTTCGAGGCGTCGCCGCCGAGCAGGTCGAGCATGTCCTGGGCGGTGCCGACCGGGCCCTTGATGCCGCGCAGCGGGTAGCGGCCGAGGAGGTCCTCCAGGCGCGCGTAGGCGGCGAGCAGCTCGTCGGCGGCGGTCGCGAACCGCTTGCCGAGGGTGGTGGCCTGGGCGGCGACGTTGTGCGAGCGGCCCGCCATGACGAGCTCCGCGTACTCGGCGGACAGCTTGCCGAGCCGGGCCAGGACGGCCACGGTGCGGTCGCGCATCAGCTCCAGGGAGAGGCGGATCTGGAGCTGCTCGACGTTCTCCGTGAGGTCACGGGAGGTCATGCCCTTGTGGACGTGCTCGTGGCCGGCGAGGGCGTTGAACTCCTCGATGCGGGCCTTCACGTCGTGCCGGGTGACCTTCTCGCGCTCGGCGATGGAGCCGAGGTCGACCTGGTCGAGGACGCGCTCGTAGTCGGTGAGCGCCGCGTCCGGAACCTCGATCCCGAGGTCCTTCTGGGCACGCAGGACGGCCAGCCACAGCTGGCGCTCCAGCTTCACCTTCTGCTCGGGGGACCACAGGACGGCGAGCTCCGCGGAGGCGTAGCGGCCGGCCAGGACGTTGGGGATGCGGGGCTTCGCAGTCACAGCTGTCACGTGGACCGATTCTACTGGCGGTTTCTGCAGGCCAGCGCCATGGGTCGGGCTGGAGCTTGCTACGAGACGGACGTCACTCGACCGGACCCGGGCGGACCGGGGCCCGCCGCGCCCGCCCCGTCAGCCGCCCGCCGGGGCCTCGTACGGCAGCAGCTCCGGGCGCTTGGGGGCGCGGCCGTCGCCGGAGGAGCGGCCGGTGAGCCGGCGCCCGATCCACGGGACCAGGTGCTCCTTGGCGAAGCGGGCGTCGGCGACGCGGCGGGTGGCCCAGCCCGGCGGGACGGCCGGGGGGAGCGGGGCGCGCCAGTCCTCCTCGGGCGCCAGGCCCAGGGTCTGCCAGACCGCCTCCGCCACCCGGCGGTGTCCGTCGGCCGTGAGGTGGAGCCGGTCCACGTCCCACAGCCGGGGGTCGCCCAGGACCGGGGCGCCGTACAGGTCGACCACCAGGGCGCCGTGCCGGGCGGCGAGCTCGTCCACGTACGCGAAGAGCTCCTCCATGCGCGGACGGAAGCGCTCCATGACCGGGCCGTTGCGGCCCGGGCTGCGCATCAGGACCAGCTGTCCGCAGGACGGGGCAAGGCGCTCCACGGCCTCGCCGAGCAGGCCGCGCACCCGGCCCATGTCGCACTTGGGCCGCAGGGTGTCGTTGAGTCCGCCGACCAGGGTCACCACGTCCGGCCGCATCGCGGCGGCGGTGTCGATCTGCTCGTTGACGATCTGGCCGATCAGCTTGCCGCGGACGGCCAGGTTCGCGTAGCGGAAGCCGGGCGTGCGGGCGGCCAGCCGGCCCGCCAGGACGTCGGCCCAGCCCCGGTAGGAACCGTCGGGCTTCCGGTCCGACATACCCTCGGTGAAGCTGTCGCCCACGGCGACAAGACTGGTGTACGTGGCATTGATCTCCATGGCCCAGCGATCGTACCGCGCGGTATGGCCGCGGTGGCCAGGAGGAGCTGGGAGGGGAAACCCCATGAGTGAGGCGCTGCTGAGCGCGCTGGCCGAGGCCGTGGCGGAACTGGCCGCCGCGAACGACCCCGACCCCGAAGGGCACGGCGGGACGGGCCTCCAGGGCACCGCGCACCTCCTGGACAGACTTCCGGTGGCCGACCGGCGGACCCTCGACCGGCTGTTCCGCGACGCGGCGCTGCGGCAGCCGCCGGGACCCCGCCGCGAGCGGCTCCTGAAGGTCCCGGCGGGCCTCGGCCTTCCGGGGGACGTGCACGCCGTCCGCTGCGATCTGGTCGCCTCGTACGTCGAGAGCTTCGTCACGCTGGTCCGGGGCGCCGACCCCGCCACGCCGGTGCCGAGCTGCCCCGGCTGGACCCTGGCCGACCTCGTACGGCACCACGGCGCCACCCACCGCTGGACGGAGCACCTGGTACGCACCGGGGCGACCGCGCGGGTCCGGGCCCAGGAGGTGCCGCTCGCACTGCCGGCGGACCCGGCGGACCACCCCGACTGGCTCGCGGCGAGCGCGCAGGCCGCCCTGCGGGCGCTGCGGGAGGCCGAGCCGGACGCGCCGGTGTGGTCGTACGGGAGCGACCCGCACGTGCGGTTCTTCCCGCGCCGGCTGCTCTTCGAGGCGATCGTCCACCTCGCCGACGCCGGGCTGGCCCTCGGCCGGGAGCCCGTACCGGTCGATCCCGGGACGGCCGCCGACGGCATCGAGGAGTTCCTGGAGAACCTGCCGTACTTCTCCTGGGCCGCCGAGCCCGTCGCCCAGCTCGGCCGGGACGGCGCGAGCCTCCGGCTGACCGCCACCGACACCGGGGCCGCCTGGACGGTCACCCTCGGCGGCGGGGGCTTCGGCTGGCAGCGCCGGGCCGAGGGCGAGCCCACCGCGAGCGTCGAGGGCACCGCCGCCGACCTGCTGCTGCTCGTCTACGGGCGGTACGCGGCCGACGACACCCGCTTCACCCGTTCCGGCGACCGCACGCTCCTCGACGCCTGGATCGCGGCGACGGCGCTTTAGGCGGCGTCCGGTGCGTCCGAGGACGCCGGAAGGGCCCGGGACGGCGTGCGTCCCGGGCCCTTCCTCGTCGCGTGCCGCGTCAGGAGGCCGACGGGCGTCCCACCAGCTCGCGCAGGACGTCCTCCATCGTCACCAGACCGGCCGGGCGGCCGTCCTCGTCGACGACGGCCGCCAGATGGGTCCGGCTGCGCCGCATCGCCGTCAGGACGTCGTCCAGCGGCGTCTCCGCCCGGACCCGGGCGATCGGCCGCAGGGCCGACACCGGGAACGGCAGGTCGCGCGGGGTGACGTCCAGGGCGTCCTTCACATGCAGGTAGCCCAGGATCCGCCGGGCCGAGTCGACCACCGGGAAGCGGGAGTACCCGGACTGCGCCGACAGCGCCTCCAGCTCCTCCGGAGTGGTGCCCACCTGCGCGTACACGACCTTCTCCACCGGCATCACGACGTCCAGGACCGGGCGGCGGCCCAGTTCGAGGGCGTCGTGCAGGCGCTCGGCGGCGCGGTCGTCGAGCAGACCGGCGTCACCGGCGTCGGTGACCATCCGGGCCAGCTCGTCGTCCGAGAACGTGGCCGCGACCTCGTCCTTCGTCTCCACCCTGAGCAGCCTCAGGATGGCGTTGGCGAAGGCGTTGATCGCGAAGATCACCGGGCGCAGCGCCCGCGCCACGGTCACCAGCGGCGGGCCGAGGGCCAGCGCCGTACGGGACGGCTCGGCCAGCGCGATGTTCTTCGGGACCATCTCGCCGAGGAGCATGTGCAGGTACGTGGCGACCGAGAGCGCGATCACGAACGAGATCGGGTGCACGAGACCGTGCGGCACGCCGACGGCGTCGAAGATCGGCTCCAGGAGGTGGGCGATGGCCGGCTCGGCCACGATGCCGAGCACCAGGGTGCACAGCGTGATGCCGAGCTGCGCCGCCGCGAGCAGCGCCGAGACGTGCTCCAGGCCCCAGATGACACTGCGGGCCCGGCGGTTCCCGGCCTCCGCGAGCGGCTCGATCTGGCTGCGGCGCACGGAGATCAGGGCGAACTCGGCGCCGACGAAGAAGGCGTTGACGACCAGGGTCGCGAAGCCGATCAGCAGCTGGATCGCGATCATCGGCCCGCCTCCTCGTGCGTGTCCTCACCGGTGCCGGGGAGCGGGGCGTGCATCAGCACGCGCGCCGCGCGCCGCCCGGAGGCGTCCACCACGTCGAGCCGCCAGCCGGCGAGCTCCACGGTGTCCCCGACGGCCGGGATCCGGCCGAGCTCGGTGGCCAGGACGCCCGCGAGGGTCTCGTACGGGCCCTCCGGCGCCTTCAGGCCGATGGCCTCCAGCTGGTCCGTACGGGCGGCGCCGTCCGCGGACCACAGCGCGCGGCCGTCGGCGTCCTCGCCCGCCCGCGCCAGGTCCGGGGTCTCGTGCGGGTCGTGCTCGTCGCGGACCTCGCCGACGACCTCCTCGACGATGTCCTCCAGGGTCGCGACGCCGGCCGTGCCGCCGTACTCGTCGATGACGACGGCCATCGTCTGCTTGCCGGAGAGCCGGTCGAGCAGCCGGTCCACGGTGAGGCTCTCGGGCACCAGGAGCGGCTCGCGCAGCAGGTCGCCGATACGGCGGCGGGGCCGCTCGTCGGCCGGTATCGCGAGGATGTCCTTGATGTGGGCGATGCCGACGACCGAGTCCAGGTTGCCCCGGTACACCGGGAAGCGGCTGAGCCCGGTCGCGCGGGTCGCGTTGGCGACGTCCTCGGCCGTGGCCTGCACCTCCAGGGCGGTGACCTGGACGCGCGGGGTCATCACGTTCTCCGCGGTCAGCTCGGCCAGGTTGAGGGTGCGGACGAACAGCTCCGCGGTGTCCGCCTCCAGGGCGCCCTCCTTGGCGGAGTGGCGCGCCAGGGCCACCAGCTCCTGCGGGGAGCGGGCCGAGGCCAGCTCCTCGGTCGGCTCCATGCCGAGCCGGCGCAGCATGCGGTTGGCGGTGTTGTTGAGATGGCTGATCAGCGGCTTGAAGGCGGCGGTGAAGATCCGCTGCGGGGTCGCCACCACCTTGGCGACCGCGAGCGGCGAGGAGATGGCCCAGTTCTTGGGGACCAGCTCGCCGACGACCATCAGGACGACGGTCGACAGGGCGGTGCCGAGGACCAGGGCCACCGAGGAGGCGACCGAGGGGGAGAGGCCGAGGGCCTCGACCGGGCCCTGGAGCAGCTTGGAGATCGACGGCTCGGAGAGCATGCCGACGACCAGGTTGGTCACGGTGATGCCGAGCTGCGCGCCGGAGAGCTGGAAGGTCAGCGACTTCACGGCCTTGAGCGCGCCGGCGGCGCCCCGCTCGCCGCGCTCGGCGGCGGCTTCGAGCTCGCCGCGTTCGACGGTGGTCAGCGAGAACTCGGCCGCGACGAAGGCGCCACAGGCCAGCGCGAGCAGCAGTGCCACGAAGAGGAGCAGTACCTCGGTCATCGGTTCACCTCCGTCCCTCGACGAAACCCATGATCAGTCACATGATCAGTCAGGGGAGAGAGGACCGCGCGATGTCGGCTTCTGGAACGGGTACTGGGAGGCTCGCCCATGGGCGGACGCTCACACCTTTCGATAGTGCTGGTGCACTGCCGAGCCGGAGCCGAGGCAGTGCGGTGGGTGATCCGATGATCGAATTCTGACCACCCATAGTAAAGGACGGGCAAAAGTCGTGGCGATCAGTGACCGGCGGTGACCGTGAGCGGCTTCACCCAGCGGGTCCACTGCTCCTGCGGCCCGTACTCCGCCGCCCGCCACGCGGCCTGCCCCCGCTCGTTCCGGTCGAGCACCATCGCGTCCGCGCGCCGGCCGCCCAGCCGTACGAAACGCTCCTCGGCGGCGGCGAGCAGCGCGCCGCCGATGCCCTGCCGGCGGTGGTCCGGGTGGACGGCGAGCCGGTAGAGATGACACCGCCAGCCGTCGAAGCCCGCGATCACGGTCCCGGCCAGCTCCCCAAGTTCCCCGCCCCGCTCGGCGAGCAGCAGCGCTCCGGGGTCCCGCTCCACGAGCCGCTCCACGCCCGCGCGGTCGTCGCTGATGCTCGTGCCTTCCGCCGCCGCCTTCCAGAAGGCGAGTACGGGGTCGAGGTCGGCCGCCACCGCGGCCCGTATCCGGAGATCGTCGTCCATGCCCGCATCCCACCACCGCCCCGGCCCGCCCGTCGACCGCGTTTCACCGGGCGGGACGGGGCGGGAGGGGGCGGGAGGGGGCGGGAGGGGCCAGGGGGTCAGGGGGTCAGGAGCGCGTGGACTCCCGCAGCAGCGCGATCACCGGGCCGAACGCCTCCATCGCGTTGTCGAGCACCGTCAGGTACGAGAAGCCGAACCGCTCGCGCAGCGCGACCACCCGGTCGGCGATCTCGCGCACCGTGCCGATCAGGAGGATCGGCAGGTCCAGGACCTGCTCCTCGGTGAGGTACGGCGCCCGCGGCAGGAACTCGGCCGCGGCGCCGGACGGGTCCTCCGTCACGATCACCCGCTGGATCAGCAGATTGAGCTCGGCGGGCGTCCCGCGCTCGGCCTCCCGCTCGAAGGCCCGGTACGTCTCCACCCGGCCGGCCAGCTCCTCCGCCGTCAGCACCGTCACCGCCTCACCGGTGAAGCGGCCCCCGCTGAAGGCCATCACGTCGGCGTGCCGGGCGGCGAGCCGCAGCACCCGCTTCCCGTTGCCGCCGATCAGCAGCGGAGTGCGCGGGCTTCCCTCCTCGCCCTTCAGGACTCCCGCCAACTCCTCGACGGTACGGGCGAGATGGCCGACCCGCTCGCCCGGCGGCAGGAACGGGATCCCGGCCTGCTCGTGTTCGGCCCGCACATAGCCCGTGCCCAGGCCGAGTTCGAGCCGGCCGTCCGTCAGCGCCGCCGTCGTCGCCACCTCGCGGGCAAGCAACGCCGGGTTCCAGAAACCCGTGTTGAGCACGAAGGTGCCGAGCCGGGGCCGGGTCGTCGCCCCGGCCGCCGCCACCAGGGAGGGGAACGGGGCGGGCATGCCGAGGTGGTCCGCGACCAGGATCAGGTCGTACCCCAGCTCCTCGGCCCGGCGGCAGCGCGCCCGCCACTCGGGTCCCGTGCCCGGAGCGAGCATGTTGACGGCGAAGCGGAAGGGTGACACCACGGCGGTACCTCCAGGTCGACGAGTGGTCGCGGGCGGGTGGTACCGCGCGCTGACGAGTCCTCAGCCTGCCAGGTCCGGCAGGGGATCGGCGCGGCGCAGGGTGCGGACGGCCGGGATCGCGAGCAGCGCCGCGCAGCCCACGAGACAGGTCGCCGCCGAGACCAGCAGCAGCCGCCCGGGGGCGGCAAGCGCGGTGGCGGGACCCGCCAGGATCTGGCCGAGCGCGATCCCGGACACCGATCCGGCGAGCTCGTACGCGCTGACCCGGTTGAGCACGGCGGGCGGGGTGTGGGTCTGCACGCTGGTCGCCCACATCACCGACCAGAACGCCAGCGCGCCACCGCCGAGGGCGTGGCCCGCGAGCAGCAGGGGCAGGCCCGCGCCCAGCGCCACACAGAGCGGCAGCACGGTGTACAGGGCCATCGCCACCGCACCGGCGGCCAGCGGCCGGGCCGGCCGCAGCCGCAGCGCGAGCAGACCGCCGAGCACCGTCCCGACGCCGAGGAAGGAGACCGCGAGACCGTACGCGTTCGGGCCGAGCCGGGCCCCGATCAGCGCCGAACTCAGCGGGACGAGGGGGCCGAAGAGCAGGACGCCGTACACGACCCAGATCAGGATCACGGCCCACATCCAGGTACGGGAACGGAACTCGTGCCAGCCCTGGCGCAGGTCGCGGCGGAGGGAGCGGGCGGGGCCGGTGTCCTGGGCGGCCTCGGCCGGGGCGGGTGCCTTCGCGCCGCCGGGGGTGAGCCGGATCAGCCCCAGGCACAGGGCGCTGAGCAGGAAGGTGCCCGCGTCGATCGCGTACACCGTCCCCGCCCCGGTCAGCGTGATCAGCAGCCCCGCCAGGGCCGGGCCGAGCAGATGGGCGAGGGCGTCGGCGACCTTGAGCGTGGCGTTGGCGCGCTGGGGTTCGGCGGCGACCAGCGGGACCATCCCGTTCACCCCCGGCAGGAACATCGCGACCGCCGCGCCCGCCAGCGCCGCCATGCTCACGAGCAGCCAGAACGGCGGCTGCCCGGCGAAGAACGCGACCGCGAGCACGCCCTGGGTGAGCACCCGGGCGAGGTCGGCGCCGACCATCATCCGACGGGCGCCGAAGCGGTCGGCGAACACGCCGCCGAACAGCACCAGGACGACGAACGTCCCCGTCCAGGTGCCGAGGACGATGCCGACCCCCGAGATCCCGTAGAGCGCGCCGACCGCGAGGGCGGCGGCCACCGGCATCATCGCGTCGCCGAACAGCGAGACGGTACGGGCGGCGAAGTAGAGGGTGAAGCGCCGGTCCCACAAGGGGAGCCGGACGGGCGGTGGGGACGGGTGGTTCCGTGTCTGCGTGGTGGTCACACCATGGATCATGGTCTGGACCATTCCGCCGTCCCAGTGTCCTGACCGACATGAAGGGGTACTTTCGCGCCATGACGCCGTCCCGTCCGCCGCACCGGGTGGTGGCCCTGCTCCAGCCGCAGCAGGCGACCTTCCCGCTGTCCTGCGCCGCCGAGGTGTTCGGCGACCACGGCCCGGCCGTCCCCGTCCGCTACGCGTTCGAGGTCTGCGCCGAGCGACCGGGAGCCCTGCGGACGCAGGCGGGCTACGACGTGCTCGTCACCGAGGGCCTGGAGGCGCTGGAGCGCGCGGACACCGTGCTGGTGCCCGGCCGGCAGCGGCCGGAGGCCGCCGAGGTGCCGCCGGAGACGGTCGCGGCGCTCCGCCGGGCGCACCGGCGCGGGGCGAGGGTCGTCGGGCTCTCCTCGGGCGCCTTCGTGCTCGCCGCCGCCGGACTGCTCGACGACCGGCGGGCCGCCACCCACTGGGCCCTGGCCGCCGGGCTCGCGGCCCGGTTCCCCCGGGTCCGGGTCGACCCCGGCGTGCTCTACGTGGACCACGGCGACGTCGCCACCAGCGCCGGGTCGGCGGCCGGAGTCGACCTCTGCCTGCACCTCGTGCGCACCGACCACGGCGCCGCGTACGCGATGCGGATCGCCCGGCAGATGGTGATGCCGCCGCACCGGGAGGGCTGCCAGCTGCAGTACGCCGAACTCCCCACCTCCGGGCCGGTCGCCGACTCGCTCGCCCCGCTCCTCGACTGGGTCGCCGGGCGGCTCGACCGGCCGACGAGCGTCGCCGAGATGGCGGAGTACTCCCAGGTCTCCGCCCGCACGCTGACCCGGCGCTTCACCGAACAACTGGGCATCAGCCCCGGACGCTGGCTGCTCGACCGGCGGCTCGCGGCCACCCGGGCGCTCCTTGAGGAGACCGACCTGCCGGTCGACACCATCGCGCGCCGGGTCGGCCTCTCCTCGGCGGTCAACCTGCGCCGACGCTTCCACGAGGCCTTGCGCACGACTCCGGCCGCCTACCGGCGGACGTTCCGCGAGCGCGGTTAGGCCGCCGTCGGCTCAGCCGCCCGTCACGAAGCAGAACTCGTTGCCCTCCGGGTCGTGCATCACCTGGAACGTGCCCTGTTCGTCCGTCACCGGGCCGCCCGAGCGTCGGGCGCCCAGCGGCAGCACCTCGTCGGCCGCGGCGAGCGGGTCGGCCACCTCCACGTCCAAGTGCAGGCGGTTTTTGGCCGACTTGCCCTCCGGGACCCGCTGGAACGCGATCCGCGTGAACCCGGGCGGATCGACGTACGACCAGTCAGGGCTCCGGTCGACCGGCGACCCGCCGAGGAGGGCCGACCAGAAGCGGGCGAGGGCGGCCGGGTCGGCGCAGTCGAAGACGATCTCCTGTACGTGTGCACGCATGCGGGCCAGGGTACGGAGCTCAGGCGGGCGGCGCCGCCGCGAACTCTGCGGTGAACTTGGCCGCGTCCCAGGTGCCGCCCAGTTCGGGGGCCAGCCAGCCGGGCGCCGCCGCCCGGAACTCCTCGGGTCCCAGGGCGCCCGCGCCCGCCGGTACCGCCCCGAGCAGGGGGGCCTCCGCCACCGTGGGCAGGTCCGCCAGGTTGCAGCGGGCCGCCAGGTCCGGCTCCTCGGGCCAGCTGCCGACCACCACGCCCAACTGCTCGATCCCGCGCGCCCGCAGGGCCTCCGCCGTCAGGGCGGTGGAGTTGAGGGTGCCGAGGCCCGCCGGGGCGACGACGAGGACCGGCGCGTTCAGCAGGCGGGCCGCGTCGGCGAGGGTTCCGCCGTGCTCGTCGAAGCGGACGAGGAGGCCGCCCGCGCCCTCCACGAGGACGAGGTCGTGCTCCTCCGCCAGCTTTCTGGCCGCGTCGGCGACGTCCGCCGGGGTGACCGGGGGTAGTCCGGCGCGGCGCGCCGAGGTGCTCGGCGCCAAGGGCTCCGGGAACCGCCCGAGCTCGGCCCCCGTCGTGGCCCCCGACAAACGCAGCACTTCCTCGACGTCCCCCACCTCCCCCTTCCCGACCCCCGTCTGCGCGGGCTTCAGCACGGCGACGGAGCGGGGGGTGGCGGTGGCGGCGAGGGCGGCGGTGACGATGGTCTTGCCGATCTCGGTGCCGGTGCCGGTGACGACGATGATGGTCATGGGGGTCCTTTCGGGGGAGCTGTTACCGGGCCCGAGCGGGCCCCGACGAAGAGATGCGGCCGCCGCCCGCACGGGGCGGGTGGCTGCCCGCCGCCCACCGGGGCCCGCCGCACCTCGCCCGCGTGGGCAGCCGCCCCGCCACGCCTTGCCGCGCGGGCAGCCACCCCGCCACGCCTTGCCGCGCGGGCAGCCGCTCGGCCACGCCTTGCCCCGCGGGCAGCCGCCCCGCCGCGCCTTGCCGCGTGGGCCGCCGCCCCGCCCCTGCCCGCGTGGGCCGCCGCCGCCCCCGCCCCGCCCGTGTGGGCAATCGTCCCGCTGGGGCGGGACGGGTGGGCACACGGGACGGCGCCCTCTAGCGGCGCCTTCGCTCCCAGTGCCTTGGCCCGCACCCCCAGCGCGCGGCGCTGGGGGTGGGCGTACAGGCGCGGAAGCCTAGGCCCGGCAGGGTGCGCCGTTCCGTTGTGCCCACCCGTTCCGCCCCAGCGGAACGATTGCCCACAACGGGGGGGCGGGGGCGGCCACAACGGGTGGGGGCGGCGGCGCGTAGCGGTGGGGTGCGGCGGACCGCGACGGGCGGGGGTGGCGGCGTGCAGCGACCGCTACGGGTGGGGGCTGCGGTGGGTTGTGGGGGTGGTGGTCAGGATGCCTTGGCGGCTTCTTGGATTGCTGCTGTTATGCGGGACACGTCCTCGTCCCCCGTCACGAACGGCGGCATCGTGTAGATCAGGTCCCGGAAGGGGCGGAGCCAGACTCCTGAGCGGACCGCCGCCCGCGTCGCCGCCGCCATGTCCACCTCGTGGTCGAGCTGGACGACACCGATCGCGCCGAGCACCCGCACATCCCGCACCCCGGGCAGCGCCGACGCCCCCGCCAGGCCCTCCCGCAGGCCCGCCTCGATGCGCTTCACCTCCACCTGCCAGTCCTGCGACAGAAGCAGGTCGATCGAGGCGAGAGCGACCGCCGAGGCCAGCGGGTTGCCCATGAACGTCGGGCCGTGCGCCAGCACGGGGACCTCGCCGCGCGAGATGCCCTCGGCGACCCGGCTCGTGCACAGCGTCGCCGCCATCGACAGATAGCCGCCGGTCAGCGCCTTGCCCACGCACATCACGTCCGGCGAGACCCCGGCGTGGTCGGCCGCGAACAACGCCCCCGTACGCCCGAATCCGGTCGCGATCTCGTCGAAGACGAGCAGCACACCGTGCTCGTCGCACGCCTCACGCAGCACCCGCAGATACGCGGGGGAGTGGAAGCGCATGCCACCCGCCCCCTGCACCACCGGCTCCACGATCACCGCCGCCAGCTCGTCCGCGTGCCGCCCGATCGCCTCGCGCAGCGACTCCGCGTACGACTCTTCGTACTCCACGGGAGGCGCGTCGACGAAGACCTGACGCTGCAGGACGCCGGACCACAGCTCGTGCATCCCGCCCTCCGGGTCGCACACCGACATCGGCTGCCAGGTGTCCCCGTGGTAGCCGCCCCGCCAGGTCAGCAGCCGCTGCTTGCCGGGCCGGCCCACCGAGCGCCAGTACTGGAGGCACATCTTCGCCGCGACCTCGACCGAGACCGAGCCGGAGTCGCTGAGGAAGACGTGCCGCAGCGGCTCGGGGGTGATCTCGACGAGGCGGGTGGCGAGCCGGACGGCGGGCTCGTGGGTGAGCCCGCCGAACATCACATGGCTCATCCGGTCGAGCTGCCCGCGCACCGCCTCGTTCAGGACGGGGTGGTTGTAGCCGTGGATCGCCGACCACCAGGAGGACATGCCGTCGATCAACTCGGCCTGCCCCTCGGCGGGTTCGGCGAGCCGGAGCCGTACCCCGGACGCGGAGGCGACGACCAGCGGCTCCGTACGGCCCGGCATGGGGCCGTACGGATGCCAGACGTGCGCCCGGTCCAGGGCCAGCAGTTCGTCGTTACGCATTCGGCGCGAGGTCCGTACCGGCGCCGCGACGCCGCACCGCGACCAGGTCGGTCCTGGCCTCCGCGGGCTGCTCGGACACCGCGCCGCCGCACGGCCCGCACCTCTCACCGGCCTCCGCATGCGACCCGCAGCCCCCACCGGCCTCCGCGTGCGACCCGCACCCGCCGCCCGCCGCCACCGCGTCCGCCCGATGCGCCGGCAGCGTCGTCGTGCCCGCGCCCTCCACCTCGAAGCCCGCGTCCGCGATCATGTCCAGGTCGGCCTGGCCGGCCTGGCCCTCGCTGGTCAGGTAGTCGCCGAGGAAGATCGAGTTGGCGATGTTCAGCGCCAGCGGCTGCATCGTGCGCAGATGCACCTCGCGGCCGCCCGCGATCCGCACCTCGACGTCCGGGCAGACGAAGCGGACCATCGCGAGGATCCGCAGGCAGCGCTGCGGGGTGAGGTTCCACTCCTTGGCGAGCGGGGTGCCCTCGAAGGGGATGAGGAAGTTGACCGGCACCGAGTCCGAGTCGAGCTCGCGCAGCGCGAAGACGACGTCGACGAGGTCCTCGTCGGTCTCGCCCATGCCCGCGATCAGGCCCGAGCAGGCCGACAGGCCCGCCGCGTGCGCCTTCTGCACGGTGTCCACCCGGTCCGCGTAGGTGTGGGTGGAGGTGATCTCCCCGTACGTCGCCTCGGACGTGTTCAGGTTGTGGTTGTACGCGTCGGCGCCGGCCTCCCGCAGCCGCTCCGCCTGGCCGTCCGAGAGCAGACCGAGGCAGGCGCAGACCTCCACGCCCTCGTTCCCCTCCTTGATGGCCTCGATGGTCCTGCCGACCCGCTCGACGTCACGGTCCGTCGGGCCGCGGCCGCTCGCCACCAGGCAGACCCGCTTGGCGCCGCCGGCGACACCGGCGGCCGCCGCCGCGGAGGCCTCGTCGGGCTTCAGCCACGTGTACTTGAGGATCCCCGCCGTGGAGCCGAGGCGCTGCGAGCAGTACGAGCAGTCCTCGGGGCACAGGCCGGACTTCAGGTTGACCAGGTAGTTGAGCTTCACCCGCCGTCCGAACCACTGACGGCGCACCCGGCCGGCAGCGGCCACCACATCGAGCAGGTCGTCGTCGGAGGTCGCCAGGACGGCGAGCGCTTCTTCTCGGGTCGGCGACTCGCGCCGCAGCCCCTTCTCCACCAGCGTGTTCAGCAGGTCCATAAGCGCTGATCCTGGCCTACCGCACGCCCCTCGGCCAAGGAGGATCTGAACAAACGACCCCGTTTGAGGTGTGTGCATGGCCACACCCTGACCTCGGCCCGGGCCGGTTAGGGTCTGTGCGCTGCCTACAAAAGGATCCGTCATGCCGTCGTACGCCGAGGACCCGCCGGAGCCGAACGAGGGGCGGGACCCGCGCGGGGCCGCCTTCGACTGGACCGACGCCGCGGCACGGCAGCGGCAGCAGGCCGGTCTGGTGCGCACGCTGCGCCCCCGGGCCGCCGAGTCGGAGCTGCTCGACCTGGCGAGCAACGACTATCTGGGCCTGACCCGGCGCCCGGAGATCACCGAGGCGGCGGCCGACGCGGCCCGCCGCTGGGGCGCGGGCGCCACCGGCTCGCGGCTCGTCACCGGCTCCACCCGGCTGCACGCGCGCCTGGAACGCGAACTCGCCGAGTTCAGCGGCTTCGAGGCCGCTCTCGTCTTCTCCTCCGGCTACACCGCCAACCTCGCCGCGCTGACCGCGCTCTCCGCCCGGGACGGACTGATCGTCTCGGACGCCGGCAACCACGCCTCGATCGTGGACGGCTGCCGCCTGGCCCGCGCCGAGACGGCCGTGGTCCCGCACGCCGACCCGGAGGCCGTCGCCAAGACCCTGGGCGCCCACCCGGGCCGCCGGGCGCTGGCCGTCAGCGACTCCGTCTTCTCCGTGGACGGGGACCGGGCGCCGCTCGCCGAGCTGGCCGAGGTCTGCCGGGCGCACGGAGCCGGTCTGGTCGTCGACGACGCCCACGGCTTCGGGGTGCTCGGCGAGGGCGGGCGCGGCGCGCTCCACGAGGCGGGCCTCGCGGGCGACCCGGACGTCGTCGCCACCCTCACCCTCTCCAAGTCCCTGGGCAGCCAGGGCGGCGCGGTCCTCGGACCGGCCCGGGTGATCGAGCACCTGGTCAACGCGGCCCGTACCTTCATCTTCGACACGGGGCTCGCCCCGGCCGCGGCGGGCGGCGCCCTGGCGAGCCTGCGGCTGATCGCCGCCGAGCCGGGTCTCGCCGCCCGGGCCCGTGCCGTGGCGGCGAGCCTGTACGGGCGGCTCACCGAGGCCGGGCTGACCGCCGCACGCCCGGACGCGGCTGTGGTCTCGGTCCGCGCCCCCGGGCCGCAGGAGGCGCTGCGCTGGGCGGCGGACTGCCGGGAGCTGGGTCTGGGCGTCGGCTGCTTCCGGCCGCCGTCGGTCCCGGACGGCGTCTCCCGGCTCCGGCTGACCGCGCGCGCGGACCTCACGGAGGCGCAGATCGAGCGGGCCGTCGGGACGATCGTACGGACGGCACCGGCCGGGGCCACGGTGCCGGGGCGGGACGTGGTCTGACCCCGGGTCACGCGCGGTTGTCCGCTCGCCCGTCGCAGGGTTCACCGCATCGGGCGATAGATATCCGCATATCTTGGCCGATCGCCACCCAGGGCGGCGCGATCGGTGGCAGTGTGGCGCGCAGCGCAGTCCGGGTCCGTGCCCGGTGGGAAAGGGGCGGTGTCGCCATGGCAGATCACCAGGAAGCAACCGTCACGCTGCCGAGCGATCCCGCCTCGGTGTCGGCCGCCCGGCGGTACGTCGCCGACGTCCTCGGGTCCTGGGGGCTCGGCGACCTCGACGACGCGGACGACATCGCGGAGTCGGTGCGGCTGATCGTCTCGGAGCTGGCGACCAACGCCGTCCAGCACACCTTCGGCCAGTCGCCGACCTTCACGGTCGACGTCCGCCTGGAGCGCGAGGAGCTGTTGCGCATCGGGGTGACCGACAGCCATCCGCGCTGGCCGCAGCGGCTGCCCGCCGCCGTGCAGCAGGACAACGGGCGCGGCCTGGTGATCATCCGCTATCTCGCGGCCGAGGCCGGTGGGCGGCTCTCGGTGACGCCCACGGAGGAGGGCGGCAAGACGGTCTGGATCAGGCTTCCCTGGCCCACGACGCAGGCCGCGTAGCGAGGGCGAGGGCGAGGGCGAGGGGTGTCGGGCGGGAGGAGGGGCCGGCGGCGCCACCGGGCGCTCCTCCCGCACCGTCGTTCAGCGCGTCAGCGCGTCAGCGCATCAGCGGACGCGGCCGTAATAGACCTTCGAGCTCCAGATCTTGTCCAGCTTCACCCATGAGCCGGTCTTCGGCGAGTGCCAGATCCTGTTGTTACCCGCGTAGATTCCGACGTGGTACACCCTTCCGCCGGAATGGAAGAAGACCAGGTCCCCCTTCTGCCGGCCGGCCGCCGAGATGTGCCGGGTCTTGTTGTACTGCTGCTGCGCGGTGCGGGGCAGCGTCTTGCCCGCCTTCTTGTACGAGTAGAGCGTGAGGCCCGAGCAGTCGAAGCGACTTGGCCCCGTGGCTCCGTACCTGTAGGGCGATCCCTTCTTCGAGGCGGCGACGTTCAAGGCCTTGTTGGCGTAGGACGTCGCGGCCTGGGCCTCCGGCGCCGCTCCTGGGGCGAGCAGCGTGCCGCCGACGGCGGCGAGGGTGAGAGCCGAGACGGCTCCGGCCCGGGACAGCAGGGACGGGACATGAATCTGCGCAGTCATGCGCAACCCTTCGTCAGCCGCCTGTGAAGGATGACCTGTCGGGTTCGGGCAGGCGAAGATGCCCGGCCGCGGCTGCGGCTTCACCCCGAGGAACGTCCGCACACTGCGCGAACGTCCCGTACTGCTCGGGTCCTCCACTCCTGCCGATCCACTCCTGTCGACCAGACGTCCGGGACAGCGGCAGGACTCGGCGTCCGCCCGGACCGCCCCGCCGTGGGTGGCGGGGGCTTGTCGTCGTCGAGGATCTTGACCCACAGGCAGGGCGAAATCCGAGCTGAAACGGCGATATGTGAGGCTCCTCACGACTGATCCATACGGGTGGACAGTCGGGTTTCTCGATCTTCGGAGTTTTGGCCGATGAGCCCTCCACCTGCGAGGGAAAGCCCGATTCCGCCAGATGTGTACTTCTGTGGCGCAACTCGTATGAGCTTGATGTCGATGTGTCGACTACGCCGAACGGGGGAGCGATTCTGCGGCCCCCGTGCCCCGGCCGGCCCTCGACACGACACGCGGGAGTGTCAACTCGCGGGCTCCTCGGGGACGGTGACCCGGCCGGCCCGTCGCTCTCCGTCCAACACCCGTAACGCGCGCGCCAATGTGTCGGCGTGGACCTCGCTCTCGCCCCGCATATGCATGAGCGTCAGGGCATCGCGGAGGGCGGCCGCCCGTCCCACCAGCGCCTGGGCGGCGCGGAGCGCCCCATAGGTATGCGTGGATCTGGATGGATTGATCCGCCCCAGGAGGTCGACGACTTCGAGGTAGCTGTCGACGAACTCGCCCTCGGCGCGCGTCAGTGCGGGGAGCGGCGGCGGCTCCGGGACCACGGCGGGCTCACCCCTCCCCGGCGCCGGCGGCGCGGCCGCGGCTGCGCACCACATGGTCCACGATCCCGTACGCGAGGGCGGCCGGGGCGTCCAGGACGGTGGTCCGGTCGGTGTCGGCGGCGGCCTGCTCGCGGCTCCGGCCGGTGTGCTCGGCCAGGAGGCCGACGACCAGCTCCCGCTGGCGCAGCAATTCCCGGGCGTGGATGTCCAGATCGCTGGGCTGCCCCCGCAACGGTTCGTCCAGGGCGGGCTGCTGGAGGACGATCCGGGCGCCCGGCAGTGCCAGTCGGCGTCCGGGGGCTCCGGCCGCGAGCAGGACGGCGGCGGGGCCGACGGCCTGGCCGAGGCAGGTGGTCTCCACCTCGCAGGACAGCGTCCGCATGGTGTCGTAGATCGCGGTCATCGCGCTGATCGAGCCGCCGGGGGAGTTGATGTAGAGGGAGACCGGCTGCCCGGGGGCCGCGTAGTCGAGGTGCAGGAACTGGGCGATGGCGTCGTTGGCCGAGGTCTCGTCGACCGGCGTGCCGAGGAAGACGATGCGGCCTTCGAGCAGCTTCGAGTAGGGGTCGAGGGTGCGGGTGCCGTACGTGGTGCGCTCGGTGAACTCGGGAAGGACATGGCGGGCGTCGGGCATGGCGTACTCCTCTGTCTGCCTTCGCTGTCTGTAAAAAATGTACAGGACGTACAGGCCGTAAGATGAGGAGCATGGCCTATGAGATTCCGGTGACGCAAGCGCGCGCAGAGCTCGCCGATCTGATCAACCGCGTCGTCTACGGCAATGAGCGCGTGGTCGTCACCCGCCACGGCAAGCCGCTCGTCGCCCTGGTGTCCGCCGCCGACCTGGAGCTTCTCGAAGCGGCCGAGCAGCCGGCCGAGGAGCGGGCGGTCAGCACCGTCTCCGGCGTCCACTCGATCGCGTCCGCTCCGGGTGAACAGCGCCGTTTCGGCATCGCCGCCCACCATCGCGAGCCGGGTACTCCCACGGGCTGAACTCCATGGCGTCGCAAAGCGCGAGTTAACGAGCAGGAAAAACTTCCGCCCTAACGTGCAATGTCTGACGCAGGGGCCCTTTTGCGCCTTCAACAGAGTGTTGAAGATCGCTAGGGTCCCTGCGTCCGGGACTCATGCCCGGTGACGACAGTGAGGTGGAAGCGTGCAACTCAGCCCCCATGAGCAGGAACGGCTGCTCATCCATGTCGCGGCGGATGTGGCCGAGAAGCGCCGGGCACGCGGTGTGCTCCTCAACCACCCCGAGGCCGTCGCGCTCATCACCTCGCACGTCCTCGAAGGCGCCCGGGACGGGCGCACCGTCGCCGAGCTGATGGCCTCCGGCCGCAAGGTGCTCACCCGCGCCGAGGTCATGGACGGCATCTCCGAGATGATCCACGACGTCCAGGTCGAGGCCACCTTCCCCGACGGCACCAAGCTGGTCACCGTCCACGAGCCGATCATCTGACGGGGGAGCGACCGATGATCCCCGGAGAGATCCTGTACGCGGACGGGCCCGTGGTCCTCAACGAGGGCCGCCCCGTCAGCCGCCTCACCGTCCTCAACGCCGCCGACCGGCCCGTCCAGGTCGGCTCCCACTACCACTTCGCCGAGGCCAACCCCGGCCTGGAGTTCGACCGTGCCGCCGCCCGCGGACTGCGGCTGAACATCGCCGCGGGCACCGCCGTGCGCTTCGAGCCGGGCATCCCCGTCGAGGTCGAGCTCGTGCCGATCGCCGGCCGCCGGGTCGTCCCCGGCCTGCGCGGCGAGACGGCGGGCCCCCTCGACGAGACCGAAGACACCGACGGCACCCAAGCCACCGACGACACCGAGATCGCCACCGACCGCACCGAGCCGAACGGAGGCGACCGTGCCTGAGCTGCACCGCGCCGTCTACGCCGACCTGTTCGGCCCCACCACCGGCGACCGGATCCGGCTCGCCGACACCGACCTGCTCGTCGAGATCGAGGAGGACCGCTCCGGCGGTCCCGGCCGCGCCGGCGAGGAGGCCGTGTTCGGCGGCGGCAAGGTCATCCGCGAGTCCATGGGCCAGTCCAGGACCACCCGCGCCGAAGGCGCCCCGGACACCGTGATCACCGGTGTCGTGGTCATCGACCACTGGGGCATCGTCAAGGCCGACATCGGCATCCGCGACGGCCGGATCACCGCCCTCGGCAAGGCCGGCAACCCCGACACGATGGACGGCGTCCACCCCGACCTCGTCATCGGCCCCGAGACCGAGGTGATCGTCGGCAACGGGCGGATCGTCACCGCCGGCGCCGTCGACACCCATGTCCACTTCATCTCGCCGACCGTCGTCGAGCAGGCCCTCGCCACCGGCGTCACCACCCTCGTCGGCGGCGGCACGGGACCGGCCGAGGGCACCAAGGCCACCACGATCACCCCCGGCCCCTGGCACATGGCCCGGATGTTCGAGGCCCTGGACACCTTCCCCGTCAACATCGGTCTGCTCGGCAAGGGCAACACGATGTCCCGGGAGGCCATGCACTCCCAACTGCGCGGCGGCGCCCTCGGCTTCAAGATCCACGAGGACTGGGGCGCCACCCCGGCCGTCATCGACGCCTGTCTGAGCGTCTGCGAGGAGACCGGCGCCCAGCTGGCCATCCACACCGACACCCTCAACGAGGCCGGTTTCGTCGGCGACACCCTCGCCGCCATCGGCGGGCGCACCATCCACGCGTACCACACGGAGGGCGCGGGCGGCGGGCACGCGCCCGACATCATCACCGTGGTCTCCGAGCCGCACATACTGCCCAGCTCGACCAACCCGACCCGGCCGCACACCGTCAACACCATCGAGGAACACCTCGACATGCTGATGGTCTGCCACCACCTCAACCCGGCCGTCCCCGAGGACCTGGCCTTCGCCGAGTCCCGGATCCGGCCCTCGACCATCGCGGCCGAGGACGTCCTGCACGACCTCGGGGCCATCTCGATCATCTCCTCCGACTCCCAGGCCATGGGCCGGATCGGCGAGGTGATCATGCGGACCTGGCAGACCGCCCATGTGATGAAGAAGCGGCGCGGCGCGCTCCCCGGCGACGGCGCAGCCGACAACCACCGGGCCCGGCGCTATGTCGCCAAGTACACGATCAACCCGGCCGTCGCGCAGGGCATGGGCCATCTCATCGGCTCGGTCGAACCCGGCAAGCTGGCCGACCTGGTGCTGTGGGAGCCCGCCTTCTTCGGCGTCAAGCCGCTCGTCGTGATCAAGGGCGGGCAGATCGCGTACGCGCAGATGGGCGACGCCAACGCCTCCATCCCCACGCCCCAGCCGGTGCTGCCGCGCCCGATGTTCGGCGCCCTGGGCCGGGCGGCGGCGGCCGGTTCGGTCAACTTCGTGGCCGAAGCCGCGATCGAGGACGACCTGCCGCAACGCCTCGGCCTGCACAAGGAGTTCACCGCGATCGGCTCCACCCGGCGGATCACCAAGGCCGACATGCGGGAGAACGACGCCCTGCCCCGGGTCGAGGTCGACGCCGACACCTTCTCGGTGACCATCGACGGCGAACCGGTCGAACCGGCCCCCGCCGCCGAACTCCCCATGGCCCAGCGTTACTTCCTCTTCTGACGGGCCCCGCACCACCATGAGATCCGCACTGCTCGTGCTCGCCGACGGGCGTTTCCCCGCCGGCGGGCACGCCCACTCGGGCGGCGCCGAGGCCGCCGTCAAGGCCGGCCGCCTCAAGGACGCCGCCGACCTGGAGGCGTTCTGCCGCGGCCGGCTGCACACCACCGGGCTCACCTCGGCCGCGCTCGCGGCCGCGGCGGCGCTCGGCGCCGACCCGTACGAGCTCGACGCCGCCGCCGACGCCCGTACCCCCTCGCCCGCCCTGCGCGCCACCGCCCGCAGGCTCGGCCGGCAGATGATGCGGGCCGCCCGGGCGGCCTGGCCGGGCCCCGAACTCGACCGGCTGGCCGCCGCGTTCCCGCGCGGCGCCCACCAGCCGGTGGTCCTCGGCACGGCGGCCCGCGCCGCCGGACTCGGCCCCGAGGAGGCGGCGCACTGCGTCGGGTACGAGACGGTCAGCGGGCCCGCCACCGCCGTCGTCCGGCTGCTCGGGCTCGACCCCTTCCAGGCCACCGCCGTCCTCGCCCGGCTCGCCCCCGAGCTCGACCGGGTCGCCGCCCGCGCCGCCGACGCGGCCCGCGAGGGCGACGTGCACGCCCTGCCCGCCGCCTCGGCCCCGCTGCTCGACCTCACCGCCGAACAGCACGCGACCTGGCCGGTCCGCCTCTTCGCCTCCTGAGCCCGCAGTCGCGGGCCGCAACCCGCCACTGCGAGTATCCGAGACCACTGGAGCCCCTCATGCACCTCGACCACGGCAACGACCACATCCACGCCGTCTCCGCCGACGCCCACCGCCCCGACGGCACCCGCCGCGCCCTGCGCATCGGCCTCGGCGGCCCGGTCGGCTCCGGCAAGACCGCCACCGTCGCCGCGCTCTGCCGCGAGCTGCGCGACACCCTCTCCCTCGCCGTCGTCACCAACGACATCTACACCCGCGAGGACGCAGAGTTCCTGCTCCGCGAGGCGGTGCTGCCGCCCGAGCGGATCCAGGCCGTCGAGACCGGCGCCTGCCCGCACACCGCGATCCGCGACGACATCTCCGCCAACCTCGAAGCCGTCGAGGAACTGGAGGACACGGTCGGCCCGCTCGACCTCATCCTCGTCGAGTCGGGCGGCGACAACCTCACCGCCACCTTCTCCCGGGGCCTCGTCGACGCCCAGATCTTCGTCATCGACGTCGCCGGCGGCGACGACATCCCGCGCAAGGGCGGCCCCGGTGTGACCACCGCCGACCTGCTCGTCGTCAACAAGACCGACCTGGCCCCGCATGTGGGCTCCGACCTGGACCGGATGGCCGGCGACGCCGCCGCCCAGCGCGGCGAACTGCCCGTCGCCTTCCAGTCGCTCCGCTCCGCCGAGGGCGTCGCCCCGGTCGCCGACTGGGTCCGCGCCCGCCTCGCCGCATGGACCGCATGAGCCTGCGGGCCACCGCCCGGATCGTCGCCGCGCCGGGCGGTTCGCTCCCCGTCCTGGAGAGCGCCGGGCCGCTCGCCCTGCGCCGCACCCGCGCCTCCGGACCGTACGCCCGGGTCACCGTCGTCGGCGCCATGAGCGCCCCGCTCGGCGGCGACCGGCTCCTCCTGGAGGCCGAGGTACGGGACGGGGCGCGGCTCCTGGTCGACTCCGCCGCCGCGACCGTCGCCCTGCCCGGCGTCGACGGCGCCCCCGCCACGTACGACATCGCGCTCACCGTCGGCGCGGGCGCGGAGCTGCGCTGGCTGCCCGAGCAGCTGGTCTCGGCCGAGGGCTCCGAGCTGCGGATGCGGACCACGGTGGAACTCGCCGCCGACGCCCGGCTGGTGCTCCGGGAGGAGCAGATCCTCGGCCGGTACGGCGAGCGGCCCGGCACCCTCACCTCCCGGCTGACCGTGCGGCGCGCCGGCCGCCCGCTGTTCGACCAGGAGCTCGCCCACGGCCCCGGCGCCCCCGGCGGCTGGGACGGCCCCGCCGTCCTCGGCGGCCACCGCGCCACCGGGCAACTCCTCGTCGTCGACCCGGATTTCGAACAAGAGGGGGCGAACGGGGGCAAACAGCCCACACCCCGGCTCCTCGGCGAGCACGCCGTGCTCGTCCCCCTCGCCGGTCCGGCCGCCCTGGTCACCGCCGTCGCGCCGGACGCCCTCGCCCTGCGCCGCGCCCTGGACGAGGGCCTGGAGCTGCTCGCTCCGCGGTGAGTTCCGCTCAGCGGTACACCGCTCTCCGGTTATTGGTTCGGTAAAGAAACACGTGTACGCCCTTTTACCGGAGGCCCCAAGGACGAAAGGATCCCCCGAACAGCCCACCACGGCGCTGCCACGGGGGCGGCGCCCACCGAGGGGGAGGAACCACTTGAGACGTACAGCAGTGCTCGGCTCCGCCGGCACTCTGATAGCCGGCACGCTCATGGCGACCGCGCTCGCGGCCCCGACGGCCGGTGCCGTCACCGGCCACGACCGTGACGACGAGGCGCGCGGCGCGACCATCGCCGCCGCCGCGGCCGCCAAGGCCGGCATCGACTGGCAGGACTGCCCGGCCGACTGGGGCTTCGCCAAGCCCATCCAGTGCGGCTGGGTCACCGTCCCGGTCGACTACGCCAAGCCCAACGGCAAGAAGATCAAGCTCGCCGTCGACCGCGCGGTGTCCACCGGCACCCCGGCCGAGCGCCAGGGCGCCCTGCTCTACAACCCCGGCGGCCCCGGCGGCTCCGGCCTGCGCTTCCCGCGCCGGGTCACCACCAAGAACCCGCTCTGGGTGAACACCGCGAAGGCGTACGACTTCGTCGGCTTCGACCCGCGCGGTGTCGGCCACTCGGCGCCGATCTCCTGCGTCGACCCGACCGACTTCGTCAAGGGCCCGAAGCTGGACCCGGTCCCGGACACCGAGGCGGACAAGCTGGCCCAGCGCAAGCTGGCCGCCGAGTACGCCAAGGGCTGCGCCGAGAAGAGCGGCGACATGCTGCCCTACATGACGACCCGCAACACCGCCCGTGACCTCGACGTCATCCGGGCCGCCCTCGGCGAGAAGAAGCTCAACTTCATCGGCGTCTCGTACGGCACCTACCTGGGCGCCGTCTACGGCACGCTGTACCCGAACCACGTGCGCCGCATGATCGTCGACAGCGTGGTCAACCCGGAGAAGAGCAACATCTGGTACCAGGCCAACCTGGAACAGGACATCGCCTTCGAGGGACGTCTGAAGGACTGGATGACCTGGGTCGCCCAGCACGACGACGCCTACCACCTCGGCAAGACCTACGCCGAGGTGCGGCAGCAGTGGGTGACCCTGCGCGCCGCCGCCAAGAAGAACCCCCTCGGCGGCAAGGTCGGACCGGCCGAGCTCATCGGCTTCTTCCAGAGCGCCCCGTACTACGACTCCTCGTGGGTCCCGGTCGCCGAGGCCTGGAGCGCGTACGTCCAGGGTGACCCGCAGCCGCTGATCGACGGCGCCGCCGCGGACCTCACCGACACGGCCGGCAACATCGCGTCGGAGAACGGCAACGCCGTCTACACCGCCGTCGAGTGCGCCGACGCCGCCTGGCCGACCAGCTGGAAGAAGTGGGACCGGGACAACTCCCGGCTCCACGAGCAGTACCCGTTCATGACCTGGGCGAACGCCTGGATGAACCTGCCGTGCGCCACCTGGTCCGCGCCGCAGCAGAAGCCGACCCAGGTCAAGACCGGCAAGGGCCTGCCGCCCGTGCTCATCGTCCAGTCCGAGCGTGACGCGGCGACGCCGTACGTCGGCGCGGTCGAGCTGCACAAGCGGTTCAAGGGCTCCCGCCTCATCACCGAGAAGAACGCGGGCTCGCACGGTGTCACCGGTCTGGTGAACCCCTGCATCAACCCGCGGGTCGAGACCTACCTGCTCACCGGCAAGGTGGACGACCAGGACGTGACCTGCGAGCCGCACGCCACGCCCCAGCCGTAACACCCGCACCACAGAGGGGCGGTCGCCGTACGGCGGCCGCCCCTCCGCGTGTCAGCGCGCGGCCAGCCAGGCGTCCTCCGCCGGGTAGTCGAAGAAGTCCACCCCGTACCTCACGAGCCCCGGGAACGCCTCCCGCCAGTCCCGCTCGGCGACCGTCGCCGCCAGGAACTCGATCGTGGCGGGCAGCGACTCCGCGTACCCCACCACCGGCCGGTAGCCGAGCTCCCGCTCCGCCGCCGTCATGTCGCAGACCATCGGACGAGGAGTCGTCCACGGGGTGTAGCCGATCATGTCCTTCCCCGGCGGCCCCTCGAACAGCACCGTCTCGCTGGTCACCCCCATCGCCGCGTCGATCGCCGCCCCGATCTCGGCCACCGACGGCGCCTGCGGGTCGGCCGCGTTGAGCACCCGGCTCCCCGGCTTCGCGGCGGCCAGCCGGATCAGCTCCGCCAGGTTGTCGACGCCCACCGGATGGAAGACGGACCGCCCGCCCTCCGCCAGGATCCGCACCGGGCGCCCGTCGAGCGCCCGCTTCACGAACCACAGTTCGCGCGGCCCCGGGCTGTACGGGCCGTGCACGGCCGTCGCGCGCAGCAGGGTGGTCGGCATCTTCTCGCCCGCCGCCAGCAGCTCCCGCTCCAGCGCCACCTTCCGGGTGCTGTACGAGCCGTCACCCGGCGCGACCGTCCCCAGGGTCTCGGGGATCGGCAGCGGATAGTCCGGGAAGCCGTCCGGCTCGTCCTGCGTGTCGAAATTCCGACCCCGCGCGTCCTGGTACACGGCCGCGCTGGAGATCACCACCGCCGAGCCGATCCGGTCCGCGAGAGCCGTCAGCTGCCGCCCGTGCCCCGCGTCGAAGGCCACCACGTCCACCAGGACGTCGGTGCCCTCGCCGAGCGCCGCCGCGAGCGCCCCCTCCTCCGTGCGGTCCACCACCGCCGACCGGACCTCCGCCGGCCACTTCTCGTCCCGGCCGCCCCTGCGCGAGCCGGCCGTCACCTCCCAGCCGTCCTCGACGAGCGCCCGCACGGCCGCCCGTCCGATCTGTCCCGTCGCTCCCAGCACGAACGCGTTTCCCTTGGTCATGCCGGGGACGCTACGGGCCGCGGGCCGCCGGGCCCAGGCCCGTTCGCCGTGCGCGGATCCGCCGTCAGCGTCAGCCCGACGGGAACTTCCCGGGCGCCTCGCCCGCACCGCCCGCCGCCTTGACCTTCACCGCGTACTCGTCCACGTACTCCTGCCCGGACAGCGCGAGGATCGCCGCCATGATCTCGTCCGTCACCGCCCGGACCACCTCCCGGCGCCCCTCCAGCCCCGCGTGCCGCGAGAAGTCCAGCGGCTCCCCGAACCGGATGGTGACCCGCTGGATCCTCGGCAGGACCCGCCCGGGCGGCTGGATCTCGAAGGTCCCGACCATCGCGCAGGGCACCACCCTCACCCCGGCGGTCAGCGCCATCACGGCCACCCCGACCTTGCCCTTGTAGAGCCGCCCGTCGGGCGAGCGCGTCCCCTCGGGATAGATGCCGAGCAGCTCGCCCCGGGCCAGCACCCCGAGCCCCTCCCGGATCGCGGCCCGCCCCGCCTCCTGCCCGGAGCGGTCCACCGGGATCTGCCCCACGCCCCGGAAGAACGCCGCCGTCAGCCGCCCCTTCAGACCCGGGCCCGTGAAGTACTCCTGCTTCGCCAGGAAGGTGATCCTGCGGTCCAGCATCACCGGCATCAGGAAGTGGTCCGAGAAGGACAGGTGATTGCCGGCGACGATCGCCGCACCCTCCTCCGGGACATGATCGAGACCCTCCACGCGCGGCCGGAACAGCAGCCTCAGGAGGGGGCCCAGCAGGACGTACTTGAGCACGGAGTAGAACACCGACAACCCCCGTTCGTCGTACGGATCAGGGCTGGGGTTTCGGACGCGGACGCGGGCGGCGGACCTGGGGCTCGCCGCTGTCGGCGGCGGCCATCCCGAGGGTGACCACGCCGAGCACCACCCAGCCGAACCAGAGCCAGCCGCTGCTGCCGAGCGCCACCGTGTACGCGGTGGTGAGCACCAGGGCGGCGGCGGTGACCGCCGCCATCGTCTTCGTGGGACCGGACATCATCGCTCAGCCCTCCTCGAAGCCATCGTGACTCCTGGGACCCGTCGTGCGCCAGCCCTGCGAAGAGAGCGGAACCGTGCTACTGGGCGCGCCCCTGGAGCGAGGCCAGGTACGCGTTGTACGCCTCCAGCTCCTTGTCGCCGTCCCGGTCCGCCGCCCGGTCCTTGCGGACCGCCTGCCGCTGCTCGGAGTGGTACCACTGGTAGACCAGGGCGATCAGGACCAGCACCGAGGGGATCTCGCTGAACGCCCAGGCGATGCCGCCCGCCGCGTTCTGGTCGGTGAGCGCGTCGATCCCGAGCGAGGCCGGCGGGTTCTTGTAGACGTCCACCAGGGGCTCGGTCGCCATCATCATGGCGATGCCGAAGAACGCGTGGAACGGCATCCCCGCGAACAGCTCCAGCATCCGCATCACATAGCCGGGCCGGTGCGGGCCCGGGTCGACGCCCATGATCGGCCAGAAGAAGACCAGGCCCACCATCAGGAAGTGGACCATCATCCCGATGTGCCCCGGCTTGGAGGCCATCAGCGTGTCGAACAGCGACGTGAAGTACAGCCCGTACAGGCTCGCGATGAACATCGAGATCGTGAACGCGGGGTGCGTGATGATCCGCATGTACCGGCTGTGCAGCAGCTTCAGGAGCAGCTCGCGCGGTCCCGTGTTCCCCCGGCCCGCCACCGGCAGCGCCCGCAGCGCCAGCGTCACGGGGGCGCCGAGCAGCAGCAGGATCGGCGACAGCATGGAGATCACCATGTGCTGCACCATGTGCACGCTGAACATGACCATGCCGTAGTCGTTGAGCTTGGTGCACATCACCAGGGCGATGCTCAGCACACCCACCGCGAAGAACACCGTCCGGCTCACCGGCCACGCGTCCCCGCGCTTCCGCAGCCGCGCCACGCCCCAGCCGTACAGACCGAGCCCGGCGAGACAGCCGATCAGGAAGAAGAGGTCGGGGGAGAACTCCAGGGCCCGCCCCAGCGTGAACGGCGGCAGATCCATGGTCATGCCGTGCCCGCTGTGATCCATCGTTGTACTCCTGGAGCCCGATTCGCGCTTGTTGTCCGCACCAGACTAGAACCGCCCCCGGCCGCGACTGCGACCGGGGGCGGTTCAGGGGAGTGTCCCGGGGCTCAGAGCACGCACTCGGCCTCGGCGTAGCGGTCCGCCGGGACCGTCTTCAGGGTCTCCACGGCCTGCGCGAGCGGCACCAGCTCGATGTCCGTGCCGCGCAGCGCCGTCAGCATGCCGAAGTGGCCGCGGTGCGCCGCCTCCACCGCGTGCCAGCCGAAGCGGGTCGCGAGGACGCGGTCGTACGCGGTCGGGGTGCCGCCGCGCTGGACGTGGCCGAGGATGACCGGCCGGGCCTCCTTGCCGAGGCGCCGCTCCAGCTCGGCGGAGAGCTGGTTGGCCACGCCGGTGAAGCGCTCGTGGCCGTAGATGTCCGTGCCGGCGGTCTTGAAGTCCATCGAGCCCTCGCGGGGCTTGGCGCCCTCGGCGACCACGACGATCGCGAAGCGCTTGCCGTCCTCGAAGCGGGCGCCGACCCGGGCGGTCAGCTCGTCGATGTCGAAGGGCCGCTCGGGCACGACGATCGCGTGCGCGCCGGCCGCCATGCCGGAGTGCAGGGCGATCCAGCCGGTGTGCCGGCCCATGACCTCGACGATCAGCACGCGCTGGTGGGACTCGGCGGTGGTCTTCAGCCGGTCGAGGGCCTCGGTCGCCACGGTGACGGCGGTGTCGAAACCGAAGGTGACATCGGTCGAGGCGATGTCGTTGTCGATGGTCTTCGGCACGCCGACGATCGGCAGCCCGGCCTCGGAGAGCAGATGGGCGGCCTTCAGGGTGCCCTCGCCGCCGATCGGGATGATCGCGTCGATCCCGAGGTCCGCGACATGGCCCTTGGCGCGCTCGACGCCGCCGACCAGATGCGCGGGCTGGACCCGGGAGGACCCGAGCATGGTGCCGCCGCGGGCGAGGATGCCGGCCACCGAGTCGAGGTCCAGCTTGCGGTAGTCGCACTCCAGGAGCCCCTTCCACCCGTCGTGGAAGCCGATGACCTCGTCACCGTGGTCGACGACCGCGCGGTGCACGACGGACCGGATGACGGCGTTCAGACCGGGGCAGTCTCCGCCGGAGGTGAGCACACCAATGCGCATAGCCCAAAAACCTTTGCAACGTGGGCAGACTCCCGGACCACGTCGTCCGGCTGGATCCCCGCCACCCTATCGGTGCAGGGTGGCGGGGCCGAACCGGATGTCCGCACAGTGGACAACGTACTTTCGTACGAGATGCGTGCGGACCGGGGCGATACGGGCCGTCAGGCCGGCTGCGAGGCCGAGGCAATGCGCTCGGCGCGCAGCGCGTCGTACCAGCGGTCGTCCGTCGGCGGCAGCGCGTTCACGTCCAGCGCCAGCTTCAGGAGCAGATCCGCGATCTGCGGGTTCCGCGCCATCACGGGGCCGTGCATGTACGTGCCGAAGACGGTGTCGTTGAACGCGCCCTCGGTGCCGTCGCCGGTGCCGTTGCCGTTGCCGAAGACGGTCCGGGCGAACGGGCGGGCGGTCGGGCCGAGGTGGGTGACGCCCTGGTGGTTCTCGAACCCGGTGAGCTGGGGCAGGCCCAGGTGCGGGTCGATGTCCGCGAGCACGTCGCCGACGCACCGGGCGCCCTCGCCGCGGACCGTGGTCACGTCGAGCAGGCCCAGGCCGGGCTGGCGCTCGCCGACGTCGTTGACGAACTCGTGGCCCAGGATCTGGTACCCGGCGCAGACCGAGAAGATGATCGCGCCGTTGGACGCCGCCCGGCTCAGACCGCCGTCGCGGAGCAGCCGCTCGGCCGCGAGCCGCTGCGGCCGGTCCTCGCCGCCGCCGATGAGGTAGATGTCGCCGGAGGTCGGGACCGGCTGGTCGCTGCGCACGTCGACGCGCTCGACGCTGAGTCCGCGCTGGCGCGCGCGGCGCTCGACGACCAGGACGTTGCCCTGGTCGCCGTAGGTGCTGAGCAGGTCCGGGTAGACCCAGACCAGACGCAGGCTGCTGTCAGTCATGCTGCAAGTCCTTCTGCGGGGTCGTGTCGGGTCAGTTGCCGACGCGGCGGCGGACGTCCTGGAACGCGGTGTAGTTGGCGATCAGCTCGATCTGGCCGGGCGGTGCCACCGTCACGGCCTCGTCGATCGTCTCGCACACGCGGAAGTCCACGCCCGCGACCTCAAGGCGGACCGCGAGGTCCAGCTTGCGGTCGCCGATCACCATGATCGGGTGGCCGGCCAGCCGCCCGTAGTCCACGTCCCACAGCCAGGAGGTGTCCGTGCCGTCGGCGCCGCGGGCGTTGACGGAGAGGATCACCGGGGTCGGCGGCGGGTCGATCAGGGAGAAGGTCTCCAGCCAGCCGGCCGGGTTCTTCGCCAGCAGCAGCCGCAGCTCGCGGCCCTGGAAGGAGACCACGTCGTAGCGGCCGGCCACGGCCTGCACCTGGTACATCCGCTCCAGGGCGACCTGCGGCGGCACCCCGAAGACCGCGGCGACCGCGGCGGAGGTGGCGGCGTTGGCCTTGTTGGCGCGGCCCGGCAGCTGGAGGTGGATCGGCCAGGCCGAACCGTGCGGGTCGAGCACGTGGTCGCCGCTGAGCGCCCAGCTCGGCGCCGGACGGCGGAAGCCGCACTCGCCGCAGAACCAGTCGTCACCGGGGCGCTGCATCACACCGCCGCAGGCGGGGCAGGACCAGGCGTCGTCCTTCCACTCCTGGCCCGCGGCCACCCACACCACGTTCGGCGAGGAGGAGGCGGCCCAGACGATCAGCGGGTCGTCCGCGTTGGCGATGACGACGGCCTTGGTGCCGTTGAGGCCCTCGCGCCACTTCTCGGCCAGCATGCGGGTCTCCGCGGCGCGGTCGAGCTGGTCGCGGGAGAGGTTGAGCAGCGCGATGGCCTTCGGGGTGGTGTCCCGGGCGACGCCCGCCAGGTACTTCTCGTCGACCTCGATGACGCCGTACTTGGCGTCCGAGCCCCCGGCCAGGGCCGAGGTGATACCCGCGGGCATGTTGGCGCCCAGGGCGTTCGAGACGACCGGGCCGCTGGCGCGCAGCGCCTCGGCGATCAGTCGCGTCGTGGTGGTCTTTCCGTTGGTCGCCGACACGAGGACGACGTCCAGGTGCTGCGCGAGCCGCCCCAGCAGATCCGGGTCCAGCTTGAGCGCGACCCGGCCGCCGATCACCGATCCGCTGCCGCGTCCCGCGGCCCGCGACACCGCCGCGGCGGCCTTGCCCGCCGTCACGGCCAGTTTCGCGCGCGGCGACAGCGGCTCCGAGTTGCTGCCTGACATCGTCCTTGTTCCTCCTTGCGTCGGTCCGGGCTCAGCCTATCGAGATCCGGCCAGCAGCCCGAACCCGCGGCTCCGTGGCGCGGGTGGCTGCCCCCTGAACGTACCCTTGCGCCCATGCGAAACCGCCTGATCCCCGGCAGTTCCGGCCACGTCCGAGCGATGACCCTGCTCGGCGACCCGGTGCTGCACACGCCCTGCGAACCCGTCACCGACTTCGGTCCGGAGCTCTCCCGGCTGGTCGAGGACATGTTCGCGACCATGTACGCGGCGAACGGCGTGGGCCTCGCCGCCAACCAGGTCGGGGTGGGACTGCGGGTCTTCGTGTACGACTGCCCGGACGACGAGGACGTCCGGCACCTGGGCCATGTGGTGAACCCGCGCCTGGTCGAGTCCGACGGCGACGTGATCCGCGGCCCCGAGGGCTGCCTGTCCCTGCCGGGCCTCGAGGCGCCGACGCCCCGCTTCGACCGCGCGGTGGTCGAGGGCGTCCGGGTGGACGGCACCCCGGTAAGGATCGAGGGTACGGGCTTCTTCGCCCGCTGCCTCCAGCACGAGGCCGACCATCTGGAGGGCGGGGTGTACGCCGACCATGTGACCGGGTGGGGGCGCCGCAGGCTGCTCCGGGCGATCCGGAAGGAGCCGTGGGGGAGCGGGGCGGCGGCGCTGTAGCCGCCCGGGGCCCGCGTGCGGCCGGGGCGGCGGAACCCCGGCCGGTCCGGGGGGCCTCAGAATCCCGGCCCGTCCGGCCGGTCGCCGGCCGCGGCCAGCCGGCCCCACAGCAGGTCCGCCAGGCTGCGGACCAACTCGTCCCGGGAGCAGGGGCGTTCCCCGAGCCACCAGTCGCCCGCGGCGTGCATCATGCCGACGATGCCGTGCCCCCAGATGCGGGCCTGGGCCTCGCTGCCGGGGCCCAGGTCCACGCGCTCCGCGATGACCTGGCCGAGGTCCTCGCCCATGCGGCGCAGCAGCGGCGCGGAGTGGCGGCCCACGTCGAAGCCCTGCTCGGACTGGTGGGACTCCTCGGCCGGGTGCATGAGGAAGCGGTAGACCTGGGGCATCGCCTCGATGGAGGCGAGATAGGTGTCCAGGGTGGACTCGACCCGGCGGCGGCGGTCGGCGGGCGCGTCCAGCGCGGCCCGCAGCGCCGAGAGCAGGGCGTCGGTGTGGCGGGTGGCGAGGGCCCGGTAGAGGCCGCCCTTGTCGCCGAAGTGGCGGTAGAGGATCGGCTTGGTGATCCCGGCCTCGGCGGCGATGGCGTTCATGGAGGCCTTGGGGCCGTCCCGGAGCACCACGCGGTCCGCCGCCTCCAGCAGTTCCCGCCGCCGTTGGTCGGCCGACTTCTGCTGGTCGGTGGTGGTCCGGTGTGTGGTGTCCATAAGCGCGTCTCCCCGCCCGTACGAATTCCTGAGGCTGTCGCAACGTAACACCCGGACGGCACTCGGTGCCGATCGGGCGGAACCGTCTTGTTGCTGGTTGACAGCCTCTACCCACCGGTAACAGACTACTGTTACCGCAAGTAACATACCGCCGGGAGGGACCATGGCCGAGTTCACGCTCGAACTCAACGACGACCAGAAGCAGGTGCGCGACTGGCTGCACGGCTTCGCGGCCGATGTGATGCGCCCGGCGGCCGCCGAGTGGGACGAGCGTGAGGAGACGCCCTGGCCGATCATCCAGGAAGCGGCCAAGATCGGCATCTATTCGCTCGACTTCTACGCCCAGCAGTTCTTCGATCCCACCGGCCTGGGCATCCCGATGGCCATGGAGGAGCTCTTCTGGGGCGACGCCGGCATCGCCCTCTCCATCGTCGGCACCGGCCTCGCCGCCGTCGGCGTGCTGGCCAACGGCACCGAGGAGCAGATAGGCACCTGGATCCCGCAGATGTACGGCGACGCCTCCGACGTGAAGGTCGCCGCCTTCTGCTCCTCCGAGCCCGACGCCGGCTCCGACGTGGCCTCCCTGCGCACCCGCGCCGTCTACGACGAGGCCAAGGACGAGTGGGTGATCAACGGCACGAAGACCTGGGCCACCAACGGCGGCATCGCCAACGTCCACGTCGTCGTCGCCGCCGTCGACCCCGAGCTCGGCTCCAAGGGGCACGCCTCCTTCATCGTGCCGCCGAACACCCCCGGTCTCTCCCAGGGCCAGAAGTTCCAGAAGCACGGCATCCGCGCCTCCCACACCGCCGAGGTCGTCCTGGAGGACGTCCGCGTCCCTGGTAGCTGCCTGCTCGGCGGCAAGGAGAAGCTGGACGAGCGCCTCGCCCGGGCCCGTGAGAAGGCGAAGGCGGGCGGTGGCGAGAGGGTGAAGAACGCCGCCATGGCCACCTTCGAGGCCTCCCGCCCCGCCGTCGGCGCCATGGCCGTCGGCACCGCCCGCGCCGCGTACGAGGTCGCCCTCGACTACGCCAAGACCCGCGAGCAGTTCGGCCGCCCCATCATCGACAACCAGGGCGTCGCCTTCCAGCTCGCCGACATGCGCACCCAGATCGACGCCGCCCGCCTGCTCGTCTGGCGCGCCTCCTGGATGGCGACCGCCGGCAAGCCCTTCACCTCCGCCGAGGGCTCGATGTCCAAGCTCTACGCGAGCGAGGTCGCCAAGAAGGTCACCGCCCAGGCCATCCAGATCCTCGGCGGCAACGGCTACACCCGCGAGTACCCGGTCGAGCGGATGCACCGCGACGCCGCGATCTACACGATCTTCGAAGGCACCAGCGAGATCCAGCGCCTGGTCATCGCCCGCACTCTGTCGGGGATGCCGATCCGCTGACCCCGGATCGACGGGCCCCGACAACGGCCGGAGTGCCGCTGTCGGGGTGCCCTCCCGTGCGGCAGAATCGAACGGACCGGCGAACGGCAGGGGGCGTCGGACGGAACGTCAGATGGACGTCAACGGACGTCGACGGACGTCATGCGGGGGGACAGGATGGCGAGGACGACCACGGCACGGGAAATACCCGAACTCACGGGTGTCCCGCTGATCGGCTCACTGCTCGACCTCAAGAACGACTCGCTCGGGACCTTCCTCAAGGCCCGCCGCGACCACGGCGACGTCGTGCGGATCACCGCCGGGCCGCCCGGTGCCCGGGCCACCGTCCACTGCGTGTTCTCTGCCGAGGGCGCCCAGCGGGTGCTCGCCACCGACGCCGCCAACTACCGCAAGGATAACGCCTTCTACCAGGAGATCCGCGAGTCCTTCGGCAACGGCCTGCTCACCAGCCAGGACGGCGACTACCTGCGCCAGCGCCGGCTCGTCCAGCCGCTCTTCACCCGCCGCAGCGTCGACGGCTACGCGACCGCCGTCGCCATCGAGGTCGACCGGCTCACCGACGCCTGGCGCGCCGGGGGCCGGGACACCGTGGACGTCGTCCACGAGATGACCGGGCTCGCCCTGCGGGCCGTCGCCCGGATCCTCTTCGGCACCGACGTCGAGGCCGCCGTCGGCATCGTCGAGCGCTGCTTCCCCGTGCTCGGGGCGTACGTCTCGCAGCGCGGCTACGCGCCCCGCAAGCTGCCCCGCTCCTGGCCCACGCCCGGCAACCGGCGCGCCGCCACCGCCCACGAGGAGCTTTACGCCGTCTGCGACCGGATCATCGCCGAGCGGCGCGCGGCCGGCGGCGACGCCGAGGGAGAGGACCTGCTGAGCCGGCTCGTCGCGGCCAGCACCGCCGAGGACGGCGGCTTCGACGCGGGCGAACTGCGCGAACAGGTCCTGGTGTTCCTGCTCGCCGGGCACGAGACCACCGCCACCTCGCTCGGCTTCGCCCTCCACCTCCTCGCCCGCCACCCCGAGGAACAGCGGCGGGCCCACGAGGAGCTCGACCGGGTCCTCGCCGGGCGCACCCCGGCCGCCGCCGACCTCGACGCGCTGCCGTACCTCACCCGGGTCCTCAAAGAGGCCATGCGGCTCTTCCCGGCCGCCCCCGCCATCGGCCGGCGGGCCGTCGAGGCCACCGAGATCGACGGCTACGCGATCCCCGCCGGGGCCGACGTGATCGTCGCCCCCTGGGTCACCCACCGCCACCCGCGCTACTGGGACGACCCGGAGCGCTTCGACCCCGAGCGCTTCACCCCGGAACGCGAGGCCGAGCGGCCCCGCTACGCCTGGTTCCCCTTCGGCGGCGGCCCGCGCGCCTGCGTCGGCCAGCACTTCTCGATGCTGGAGTCCGTGATCGCCCTCGCGATGATCCTCCAGGCCTACGAACTGGAGGCGATCGACACCCACGTGCCGCTCGCCTCCGCGATCACCCTCCAGGCCCTCGGCCCGGCCCGCTGCCGACTGAGGGCGCGTAGGCCCTAGGGCCTGTCCGGCGGATCATGGCCGGGGCCGGGGCGCCTGGCACGGCACCTCGCCGCGTTGCCGAAACGTCCCGATAGCTCCGCTGTCGAGCCGCTCCGGCGCCTTGCGACGCACCGCACCAGACACCCCGGCCTCTCCGACCCTGATCCGCCGGACAGGCCCTAGACCCGCGTCGCCACCAGCACCGTGGCGTACAGCTCCTCGTCCTCCAGGATCCGGGCCGACAGGCCGTGCGCGGTGACCGCCGCCACGGCCCGGTCGGCCTGGCGCTCGCTCGTCTCCACCAGCAGGTGGCCGCCCGGGGCCAGCCACTCGCCCGCCCCGGCCGCGACCCGGCGCAGTACGTCCAGGCCGTCCGCGCCGCCGTCCAGGGCCACCAGCGGCTCGTGGTCGCGCGCCTCGGGCGGCAGCAGGGCCACGTCCTCGGTCGGCACGTACGGCACGTTGGCGACCAGCACCTCGATCCGGCCCCGCAGCGTCCCGGGCAGCGGCTCGAAGAGGTCGCCCTCGTACACCAGGCCGCCGCGCGGCTCCACGTTCCGCCGGGCGCAGCGCACCGCCGCGGGCTCGATGTCGGAGGCGTACACCTCGGCGCCCGGCACGGACGCCAGCAGCACCGCGCCCGCCGCGCCCGAGCCGCAGCACAGGTCGACGCAGACGGCGCCCGGCCGGGCGAACGACACGGCCCGTCCGACGAGGAACTCGGTCCGCCGGCGCGGCACGAACACGCCCGGATCGACCTCTATCCGCAGCCCCCCGAACTCGGCCCAGCCCACCACGTGCTCCAGCGGCAGGCCCGCGGCCCGCCGTTCGACCATCGCGTCGAGCTCGGCCGGACCGGCCGCCGCCTCGGTCAGCAGCTCCGCCTCCTCCTCGGCGAAGACACAGCCCGCGGCCCGCAGCCGTTCCACCACCCCGGTCTCAGACAAGCTGGGCCTCGATCGCCGCCACGACCTCCGGGGCCTCCGGCTCGGTGCGCGGGCGGAAACGGGTCACGCCGCCGTCGCGGCCGATCAGGAACTTCTCGAAGTTCCACTGCACGTCCCCGGCCTCGCCGTCGGCGTCCGCGACCTTGGTCAGCTCCGCGTACAGCGGGTGCCGCCCGGCGCCGTTGACGTCGCTCTTCTCCAGGAGCGGGAAGGTCACCCCGTACGTCGCCGAGCAGAACGTCCCGATCTCCTCCGGGCTGCCCGGTTCCTGGCCCGCGAACTGGTTGCAGGGCACGCCGACCACGGTGAAGCCGCGGTCCCCGTACTCCTTCTGCAACCGCTCAAGACCCGCGTACTGCGGGGTGAGGCCGCACTGGGAGGCCACGTTGACGACCAGGACGGCACGGTCGCGGAAGTCGGACAGGGAGATCGGGTCCCCGGCCAGGGTCTTCAGGGGAATCTCGTACAAGCTCATGGACAGCTCCTCCGTCGGATGAGGTTTGATCTCAGCATGGGAGACGAACCACTGGCAATCGAGATCGATTCCGCCGGACGGAGCCAGGCGCCGGACCGCGTGTGGTGCCGCCTGTGCGGGCGCCCGCTGACCGGCGCCGAGTCCCGCCGTACCGGACTCGGCCCGTCCTGCGACGCCAAGCTGCACCCGCCGGGCCCGGACATCCGGACCCGGCGCCACGAGGTCGAGCAGGACACCCTGCCCGGCGTCTGAGCCCGTCGGGGGAGCGCGTCGGGGGAGCGCGGAACTACAGCTTGCGGAACAACCCCTCCTGCACCACCGACACCAGGAGCCGCCCCTCGCGGTCGTAGATCCTGCCCCGGGCCAGCCCCCGCCCGCCGTGCGCGATCGGCGACTCCTGGTCGTACAGGAACCACTCGTCGGCCCGGAACGGACGGTGGAACCACATCGCGTGGTCCAGCGACGCCATGTCGAAGCCGCGCGGCCCCCACAGCGGCTCGACCGGGATCCGCACCGCGTCCAGGAGCGTCATGTCCGAGGCGTAGGTCAGCGCGCAGGTGTGCACCAGCGGGTCGTCGCCCAGCGGCCCCACCGCCCGCATCCACACAGCGCTGCGCGGATCCGCGCCCTGGACCTCGTCCTTCGACCAGCGCAGCCGGTCCACATAGCGGATGTCGAACGGCTGGCGCCGGGCCATCCGCTCCAGCGCCTCCGGCAGCGCCCCCAGATGGTCGCGGATCTCGTCCGCCAGGTTCGGCAGGCTCTCCGGGTCGCCCAGGTGCCGGGGCGGCAGCTGGTGCTCGAAGGCCGAGTCCTCCGGCCGGTGGAAGGAGGCCGTCAGATTGAAGATCGTCCGGCCCTCCTGGATCGCGGTGACCCGCCGGGTGGTGAAGGACCGCCCGTCGCGCACCCGCTCCACCTGGTAGACGATCGGCACGCCCGGCCGCCCCGGGCGCAGGAAGTACGCGTGCAGCGAGTGCACCGGACGCTCGCCGTCCGTGGTGCGCCCGGCCGCCACCAGGGCCTGGCCGGCGACCTGCCCGCCGAAGACACGCTGGAGCGACTCCTGCGGGCTGCGGCCGCGGAAGATGTTCACCTCGATCTGCTCCAGATCGAGCAGGTCCACCAGTCTCTCGGCGGGATTGGTCACCTCAGGCTCCTTCGGGAGTGTCTACAACTGTCCGACCGACGTCACCCGCACGACCGCCCGGCCCTCCTCGTCCGAGGCCGCCAGGTCCACCTCCGCGCTGATGCCCCAGTCATGGTCACCGTTCGGGTCGGCGAAGGTCTGCCGGACGCGCCAGAGACCGTGCGCCGGGTCCTCCTCGATGGCGAGCAGCTTCGGGCCGCGCGCGTCCGGACCGGTGCCCAGGTCCTCGTACTCGTCCCAGTACCCGTCCATCGCCTCGCCCCACGCGTCGGCGTCCCAGCCGGACTCGCCGTCCAGCTCGCCCAGCGCGTTCACGTTGTCCAGCGCCGCCAGCTCCACCCGCCGGAACATCGCGTTGCGCACCAGCACCCGGAAGGCGCGGGCGTTCGCCGTGACCGGCTTGACCTGGTCCGCCTTCTCCTGCGCCTCCTCGGCCGTCTGGATCTCCGGGTTCGCCAGCTGCTCCCACTCGTCGAGCAGCGAGGAGTCCACCTGGCGCACCATCTCGCCGAGCCACTCGATCAGGTCCTGGAGGTCCTCGGTCTTCAGGTCGTCCGGGATCGTGTGGTCCAGCGCCTTGTACGCGCTCGCGAGATAGCGCAGCACGATGCCCTCGGTGCGCGCCAGCTCGTACCAGGAGGTGAACTCCGTGAAGGACAGCGCCCGTTCGTACATGTCACGGATGACGGACTTCGGCGAGACCGGGTGGTCACCGACCCACGGGTGCGACTTCCGGTACACGTTGTACGCGTGCCAGAGCAGCTCCTCCAGCGGCTTCGGGTACGAGATGTCCTGGAGCCGCTCCATCCGCTCCTCGTACTCGACGCCGTCCGCCTTCATCTGCCCGACCGCCTCGCCGCGCGCCTTGTTCTGCATGGCGTGCAGGATCTGACGCGGGTCGTCGAGGGTCGACTCGACCACCGAGACCATGTCCAGGGCGTACGAGGGGGACTCCGGGTCCAGCAGGTCGAAGGCGGCCAGCGCGAACGTCGACAGCGGCTGGTTCAGCGCGAAGTCCTGCTGGAGATCGACCGTCAGCCGGATCGTGCGGCCCTCGGCGTCCGGGGTGTCGAGCTGCTCCACCACACCGCCGTCGAGCAGCGAGCGGTAGATCGCGATGGCCCGGCGGATGTGCCGCAGCTGCGCCTTGCGCGGCTCGTGGTTGTCCTCAAGCAGCTTGCGCATCGCCTCGAAGGCGTTGCCCGGCCGGGCGATCACGGACAGCAGCATGATGTTGGTGACCTTGAAGCGCGAGGTCAGCGGCTCCGGCTCGGAGGCGATCAGCTTCTCGAAGGTGGTGTCGCTCCAGGCGACGAAGCCCTCGGGGGCCTTCTTGCGGACCACCTTGCGGCGCTTCTTCGGGTCGTCGCCCGCCTTGGCGAGCGCCTTCTCGTTCTCGATGACGTGCTCGGGCGCCTGGGCGACCACGAAGCCCGCGGTGTCGAAGCCCGCCCGGCCGGCCCGGCCCGCGATCTGGTGGAACTCCCGCGCGCGCAGCGTCCGCACCCGGTTGCCGTCGTACTTCGTCAGCGCCGTGAACAGCACCGTACGGATCGGCACGTTGACGCCCACGCCGAGGGTGTCCGTCCCGCAGATCACCTTCAGCAGACCCGCCTGCGCCAGCTTCTCGACCAGCCGCCGGTACTTGGGCAGCATGCCCGCGTGGTGCACGCCGATGCCGTGCCGCACATAGCGCGAGAGGTTCTGCCCGAACTTGGTGGTGAAGCGGAAGCTGCCGATCAGCTCGGCGATCTTGTCCTTCTCCTCGCGCGAGCACATATTGATGCTCATCAGCGACTGCGCCCGCTCCACCGCCTGCGCCTGCGTGAAGTGGACGATGTAGACCGGCGCCTGCTTGGTCTCCAGGAGCTCGGTGATCGTGTCCGTGATCGGGGTCAGACGGTACTCGTACGACAGCGGCACCGGCCGCGTCGCCGAGCGGACCACCGAGGTCGGCCGCCCGGTCCGCCGGGTCAGGTCCTTCTCGAACATCGACACGTCGCCGAGCGTGGCCGACATGAGGACGAACTGGGCCTGCGGCAGCTCAAGCAGCGGGATCTGCCACGCCCAGCCGCGGTCCTGCTCCGCGTAGAAGTGGAACTCGTCCATCACGACCTGGCCGATGTCGGCGTCCTTGCCGTCCCGCAGCGCGATCGAGGCGAGCACCTCGGCCGTGCAGCAGATGACGGGGGCGTCCGCGTTCACGGAGGCGTCGCCGGTCAGCATGCCGACGTTCTCGGTGCCGAAGATCTTGCACAGGTCGAAGAACTTCTCCGACACCAGCGCCTTGATCGGCGCCGTGTAGAAGGTCACCTGGTCATTGGCCAGCGCCGTGAAGTGCGCCCCCGCCGCGACCAGCGACTTTCCCGAGCCGGTCGGGGTGGACAGGATCACGTTCGCCCCCGAGACCACCTCGATCAGCGCCTCCTCCTGGGCCGGGTAGAGCGTGATGCCCCGGTCCTCCGCCCATGAGGAGAAGGCCTCGAAAAGGGCATCGGGGTCGGCGTTCGGCGGCAGCTGATCGATAAGGGTCACGCCCCCATCTTGCCTGGATTCCGCCCGGATGAGGGAACCGGCCACCGGAACGAAGATCACGGACGATAGGCTGGCCCGTCGACCGGTCGCACGACCGGTCGTCCGACCGTGCGTCAACTGGGCGCCGGCGTACGCGGAAACGGGGCGGGTACGACCATGATGGGACCGGCGCACTCGCTGTCCGGAGCAGCGGCCTGGCTGGGTGTCGGGGCGGCAGCGGCGGCGTTCGGCCACCCGATGCCATGGCCGGTTCTGGTCGTCGGCGCGCTCATCTGCGCGGGCGCGGCCCTCGCCCCCGACCTGGACCACAAGTCGGCCACCATCTCGCGCGCCTTCGGACCCGTCTCCCGGGGCCTCTGCGAGATCGTCGACAAGCTGTCGTATGCCGTCTACAAGGCCACCCGCTCCGCCGCCGACCCGCGCAGGTCCGGGGGCCACCGCACCCTCACCCACACCTGGCTGTGGGCGGTCCTGATAGGGGCGGGCTGCTCCGCCGCGGCGGTCACCGGCGGCCGCTGGGCGGTCCTGGCGATCCTCTTCGTGCACCTGGTCCTCGCGGTCGAGGGCCTGCTGTGGCGGGCCGCCCGGATGTCCAGCGACGTCCTGGTGTGGCTGCTGGGCGCCACCAGCGCCTGGATCCTCGCCGGGGTCCTCGACCAGCCCGGCAACGGTTCCGGCTGGCTGTTCACCGGGCCCGGCCAGGAGTACCTGTGGCTCGGCCTGCCGATCGTCCTCGGCGCCCTGGTCCACGACATCGGCGACGCCCTGACCGTCTCCGGCTGCCCGATCCTGTGGCCGATCCCGGTGGGCCGCAAGCGCTGGTACCCGATCGGCCCGCCGAAGGCCATGCGCTTCCGCGCGGGCAGCTGGGTCGAGCTCAAGGTCCTCATGCCGGTCTTCATGCTGCTCGGCGGGGTGGGCGGGGCCTCGGCCCTCGGCTTCCTGTAGGCGCTTTCCAGGTTTTTGTACGCGGAAGGGGCCGCCCCGGTCGAACCGGGGCGGCCCCTTCCCTGTGTCCCGCTGGTGCCTACCCGTGCCAGGAGCGCCACAGGGCCGCGTACGCCCCGTCCGCCGCCACCAGCTCGTCGTGGCTGCCCAGCTCGCTGATCCTGCCCCCCTCGACCACCGCGATCAGGTCGGCGTCGTGCGCCGTGTGCAGCCGGTGGGCGATGGCGACGACGGTGCGGCCGTCCAGGACCTTGGCGAGCGAGCGCTCCAGATGACGGGCCGCCCGCGGGTCGAGCAGCGACGTCGCCTCGTCCAGGACGAGGGTGTGCGGGTCGGCCAGGACCAGCCGGGCCAGCGCGACCTGCTGGGCCTGGGCCGGGGTGAGGGCCAGACCGCCCGAGCCGACCTCGGTGTCGAGCCCCGCGTCCAGCGCCCGCGCCCAGCCGTCGGCGTCCACCGCGCCGAGCGCCGTCCACAGCTCGGCGTCCTCGGCGCCCGCCCGCGCGAGCCGCAGGTTGTCGCGGAGCGAGCCGACGAAGACATGGTGCTCCTGGTTGACCAGGGCCACATGCTCGCGGACCCGCTCGGCGGGCATCCGGGCCAGCTCGGCGGAGCCGAGGGTGACCGAGCCGGAGCGCGGGGCGTAGATGCCCGCGAGCAGCCGCCCGAGGGTCGACTTGCCGGCCCCCGACGGGCCGACCAGGGCGAGCCGGGTGCCCGGGGCGACATCCATCGACACCTGGTGCAGCACGTCCACGCCCTCGCGGTAGCCGAAGCGCACCTCGTCGGCGCGGACCGCCCGCCCCTCGGGGCGCACCTCCCGGTCGCCCGCCTCCGGCTCGATCTCCCGGACGCCCACGAGCCGGCCCAGGGACACCTGGGCGACCTGGAGCTCGTCGTACCAGCGCAGGATGATCCCGATCGGGTCGACCAGCATCTGCGCGAGCAGCGCGCCCGTGGTCAGCTGGCCCACGTCCATCCAGCCCTGGAGGACGAAGACGCCGCCGACCAGCAGCACGGAGGTGATCACGATCGTGTGGGTCAGGTCCACGACCGGGAAGAGCACCGAGCGCAGATAGAGGGTGTAGCGCTCCCATCGGGTCCACTCGCGGATCCGCTGGTCCGACAGGTCGATCCGGCGCCTGCCGAGCCGGTGCGCCTCGATCGTGCGGCCCGCGTCCACCGTCTCCGCGAGCGCGGCGGCCACCGCCGCGTACCCGGCGGCCTCCGAGCGGTACGCCGCACCGGCGCGCCGGAAGTACCAGCGGCAGCCCACGATCAGCAGGGGCGCCGCGCACAGCAGCGCGAGCGCCAGCGGCGGGGCGGTCACCGCGAGGCCGCCGATCAGCAGCCCCGCCCACACCACGCCGACGACGAGCTGGGGCACGGCCTCGCGCATCGCGTTGGCGAGCCGGTCGATGTCGGTGGTGATCCGGGAGAGCAGGTCGCCCGTCCCGGCCCGCTCCAGGACACCCGGCGGCAGGGAGACCGAGCGGACCAGGAAGTCCTCGCGCAGATCCGCCAGCATCTGCTCGCCGAGCATCGCGCCGCGCAGCCGTACAAGGCGCGTGAACAGCGTCTGGATCAGCAGCGCGACCGCGAACAGGGCCGCCGTGCGCTCCAGATGCAGCTCGCGGGCGCCCTCCGTCAGGCGCTCGACGACCGAGCCGAGCAGATAGGGACCGGCCATCGAGGCGATCACCGCGACCGTGTTCACGCCGACGAGCAGGGCGAACGCCCCTCGGTGGCGGCGCAACAGGTCCCGGACGTACGCCCGCACCGTCGCGCCGGTGCCCACCGGCAGCGTCGTCGCCGACTGGGGGGCCGCCGGGTCGTACTCCGGGGGCGCCAGGCCGATCATGCCGACTCTCCTTCGAATTCTTCCGCCAGCTCCGAGGCCAGCTCTTCGTCCAGCTCTTCGTCCAGCTTCACGAGCCCGTCCCGCTCGTCGTCCGTCTCCCGCGTGACGACCGCCCGGTAGCGGGGCTCGTCCGCGAGCAGTTCACGGTGGGTGCCGACGGCGACCGCCTCGCCCTCGTGGACCAGGACCACCCGGTCGGCGAGGTCGAGCAGCAGCGGCGAGGAGGCCAGCACGAGCGTCGTACGGCCCGCGCGCAGCCCCTTGATCCCGGCGGCCACCCGGGACTCGGTGTGCGAGTCCACCGCCGAGGTCGGCTCGTCGAGGACCAGCACCTCGGGGTCGGTGACCAGGGAGCGGGCCAGGGCGAGCCGCTGGCGCTGGCCGCCGGAGAGCGACCGGCCGCGCTCGGTGATCCTGGTCTCCATCGGGTCCCCGCCGGTGTCGACGGAGGCCTGGGCGAGGGCGTCGAGGACGTCCCCGCACTGGGCCGCGTCCAGGGCCGCCCGCGCCGCGACCGCCCCGGAGGACGGCACGTCGAGCAGCTCCCGCAGGGTGCCCGAGAGCAGCACCGGGTCCTTGTCCTGGACGAGGACGGCGGTACGGGCGGAGCCCAGCGGCAGCTCGTCGAGGGCGACGCCGCCGAGCAGCACCGAGGCATGGCCCTCGCCCGGCTCCGGCGGGTGTCCGCCGAGCCGGTCCGCGAGCCGTCCGGCCAGGTCCGGGTCGCCGCACACCACCGCGGTGAACCGGCCGGCCGGGGCGAGCACCCCGGTGACCGGGTCGTACAGGTCCCCGGTGGGCGGCGGCGTGTCCGTCCCCGAGCCGACCGTCGTCGTCCGGGCCAGGGCGAGCACCCGGGCGGCGCGCTTCGCGGACGGGCGCGAGAAGGAGTACGCCATCGCGATCTCCTCGAAGTTGCGCAGGGGGTGGTGGGTGAGCGCCACCGCGCCGTAGACGGTGACCAGTTCGCCCACCGAGATCTGCCCGTCGAGGGCGAGGCGCGCGCCGTACACGACGACGGTCAGGAGCAGCAGGCCGGGCAGCAGCACCTGGACGGCCGCGATCAGCGCCCACATCCGGGCGCTGTGGACGGCGGCCTCGCGCACCTCCTGGGAGGCGGCCCGGTAGCGGCCGAGGAACAGCTCCTCGCCGCCGATGCCGCGCAGCACCCGCAGCCCGGCGACGGTGTCGGAGGCCAGCTCGGTGGCCCGGCCCGCCTTCTCGCGCTGCGCGTCGGCCCGGCGGGTGGCGCGGGGGAGCAGCGGCAGCGCGGCGAGCGCGAGGACGGGGACGCCCAGGGCCACGACCGCGCCCAGGTTTGGCTGGTAGAACACCAGACCAACGCAGACCACGACCAGGGAGACCGCAGCGGCCGCGAAGCGGGAGGCGGCCTCCACGAACCAGCCGATCTTCTCGACGTCGCCCGTCGAGACGGCCACGACCTCGCCCGCCGCGACCCGCCGGGTCAGCAGGGAGCCGAGCTCGGCGGTCTTGCGCGAGAGGAGCTGCTGTACGCGGGCGGCGGCGGTGATCCAGTTGGTGACGGCCACCCGGTGGGCCATCGTGTCGCCGACCGCGATGGCCACGCCGAGCAGGGCGAGGATTCCCACGCCCAGTGCGAGCCGGCCGCCGTCGCGGTCCACGACCGCCTGCACGGCGAGTCCGACGCCGATCGGCAGACCGGCGATGCCGAGCTGGAACAGCAGGCCCCACAGCAGGCATTTCACCTGCGCGCCGAGTTGTCGGCGGCCGAGCCAGAGGAGGAATCTGCCGCCCGAGCGGACGTCCGGGACCCCTGGGTCTGCGTACGGTAGATCGCGAATGTGCATGATGTCCCAGGGCTTTCGACCGGTCGGACGGACCGGTCCCGTGACGATTCGAACGATCTAGCCTCGCCCGCTCGGACACCCGTCGGCAATGGGTTTTCCGGCGACCCGGCACAGATCCGGCCAAGCCGGGCCCAGGCCCTCTGGACCCCATCCGGAATCGCACGCTTCACTCACGACCCATGAGACAACGGAAGATCATGAGCATGATCGGCGGCCTCACCCTGGCCGCCGGGCTGCTGCTCGCCGCCCCCACGGCGCACGCGGACGAGGCCCCCACCCCGCCGGCCGAGTTCACCACCGACTGGCACGACCCGCTCACCGCCGCGCCGCCGGTCTCCGTCCCCGGCACCCGCAGCTGCGAGGTGACCCTCGCCGAGGCCCAGTTCCGCGACTTCACCCCGTACCAGGGGAACTACACCCCGCCCAAGGAGTGCGGCACGGGCTGGAACAAGGTGGTCCTGCGCCTCGAAGGCAAGGTGAAGGGCCGCCAGTACGACCGGCTCGGGCACCTCTCCGTCGGCGGCGTCGAGATCCTCCGCACCTCCACCCCCGAGCCCTCGCCCGACGGCATCACCTGGGCGGTCGAGAAGGACGTCACCCGCTACCGCGACACCCTCAGCCGCCCCCAGCCCGTCGAGATGCTCATCGGCAACGTCGTCAACGACACCTACACCGGCGTCATCGACGTCCGCGTCACCCTCACCTTCCACACCGCCCAGGGCAAGGTGAAGCCCGCCGCCGGCACCCCCGACCGGGTCCTGCCGCTCACCGGCGGCACGCTCACCACCCCGCGCAACACCGAGCGGATCCTCGCCGAGGTGTACGCCACCGGCTCGGGCGGCGGCTGCGAGGAGTTCTGGTACCTCACCGTCCCCGACGCCGCGCCCTACTCCTGCAAGGCCGCCGACGGGCCGTACCGCGAGGTCCAGATCTCCGTCGACGGGCGCCTCGCGGGCATCGCCGCCCCCTTCCCGCACGTCTGGACCGGCGGCTGGTCCAACCCCTTCCTCTGGTACGTGACCCCCGCGCCCCGCGCCTTCGACGTGCGGCCCGTCGTCTACGACCTCACCCCGTTCGCCGCCGTCCTCAACGACGGGCGCGCCCACCGCGTCGAGGTCGGCGTGGCCGGTGTCCCGGCCGGTCAGTCCGGCTGGAGCGTCCCCGCCAACGTGCTCCTCTGGCAGGACGAGGGCAGCACGGTGGTCACCGGCGCCCTCGACCGGCACGAGGCCGGGACCCCGCGCAACTCCACCGTCCACACGCCCGGTTCGCCGGACCTGCTGGAGACCTCCGGCGGACACACGCTGACCGTCGCCGGGCATCTGAACACCTCGCACGGCCGGGTCGCCACCACCGTCACCCGCACCGTCGACCACCGCTCCACGCACCGCTGGGGCGCCGACGAGAACCCGGACGCCCTCACCGCGTACTGGACCGACGACGAGACGGTCACCGTCGGCAGGACCGCCACCCGCACCCACCGCGCGTACACCATGGACGGCGAGATCACCGTGGGCGCCGACAACCGTCTGCGGACCGTCCTCACCATCGGCGACCGGGCCTCCACCGGCGTCTTCCGCGACGGACGGCGGCTCTCCTGGTCCCGGATGGACGACACGTACACCGGCGACGCGGCCTTCACCCTCGGCGTCCCGCGCGAGCAGCGGCACGCGGTGGGCACCAGCGCCGAGCGCTACCGCCTGTACGGCTCCGAGGGCTGCTACGACCGCTCCCTGAAGACCGTCCAGGGCACCCTCGTGGAGGACCTGCGGCGCTGTTGAGCGGATGCGGTCCGGCGCCCGAGCGGTGATCCTGGAGGGGAGCACAGCCCGCCAAGGAGGCTCGGATGAGCGTGATGGACAAGCTCAAGCAGATGCTGAAGGGTCACGAGGACAAGGCCGGCCAGGGCATCGACAAGGCCGGTGACTTCGTCGACGACAAGACCCAGGGCAAGTACAGCTCCCAGGTCGACACGGCCCAGGAGAAGCTGAAGGAACAACTGGGCTCGGACCAGTCGCCGAAGGACACTCCGCCGCAGTAGCCCCCTGACGTGGCCCTCCGTCGCGGGGGCGGGTGCTCCCCGCCCCCGCGACGCACGGCGTGCCGTGTCACGGCCGGGTGGCGCGCTCCAGTTCCAGGAGGGCGGAGTAGTAGCTGCGGCCGGTGGCCCGGTCCATGCCGATCTCGCACATCCGGTTCGCCGACAGATGCGCGTCGAACGGGCGCGCCGTCACCTCGGCGGCCTCCTTCGCCGTCGCCGACGCGGTCAGCTCCGGGTGCAGCATGCCCCGGTCGCCCGCGAAGGCGCAGCAGCCGGCGTCCTGCGGGACGACGACCTCCTCCGCGCACGCCCCGGCGAGCGCTTCGAGCCGGTCCGCGTCGCCCAGGTGCAGCATGGAACAGGTCGGATGCACCACGGCGGAGCCGATCCGGTGACGCACGTCGAGCCTCGGCAGCAGCTCGTCCGCCGCCCACACCAGCGAGTCGAGCACGGTCAGCTCCGCGTGCAGCTCCCGGTTGTCGTCGGTGAGGTACGGCACCACCTCGTGCGCGATGCCGAGCGTGCACGACGAGGCGTCCACCACCAGCGGAAGGCGGCCGCCGGCCGTCCAGCCCCAGGCGGCCTCCACGATCCGGTTGGCCATCACCTCGTTGCCGCGCTCGTAGCCCTTGGAGTGCCAGATCGTCGCGCAGCAGGTCCCCGCCACGTCGTCCGGGATCCATACGGGCCGCCCGGCGCGGGCGGAGAGCGCCACCACCGCCTCCGGCAGCGAAGGGCCCTTGTGGCCCTGGGGGTTGCCGAAGATCCGGTTCACGCACGCCGGGTAGTAGACGGCGACCGCCGCCGGACGGTGGGTGCGGGGGAGCCGCCGGGGGGCCGCGCCCGGGACCTCGGGCAGCCACTCCGGTACGAGATCGGGCCGCACCGCCTTGCGCGCGAGACCCGTCACGGAGCCGAGGAGCCGGTCGCTGATCCGGTCGGCCGCCCCGACCGCGAGCCGGGCCGCGGCCTCCACGGCGCGGAAGTTCTCCGCGGCGAAGGCGGCCACCCGCTCCTCGCGCGCCGAGTGCCGCTCGTGCCGGAACTCCTTCATCAGGGCGCCCGTGTCGATCCCGACCGGGCAGGCCAGCTTGCAGGTGGAGTCGCCCGCGCAGGTGTCGACGGCGTCGTATCCGTACGACTCCAACAGGCTTCTCTCGACCGGCGATCCGTCGGCCTGGCGCATCATCTCCCGCCGCAGCACGATGCGTTGGCGCGGCGTGGTCGTCAGGTCCTGGCTGGGGCAGGTGGGTTCGCAGAAGCCGCACTCGATGCACGGGTCGGCGATCGGCTCCACCGTCGGAATGGTCTTCAGGCCGCGCAGATGGGCCTGCGGGTCGCGGTCCAGGACGATCCGGGGGGCGAGCACCCCGTCGGGGTCGATGACCTCCTTGGTCCGCCACATCAGCTCCGTCGCCTTCGGCCCCCACTCCAGCTCCAGGAAGGGCGCGATGTTGCGGCCGGTGGCGTGCTCGGCCTTCAGCGAGCCGTCGAAGCGCTCCACGGTCAGCTTGCAGAAGTCGTCCATGAAGCCCGCGTACCGCTCGACGTCGGCCGGGTCGCCGGCGTCGAAGGCGAGCAGGAAGTGCAGGTTGCCGTGGGCGGCGTGACCGGCGACGGCGGCGTCGAAGCCGTGCCGCGCCTGGAGTTCGAGGAGCTCGGCGCAGGCCTCTGCGAGCCGGGCGGGCGGCACCGCGAAGTCCTCCGTGATCAGCGTCGTGCCCGAGGGGCGCGAGCCGCCGACCGCCGTCACGAAGGCCTTGCGGGCCTTCCAGTAGCCCGAGATCGTCCCGGCGTCCCGGGTGAAGGCGTTGGACACGGAGGAGACCGGGGCGACCAGGTCGAGCCCGGCCATCACCCGGGCCGCCGCCTCCTCGTACGCCTCCCGCCCGGCCTCGTCGGGCGCGCGGAACTCCACCAGGAGCGCGGCCGTCTCCTTGGGCAGCTCCGCCCAGTCGGCGGGCACCCCGGGCACCCGCACCGAGGCCCGCAGGGTGTTGCCGTCCATCAGCTCGACGGCCCGCGCCCCCGCGTCGTTGAAGAGCGGGACGGCCGCCGCGGCGGCCGGCAGGGACGGGAAGAAGAGCAGCGCCGTGCTGACCTTCCGGTCCAGCGGCAGGGTGTCGAAGACGACCTCGGAGATGAAGCCGAAGGTGCCCTCGGAGCCCACCATCAGACCGCGCAGGATGCCGACCGGGGTGTCCGCGTCGAGGAAGGCGTCGAGCCGGTAGCCGTTGGTGTTCTTGATGGCGTACTTGGCCCGGATCCGCGCGGTGAGCTCCGGGTCCGCCTCGATGTCCGCCTTCAGGGCGAGCAGCCCCGCGCAGAGCCGCGGCTCGGCCCGGGCCAGCTCGTCGTCGGCGGCCGGGTCGGCGGTGTCGACGACGGTGCCGCTCGGCAGCACGAAGGTGAGCGAGGCGACCGTACGGTACGAGTTCCGGGTCGTCCCCGCGGTCATGCCCGAGGCGTTGTTGGCGACGACGCCGCCGATCGTGCAGGCGATGGCGCTCGCCGGGTCGGGGCCCAGGACCCTGCCGTACGGCGCCAGGGCCGCGTTGGCCCGGACCACCGTCGTGCCGGGCCGGACGCGGGCCCGCGCGCCGTCGTCCAGGACCTCGACGCCCGCCCAGTGGCGGCGCACGTCGACCAGGATGTCCTCCCCCTGCGCCTGCCCGTTGAGGCTGGTCCCGGCCGCCCGGAACACCACCTCGCGGCCCTTGCCGTGCGCGTACGAGAGGACGGCCGAGATGTCGTCGATGTCCTCGGCCACCACCACGACCTGCGGCACGAAACGGTAGGGGCTCGCGTCGGAGGCGTACCGCACCAGGTCCGAGATGGTGGAGAGCACCTTGCCGGGGCCCAGGACGGCGGTCAGCTCGTCCCGCAGGTGCTTCGGAGTGCCACGGGCCTGGAGGTCCGGCACCCGGTCGGGCGCCGCCCGCCGCGGTGTACCGGCTCGCAGGGCCTGCGGATTCGGCTCCAGTACGGGCATGGCCAGGGCTCCCCTCCGGCGAGGCCGTGCCCCGGTCTCAGCAGGCTCGCCCCGGAGCGCGGTCGACCAGGGCGGACAGCAGACCTCCGAGCACCTCGCGCTGTTCGACGGTCAGTGGGGCCAGCATCTCCTCTGCGGCCGCGCGGCGCGCGCTGCGCAACTCCCTCAGCGTGTCGCGGCCGGTCTCGGTGAGCTCGATCCGCACCACCCGGCGATTGCTCGGATCGGGCACCCTGCGCACCCGCCCGGCCGCCTCCAGGCCGTCGACGAGGCTGGTCACGGCCCTGGGGACCACTTCGAGCCGGGCCGCGAGATCCGCCATCCGGGGCGGCTCCTCGTAGTGCGCGACCGTCCGCAGCAGCCGGAACTGGGCGGGCGTGATGCCGACCGGCTCCATGTACCCCTTGTGGGCGCGCTGGAGCCGGCGGGTCAGACGCAGCAACTGCTCCGCGAGGAGGCCGTCGGGGTCGGGGGCGCGATCGGGGGTGGGGAGGCTCGCCATGAGGGAATGCTATCAGGACTAAAGTCATTGTGAGTATAGGTAACAATGAGCTATGCTCCGATCCTGTACTTGTCAGCCGTGTCCTCGGCTGTGTCTTCGAATCCTCGTAGGAGCCCATGCATCCGCACGACGAGTCCACCTGGACGCCTCCCTCCCGTGAATCCGGCCGCCCCGAGGAGCCCGCGCAACTGCGGCGCATCCTGCGGCTCTTCCGCCCCTACCGGGGCCGTCTCGCCGTCGTCGGCCTGCTGGTCGGCGCGTCGTCCCTCGTCTCCATCGCCTCGCCCTTCCTCCTGAAGGAGATCCTGGACACCGCGATCCCCCAGGGGCGCACCGGGCTGCTCAGCCTGCTCGCCCTCGGCATGATCGTGACCGCGGTGACCTCCGGGGTCTTCGGCGTGCTCCAGACCCTGATCTCCACCACCGTGGGCCAGCGCGTCATGCACGACCTGCGCACCGCGGTCTACGCCCAGCTCCAGCGGATGCCGCTGGCCTTCTTCACGCGCACCCGCACCGGCGAGGTCCAGTCCCGGATAGCCAACGACATCGGCGGCATGCAGGCGACGGTCACCTCGACCGCCACCTCCCTCGTCTCCAACCTCACCGCCGTCGTCGCCACCGTCGTCGCCATGCTGGCGCTGGACTGGCGGCTCACCCTCGTCTCCCTGCTCCTGCTGCCGGTCTTCGTCTGGATCAGCCGCCGGGTCGGGCGCGAGCGCAAGCGCATCACCACACAGCGGCAGAAGCAGATGGCCGCCATGGCGGCGACCGTCACCGAGTCGCTCTCCGTCAGCGGCATCCTGCTCGGCCGCACCATGGGCCGCGCCGACTCGCTGACGAAGTCCTTCGCCGAGGAGTCCGAGCGCCTCGTCGACCTCGAAGTGCGCTCCTCCATGGCCGGACGGTGGCGGATGTCCACCATCGGCATCGTCATGGCCGCCATGCCCGCGCTGATCTACTGGGCCGCGGGCCTCGCCCTCCAGGCCGGCGGCCCCGCCGTCTCCCTCGGCACGCTCGTCGCCTTCGTCTCCCTCCAGCAGGGCCTGTTCCGGCCCGCCGTGAGCCTGCTGTCGACCGGTGTGCAGATCCAGACCTCGCTCGCCCTCTTCCAGCGCATCTTCGAGTACCTCGACCTGCCCGTGGAGATCACCGAGCCCGCCGAGCCTGTGCGCCCGGCGCGGATCTCCGGCGAGGTCGTCTTCGAGAAGGTCGGCTTCCGTTACGACCCCGAGGGCGAGGGCCGCCCCACCCTCGACGGCATCGACCTCACCGTCCCCGCCGGCGGCAGCCTCGCCGTGGTCGGCCCCACCGGATCCGGCAAGTCCACCCTCAGCTATCTGGTGCCCCGGCTGTACGACGTCACCGAGGGCCGCGTCCTCCTCGACGGCACCGACGTGCGCGACCTCGGCTTCGACACCCTCGCGGGGGCCGTCGGGGTCGTCTCCCAGGAGACCTACCTCTTCCACGCCTCCGTCGCGGACAACCTGCGCTTCGCCAAGCCCGACGCCACCGACGAGGAGATCGAGGCCGCCGCGCGCGCCGCCCAGATCCACGACCACATCGCCTCGCTGCCCGACGGCTACGACACCCTCGTCGGCGAGCGCGGCTACCGCTTCTCCGGCGGCGAGAAGCAGCGCCTGGCCATCGCCCGCACCATCCTGCGCGACCCGCCCGTGCTCATCCTCGACGAGGCGACCAGCGCCCTCGACACCCGTACCGAGCACGCGGTCCAGCGGGCCATCGACGCGCTCTCGGCGGGGCGCACCACGATCACCATCGCCCACCGGCTTTCCACCGTCCGCGACGCCGACCAGATCGTGGTCCTCGAAGCCGGACGGATCGCCGAGCGCGGCACCCATCAGGAGCTCCTCGACCGGGACGGGCGGTACGCGGCACTGGTGCGCCGTGACGAACACACGAACGTGGGAGCGGTTGTTCCCCAGAACGTGTGATCGTGCCGGTTTTCATTGCCCAACTCCCGTACGGCGTCGGATGATTACCGAGCGCGAACGACGGGCTGCAGACCGCGACCGCGCAGTCCCACAGAAAGCTCTGTACGAGGAGAAGCACCACCATGAACGTCATCACCAACCTGCTCGCCGGCGTCCTCCACTTCCTGGGCTGGCTCGTCTGACCCTCACGCCCGGCAGGAAAGCGGCGCCGTCGGACCCCCGTCCCAGGGGACCGGCGGCGCCGCCGCGTGTCCGGCGCTCCCCGGATTCGCGGGCGCACCGGGTTAGCGTGCGCCCATGACGTACCGGTCCTGGCAGCCCGAGCGCCGTCGCCGCCGCACCCGGCTGACCCGGCGCGGCCGCCTCGCGCTGCTCCTGGGTGCCGTCCTCGCCGTCACCGCCGCGGTCACCGTCCCCCTGCTGCTGCTCGGCGGGGACGAGCGGCCCGCGCCCGAGAAGCCGCGCACCCTGCTCATCCCGGAGGGCTGGCGGGCCGGAGAGGTGTACGCGGCCGTCGACCGCTCGCTCGGCCTGCCGGAGGGCACCACCCGGGGCACCGCACGGGCGCGGGCCACCGGCCTCGCGCTGCCGGCCGCGGCCGCCGGCAACCCGGAGGGCTATCTCTTCCCCGCGACCTACCCGGTGGTGAAGGCCACGACCCCGCAGGGGCTGCTCCGCTACATGGTCGACACGGCGGGCAAGCGCTTCGGTGGCGAGCGGATCACCGAGGGCGCCCGGCGGCACGGCATGAGCGTCCACCAGACCGTGATCATCGCGAGCATCGTGCAGGCCGAGGCCGACAGCGCCGGGGACATGGCCAAGGTGGCGCGCGTCGTCTACAACCGGCTCGGCCAGGGCATGGCCCTCCAGATGGACTCCACGATCAACTACGCCCTGGGGCGCGACACCGTGGACACCACCCACCAGGACACCCGTATCGACAGCCCGTACAACACCTACGAGCGCCGGGGGCTGCCCCCGTCGCCCATCGGGAACCCGGGCGACGCGGCGATGGCGGCGGCGATCGACCCGGCCGACGGCGACTGGCTCTACTTCGTGACCGTCAAGCCGGGCGACACCCGCTTCACCGCGAGCTACCCCGAACACCAGGCGAACGTGGCCGAGTTCAACGAGCAGCGGCGGGCTGCGGGGCGCGCCTGAGGAGCCGGCCGATCTCGGCGACGGCCGCCCGCCCGGCGCGGTTGGCGCCGATGGTCGAGGCCGAGGGGCCGTAGCCGACCAGATGGACGCGCTCGTCGCGTACCGCCCTCGTGCCCTCGACCGCGATGCCGCCGCCCGGCTCGCGCAGCCGCAGCGGTGCCAGGTGGTCGATCGCGGCCCGGAAGCCGGTCGCCCACAGGATCACGTCCGCCTCGACCGTCCGCCCGTCGTCCCAGGCCACGCCGGTCGGGGTGATCCGGTCGAACATGGGCAGCCGGTCCAGGACGCCGCTCGCACGGGCGGCGCGGACGGCGTCGTTCAGGGGGAGGCCGGTGACCGACACGACGCTCTGCGGGGGCAGTCCGCGCCGCACCCTGTCCTCCACGAGCGCGACCGCCGCGCGGCCCTCGACCTCGCCGAACGGGCCTTCGCGGTAGACGGGCTCGCGCCGGGTGACCCACGTGGTCGCCGCGGCCACCTCGGCGATCTCCATCAGGTGCTGCGTGCCCGAGGCGCCCCCGCCGACCACGACGACCCGCTTGCCCGCGAAGGCCTCGGGCCCGGGGTACTGGGCGGTGTGCAACTGGCGGCCCCGGAAGGTCTCCTGCCCCTGGTACCGGGGCCAGAAGGGACGGTCCCAGGTGCCGGTGGCGTTGATCAGGGCGCGGGCGGCGTACACGCCCTCGGAGGTCTCGACCCGCAGCCGCCCGCCCTCGCCCTCACGGACCGCCGACACCTCGACCGGGCGGTGCACCCGCAGGTCGAAGGCCTCCTCGTAGTCGGCGAAGTAGCCGCCGATCACCTCGGAGGACGGCCGCGCCGGGTCGGCCCCGGTCAGCTCCTTGCCCGGCAGCGCGTGCATGCCGTGCACCTTGCCGTACGTGAGGGAGGGCCACCGGAACTGCCAGGCGCCGCCCGGGCGCGGGGCGTGGTCGAGGACCACGAAGTCCCGCTCGGGTTCAAGCCCGGTACGCCGCAGGTGATAGGCGGCGGAGAGCCCGGCCTGCCCGGCACCGACGACGACCACGTCCACTGCGCGTACCCCGAAATCGTTCACGATTCCACTAACCGTGGGCGGTGCGGGGATCTTCCCGGCGGCGAAATGTACAAACCACACCGCCCGACGGTCTACAAGTACGTCGGGAGCAAGGAGGAGGCGATCGTCAAGGTCGTCCGGTCGCTGCTGGAGCGGGCCGCCGCCGATGCGGTGGCCGCCGCCGAGGCCGCCGGCGCGCCCGAGGAGAAGGTCCTCGCCGTGCTCACGGTGAAGCTGGAGGTCGCCCTCCGGCTCTGGCGGGACAGCCCGGCGCACGCCCAGGAACTGCTTTCGGCCGCCACTGCCCAGGCACCCGACCTGGTCACCACCTACACCGACGGCCTGGCCGTTCTCCTCACCTCGGCCCTGGCCGAGCTCGCACCGGACAGCGCGCGGCAGGCCGCCGCCGTCCTGCTCACCTTCACCCGGGGCCTGGAGGACGACCTGCGCGACCCCGACGCCGTACGCGCGGAACTCGCCGCCGGCGTGCCGATGATCACCCGCGGGGCGCTCACCCGCTCCGCTCCCACCCCCACCTGACCCCCCAGGGGTCGGACCCGGCCGAAAGGCGCCCCCCATGAACAGGACCACCGCCCCCACCCCCACGTACTACCGCGACCAGCGGGCCTGGCGCGAGCTCCAGCAGTTCCTTCCCGAGCGGCTGCGCCTCACCGACGCCACCGCGCCCGAGGAGGAGTACTGGGACTGGCGCGGCCACCGCGTCCACCTAGACCGGTACCGCGCCCCCGAGGCGAAGGCCAAGGTCGTCCTCCACCACGGCGTCGGCACCAACGGGCGCCAGATGTCCCTCGTTCTCGGCGTCCCGCTCGCCCGGCGCGGCTTCGAGACCGTCGCCCTGGACAACCTCGGCTACGGCCTCACCCGGGTGAAGCCCGGAACCACGCCCTCCTACGACGACTGGGTCGACCTCGTCGTGGACTTCCTCGCCTTCGAACAGTCCCGTGACGACCGCCCGATCGTCCTGTACGGACTGAGCGCCGGCGGCATGCTCACCTACCACGTCGCCGCCAAGGCCCCCCGCGGCACCCTGCGCGGCATCGTCGGCATGACCTTCCTCGACCAGCGCGACCAGCGGGTTCGCGACGAGACCTCCCACGACAAGCTCACCTCCCGCGCCGGAATCCCCCTCATGGGCCTCCTCGCGAAGACCCCGGCCGCCCGCGCGACGTACCCGATGAGCCTCGCGTCCAAGATGTCCGCCCTCGCCAACGACCCGGACGCCATGAAGGTGCTGATGCGGGACCGCACCTCCGCCGCCAACCGGGTCAGCGTCCGCTTCCTCGACAGCTACGCCACGTACACCCCGGCCGTCGAACCGCCCGACTTCGACGCCTGCCCCGTCCTCCTGACCCAGCCCGCCGAGGACCGCTGGACCCCACACCACCTCAGCGTGCCGGTCCTCTCCCGGATCACCCGGGTCCCCGTCGACACCGTCATGCTCGATAACGCGGGCCACTACCCACTCGAAGAACCCGGGCTGCGGCAGATGGAGGACGCGGTCGCGGACTTCGTGACGAGGAACGCCGCCTGAACGCGCTAGCGCCCGGCGCCGGGCACCGGCAGGGGTGAGGCGGGGGTCGTCGGCAGGGGTGAGGCCTGGAGCGTCGGTGGGGGCGAGTCCGAGGTCCCCGGCAGCAGGCCGCGCGCCGCCAGTTCCGGGGTCACGCCCTCCCCGAACCAGTACGCCTCCTCCAGATGCGGATAGCCCGAGAGCACGAAGTGCTCCACGCCCAGGTCGTGGTACTCCTCGATCCGGTCGGCCACGTCCCTGTGGCTGCCCACCAGCGCCGTCCCGGCCCCGCCCCGGACGAGCCCCACGCCCGCCCAGAGGTTCGGCGCGATCTCCAGCCGGTCCCGGTCGAGGGTGCCGCCGCCGTGCAGCGCGAGCATCCGCTGCTGGCCCACGGACTCACTGCGGCCCAGCGCCGCCTGGGCGGTGGCCACCGACTCCGGGTCCAGATCGGCGAGCAGCCGGTCGGCCGTCGCCCACGCCTCCCGCGCGGAGTCGCGGGAGATGGAGTGCAGCCGGATGCCGAATCGCACCTCGCGGCCCCGCTCCTCCGCGAGCCGCCGGATCCAGTCGATCTTCTCCTTCACCTGCCAGGGCGGCTCGCCCCAGGTCAGATAGACGTCCGCGTGCTCGGCGGCGACCGGACCGGCCGCCGCCGAGGAACCGCCGAAGAAGATCTCCGGCAGCGGGTCCGGCGGCAGCGCCGTCAGGCCGCCCGCCACCTGGTAGTGGGCGCCCTCGAAGTCGTACGGCCGTCCGCTCCACACCCCGCGCACCACGCGCAGGAACTCGGCGGTCCGCTCGTAGCGCCGGTCGTGGCCGAGGAAGTCGCCGTAGCGCCGCTGCTCGGCCGAGTCGCCGCCGGTCACCACGTTGAGCAGCAGCCGGCCACGGGTGATCCGCTGGTACGTGGCCGCCATCTGGGCCGCGAGCACGGGGGAGACGACCCCCGGCCGGAACGCCACCAGGAACTTGAGCCGTTCGGTGTGCTGGGCGAGCGCGATGGTGGTCAGCCAGGCGTCCTCGCACCAGGTGCCGGTCGGCGTGAGGACCGCCTCGAAGCCCAGCCGTTCGGCCGCCTTGGCGATCTGCGCCAGATACTCGATGTCCGGGGCCCGCACCCCGCTCGCCGCGCGCGTGCGGCCGATGCCGCCGTCGCCGTACACATGCCGGTCGACGAGGGTGCGGCCGTCGCCGCCGGTCGGCAGGAACCAGTGGAGATGGACGGTCATCGGGAGCTGCCCTTTCGGTGGCCGCGCGCCGGGGAGGCCGACGGCGGCGGGTTCATGTGGAAGCGGGAGCGGCGTTCACCGGGCCGACGAGGCGACCAGCGGCACGGGTACGTCCTCGTCGGCACCGAGCTCGGCGAGCAGGCGGGCGCGCAGCGCGGCGAACCCCGGGTCGGCGGGGGAGCGCGGCCGGTCGGGGCCGACCGGCGCGTCGTACACGACGACCCCGTCCCGCATCACGAGCACCCGGTCGGCGAGCAGCAACGCCTCGTCGACGTCATCGCCGACCAGAAGCACCGTGCGGCCGCGCCGCCGCCACGACTCGCCGACCAGACGCCAGGCCGCGAGCCGGTCCGCCGCGTCCAGCCCTCCGAACGGCTCGTCGAGCAGCAGCAGATCGGGGTCCCGTGCCAACGCCTGCGCCAGTGCGACGCGTTGAGTCTCACTCGCGTTGCGCCACATCCGCCGCCACGGCGTCAGGCGCGCCGCCGGGAACACGACGGCCCGGCGGCGCGGCACCAGCACGGTGCCGCTGACCTCCCGGTCGATCCCGGCGAGCACCCGCACCAGCGTCGACTTGCCACAGCCACGCCGCCCCAGCAGGACGGTGAACTGCCCGGCCCCCAGGCTCAGATCGAGCCCGTCGAGAACGGCTCGCCCGCCGTAGGAGCGGGTCAGACCCCGGACGGTCACGGCACGGTGAAGCTCGCTCGCCATGGCGGCAGCCTTTCGGAAACCTCGTCAGGAGAACCAGGAGAAAGAGACCCGGATGAGGATGAGAGAAGAAGGCGTCAGCGGCCGCGACGACACGCGGCAGAGGCCACCCGCAGCAGGTCGATGTGACCGCGCGTGGTGAGCAGGGCTGTACGCAACATGGCGCGAACGTAGCGAGGTGTTCCGCGTCCGGTCAACGGTGTCTCGGAGCGTGGACGCGCGTTCCGGTCCCGCGAACGGCAGGATGACCCCATGCCCTTCACCACCACGGTCCTCAGCCTCACCACCGGCTCCACGGAGACCGTCACCGACCTCACCCGCCACTGCGAGGACTTCCTCGCCCGCACCGCCCAGGGCGCCGACGGCCTCCTCAACCTCTTCGTCCCGCACGCCACCGCGGGCCTCGCCATCCTGGAGACCGGCTCGGGCAGCGACGACGACCTCCTGTCCGCCCTCCACCACCTCCTCCCCGCCGACGACCGCTGGCAACACCGCCACGGCTCCCCGGGCCACGGCCGCGACCACGTCCTCCCCGCCCTGATCCCACCGCACGCCACGCTCCCGGTGCTCGGCGGCCGCCTGGAACTGGGCACCTGGCAGTCCGTCTGCCTGGTGGACACCAACAAGGACAACCCCGTCCGCCAGGTCCGGCTGAGCTTCCTGGGCTGATCGGCGCCCGCCTGCGACGACCCCGCCCCGTTTAATACCGACCACCCGCCCCCGGGCGGGAGGTAGGGTCTGCGGATCTTGATGGATGCCCGTTTCGGGAGCGGCCGGGGGACCGGTGGTGGTGCTTGTCCGGCGGGTCGGGTGGGGAGAGGTTCGCCGTGTTCAGACGTAGGGTGTTCGCCGTTTTGCTGGCGTTGCTGGCGGTTCTGGGAGGGGTGTCGCCCGCGGCCGTGGCCGATGCGCCGACGCCGACTTCGGCGCCGATGGTGCGGTTCCTGACGTACAACATCTGTGGGAACAGCACAGCGAGCAACTGCACCAGCCCCCGGCAGGTGGAGCCTCGGCGGGCCGAGGTCGTGGCGCAGGCGCTGGAGTGGAAGGCCGACCTGGTCTTCCTCCAGGAGGTGTGCCGCCAGCAGTACAACGCGATCAACAAGAGCTTGACGGGCGCGGGGTACAGCGCCGGTTACTTCGTGACGACGCTGAGCGCGCGCACGGACCTGTGCCCGATGGACGACCCGACCACCACCGGCACGACCGAGGCGACCGGGGACTACGGCATCGCGGTCTTCGCCAAGGGCCCCGTCACCAGCAGGGTGACGCTCAACCCCTCCAAGGGTCCGTACGGCGACGTCACGGCCGCCACCGCGCCGGAGCAGTGGTACGCCGCATGCGTCGAGGCCGAGGTCCAGACCATCAAGACCCGTGCCTGCTCCGTCCATCTGTGGCCCAACGGGCCCGCCGACCCCTACCTCACGCAGACGCAGGCGTACAACCTGTCGCTCGACCCGTGGCTGCTCGCCGGTACCCCCACGGTGCTGGGGGGTGACTTCAACCCGGTCAACCGCACCGGTGTGGGCGGACGGCCCTACTCCGGGGACCTCGACGCGTTCTACGAGGCCGAACGGGTCGCCATGCCCGGCCAGCGGTGGATCGAGACGGACGAGACGGACGTCCAGCACTTCGACGCGCTGTGCAAGGACGCGAACGGGGTGCCCAACGTGGCGGACTGCCGGTCCGGGGAGAAGACGCACTCCACGCTCGGCAAGCTGGACTACGTCTTCGTGGACGAGTCCCACTTCAAGAACGTGGCCGCCACGGTCGACGCGCCCGACCCGAGCCGCGTGGGCGTCTCCGACCACCTGCCGTACCGCGGCGCGGCGACCTTCAAGCACTGCAACAACCCGGCGGACGCCTACGCCGACCTGCTGCGGGTGGACGCCAACGGCGACCTGTGGCGCCACTTCGGCCGCAGTGACGGCAAGATCGCCTCCGACGAGTGCAAGATCGGCTTCGGCTGGAAGAACACCAGGCTCATCGCCCGGGCCGGGGACGTCGACAAGGACGGTGACGAGGACCTCTACGCCCTCGACAACAACGGCGTCCTGCGGTTCTACCCGGGAGACGCCACCGGACTGTTCACCCGCGCCCCCGTCGAGGTCGGCCAGGCCTTCGGAGCCGTCAACCAGCTGGCGGTGAGCCCCGACATGGACGGCGACGGCAACCCCGATCTCGTCGTACGGCTGGACGACGGGACCCTCTCCCGTATGACCACCCGAACCAACGGCAGTCTCGGTGCCACCGTCGACCTCTCCTACGGCTTCGGGAGCAACAACTCGGTGTACGACACGGTCCTGGCCCCCGGTGACCTCACCGGTGACGGCCGCCCGGACCTCCTCGCCCGGACACCGGGCGGCGAGCTGCACCGCTTCGCCGGCAAGGCCGACGGGACGCTCGACGGCGCGGTGAAGGTCGGATCCGGTTGGAACGCCTTCACCACGCTCCTCGCCCCCGGCAACGTCGACGGCGACCAGGCGGGCCGGTTCGACCTCCTGGGGGTCAAGCCGCACAGCACCACCAACCTCAGCAAGGACCTCTTCCTCTACCGAGGTACCGGTGACGCCGCCGGCCCGTTCCCCAACCCGCCCTCGACGCTCGCCGACGCCGACCGCAGCGGCTTCAGCTTCCCCCAGAACGACCGGCTCTTCTGAGGGCGTCCTCCTAGGTCTCAGTCGTCGATGCCGTAGTACCGGCCGAGATAGTCGATGATCTCGACCGCGTGCGGCAGGAGTTCCGGTAGTTGGGTCGCGAGGACCTGGCGGGTCGCGGCGGACAGGGCGCCGGTGCTGGTGGCGGCCGGGCGGACGTACGGGTCGAGGCGTCGGATCAGCTCGTAGTTGCTGTCGATGTCCTCGGCCCGCATCGCCTGCTCCAGCGGCGGCGCCCCGGGCGGCGGGATCGGGGGCAGGACCCGGCTGACGTACGTGACCCGGTGCAGGACCCGCCAGCACGGGGGCTTGGCCGTGCTCTGCCGGGCCTGTCGCAGGGCGGCGGCGTCGGGGGCGCCGCTGCCCTGGAGCCAGATCGGGTCGACGACCTTGCGGTAGAAGTCGTCGAAGTTGGCGCTGGTCTCGCCGAGGTAGAAGGTGAGGAAGCGGTAGGCGTCCACCTTGCCCGGCACCAGCACCGGGCGGCCCGCCGCGTCGTAGACCTGCTTGCCGTCGGCGTCCCGGCGCTGCAGGTCACCCGAGGGCGCGCACTGCACGTCGAGGCCGAAGGAGCGGGAGGCCTCCTTGCCCTTGGCCCGGGTGGTGCTGAAGCCGCCGCCCCGGGCGGCGTCCAGGTGGATCCCCCAGCCGAGCCCGAAGGCGCCGAAGGTCAGGTCCATGGCGCCGCCGTACATGCCGTTGAAGCTGTACGACCCGGTGGTGGTCTCGGTGACGGCGTCGGTCGCCTCGGTGGTCTCGGCGAAGAAGCCGCCCTGTGCCGTCCAGACGTAGGTGTTGACCAGGTCCCGGTGGGAGAAGCCGCCGGCCGTCGCGTTCGGGCCGCCGGGGCGGCTGTCGTCCCGTGGCGCGACGTCCATGCCCATGCCGCGCAGCACCGTGCGGGCCTGGGCCTCGGCCGGGTCGTCGGTGCTCCGGTGGCCGGTCTCGGTGGAGATCGACTGGTAGTAGGCCTGGAGCCGCTGCTGGTCGCGGGTGATGCGCCGCTTGAGCGCGTAGGCGTCCCTCGGCTTGAAGTAGCTGTACTCGCCGTACGCGGTGGCGGTCGGGTAGTCCGGGTCGGTGACCTTGCCCCGCTCGTCGAAGCCGACCGCGCCGTCCAGGGTGCCCTGCTTGGTGTAGCGGGGGTTGATCGGGAAGTGGATGATGTTCCAGTCCAGCGGGATGTCCGGGTTGGGCAGCATCCGGTAGGCGATCAGGGCGCCGGTGTGCGCCAGGCGCAGCGCGAAGACGTCGGCGGTCTGGGACTGCACCAGTGCCATGCCGGTGTTGGCGGGCACGTAACGGCGGCCGATGGCCGGGTTGACCAGCTTGGTCGGGTCCTCGGGGTGGCCGGTCAGCGCCAGCCGGGTCTTCCGGGTCGTGCCGGTGCCCTGGCTGACCTGGGTGTCCGAGCTCCAGGTGTTGGAGAACTCCAGGCTGGTGGTGGCGGCCAGCTTGAACTGCCCCTCGGCCAGCGGGATGGCGGTGCCGATGCCGAGCGGGGCGGTGATGGTCATGGTGTCGGCCTCGGTCTCCAGGCCGAAGGAGAGGTTGAAGGCCGTGTCCGTGCTCTGGGTCTTGCTGGAGGACAGGCTCTGCACCACCTCCTCCGCCTCGGTGAACTCGACGGAGGAGGCCCCGGCGTGGTCGCCGGACTCGTCCGTGAGGTTCTCCGAGGGCACCGGCGGGGCGCCCTCGACGTAGCCGATCAGCTGCGGGTCGAACTGGGCCTGGCCGACCCACTCGGTGGTCAGGTCGCCGACCTTGTAGCCGGTGACCAGGTGCCAGCGGCCGTCCCGGACGAAGCCGTAGCAGCGCTTGAGCACACCCAGCGCCTCGCCCTTGGCGTCGTACTGGAGATCGGCGTACTCGCTCGCCCCGGGGGCGCCGGAGATGGCGTCGTGGAAGGGGGTGCGGACATCGGCGAGGGCCGAGCGCACCTGGGCGGTGTCGGTGGAGATGGGGGCGGTGGAGAGCAGGATCCTGGGCCGCTTGGCGGAGAAGTCCAGGCTGTTGCCGCGCAGGCCCTCGTCCCGCACCGAGGTGGTGCCGGGCTCGGTGGAGTCGCGGTCGAACGGCCAGTAGCCGAGCAGATGCTGCTTGTCGCCGCGCAGCCGGGAGAACAGGTTGTCGGAGATCTGCTCCGCCGTCCGGACGGTGCGCCAGATCCGCACCTCCTCCAGCGTTCCGGTGAACGGGTCGGCCGGCTTTCCGCCCTCCAGCCGGGCGCCCAGGGTGAGTTGGGCCTCGCCCCAGGGTGCGTAGTCCTGCGCGGTGACGGGGCTCTCGGCCAGCGGCTCGCCGTTGCGGTACAGCCGCAGCGGGCTGGCCGCCGGGTCGGGGTCGCGGGTCCAGCGGGCGCCGCGCAGCTTGGCCGGGAAGGAACCCGAGTGGTCGTAGGCGACGTTGCCGGCGTTCTCGTCGAAGGCCCAGCGGGCCAGCAGCCCCCGCTCGCGCGGGGTGACGGGCATGCCGACCTGGTTGACCGCCCGCGCGGTGTTCCAGATCCGCACCTCGCTCAGCACACCGGTCAGGCCGCGGCCGATCTCCAGCTCGCTGCCGTTGGCCTGCGCGCCGGGACCGGCGTACAGGTGGTTGCCGACCAGGCTGCCGCCGATGAAGAACCGGACGTACTGCTCGGGCTGGTCCGGCGCGGGCGGCTGGGTGCTGCCGGATGCCACGGGCGCGGGCTGGCGGCGCTCGCGCACCACGCTCACCTTCTGCACGGTGCCGGGCGTCAGGACCTGGGTCGAGGCGAAACGGACGACCTTGCCGTCGGCCTCGGCGAACGCGAACTCCAGCCGCCCGTCGGCCAGGACGCCGAACTGGTACGGGACGCCGCTCCGGCCGCCGTCGACCGCGCTGCCCTTGGCGACCAGGCCCATCGCGCTGCCGACCCGGTCGATCCGGACGAACGCCTCGATGGTGAGGTCCTCCACCACGTCCAGCGCGTCCTGCGACTCGACCGACAGGCCGACCGCCCTGTCCATCCGCAGCGCCCAGGACTGGGTGAAGGCGGCGGACAGGTGCGCCCACTCGTTGCACGGGAACCGCTCCGCGGACTTCACCACCTGGTCGCCGACCCGGGCCACCACCTGGTAGCCCTTGATCGGGGACGGCGGGCTCGCCGGCCCCTCGAAGGTCCAGTAGCCCAGCAGCCCCGGCTCGCGGCCGGAGAGCCGCCGGTCGCGCTCACCGGCGATCTCCCGCTGGGTCCGGGCCCGGCCGAAGACCCGGACCTCGTCGATCCGGCCGTCCAGGTACGCGCCGCTGAACGGCTGGCAGCCGATCACCAGCGGCCCGTTGCCGGTGTACGCGCCGGTGGCGGTGCGGCGGCCGACCTCGACGCCGTCGCGGTAGAGGATCTGCTCGCGGGTGGCGTTCTTGTACACCGCCGCCCAGTGGTGCCACTCCAGGTCCGGGTAGGCCTGGGCGGTGGCCAGGTCGTCGCCGTACAGCCCGAAGCGGAAGGTCTCGGCGGGGTCGAACACCAGGTGCAGCGACTGGTCGCGCACGCCGCTCGGCGTGCCGTGGGTGAGCAGCGGCTCGGTGCGGCCCCGGGACTGGTTGCGCTTGGCCCACAGCTCGATGGTGAAGTCGCGGTCGGCCAGGTCGAGCGAGTCGGCCAGGACCAGCTTCTCGGAGCCGGTGAACTGCTTGACCGGGAGTCCGGCCGGGACGAGCGAGAGCGCGTAGCCGGAGTCGTCCGTCCGGGCGTGCAGGACCCGGCCCTGCCCGTTCTCCGGGTTGACCCAGGCCTCCAGGGTCAGATCGCCGCTCGGAGCGATGCCGGGATGCCTGCCCGCGGGTAGCGTCAGGTACTGGTCGCCACTGGAGAACTGGAAGGCCCGGCCGGGCATCTCGGCCCGCCAGCGGCAGCCGCGCCCGGCGATGGCCGGCTTGGCGGTGCCGTTGGGCACGAACTCGACCTCGCCCGGGTTCAGCCCCACCAGCCGGGAGCCGTTGGAGAGCAGCACCCCGGGGCGGGTGGAGACGGCCCGGCCCCCGTCGTAGCCGACCAGGCTCACCTTGTCGCCGGGCTTGAGGGCGGCGGCCTCCGCCGTGAGGGTCAGGGTCTTCGCGCCGACCGGGGTGTCGGCGGCCACCGCGCAGCCGGCCGAGCCGATCTGCAGATGCGCCTTGGCGGGCAGGGCGACGGTGGTGCCCTCGGCGAGTTCCACGGCGGCGCCGTTCACCCGGGCGACCTGGCCGACCGTCACCGGCCGGCCGGGGTCGCCGGCCAGCGCCGCCGCCAACTGGGCGGCCCTGCGCGGCAGCGAGCGCCAGGTCTCGGTGTCGGCGCCGACGGTGATCGTCAGGTCGCAGCGGCCGGGCGCGTCGCCGTCGGAGACCGTGATGACACAGCCGTCCAGCGGGAGCGCCGGGTCGCGGGCGACGAAGCCGAGCGTGCCACCGTCCCCGTCCAGCGTCTGCAGGCCGCGGATGACGGCGGTGTCGTAGTAGACGGCGGAGAACTGGTCGTCCGAGCCCCGGAAGTACAGCACGATGTTGCCGGTGCCGCTGTCCAGCAGCGCGGGCCGGTCACTGCCCCGGGCGAACTCGAGGAGCGCGCCGTTCAGGCTCAGGCCGGTGGCGTCCACGGCGAGCTGCGGCATCGGCAGGGTCAGGTCGTCGTCGCCTTGAAGGGCGCTCGACAGGCTGGCCAACTGGTCCTGGGCGGCGGACAGTTCGGCCTTCTTGGTGGACAGTTCGAGCTGCCGCTCGGCGATCCGCCGGCTCGCCGAGCTGGACTCCTGGACCGCGGCGCGCGCGGCGTCCATCTTCTCCTTGACGGCGAAGTAGGAGACGTCGACCGGCCACTGAAGCCGCACCTTGGTCATCCGGAACAGCCCCGTGTCGGCCGTGCGGCACTCGGGCGCCTGGCGCAGCGCGGTCGTCTTGCTGTCGGCGGGCAGGCCGATGGCCATGCCGTTGGCCTGGTTCACGATCCGCACGTAGTCGCCCTCGCGGATCAGGGTGAACCGGTAGTACGCCTCGGCGCGGGCATCCGGAGGGATGAAGGGTATGCGGGGGAGTCCGAGCGCACCGTAGTCCAGACCGGAGTTGCCCGCGGCCAGGAGGAGGCCGTAGCCCATGGCGTCGGTGGTGGTCAGGCGGAACGGGAGGCTGTCGGCGCTCCGGCGGTCGATACTGTCCAGCGCCCAGGATGTCCGGGGGCCGTCGTCGCCGGTAGCGTTCACCCCGCGGTAGGGATCCCCGTAGACCCACCGCACCGTCTTGCCGTCGATCACCCGCGGGGTCTTGAGCTCCAGGGTGTAGAGCCAGGCGCCCGGAATCACCGCCTCGGCTTTGTACGCGGCCTCGTAGCCGTCGTACGCGGGCTGCAGCGCGTTCTGCGCCGCCAGGCGCTGCGGCAGCAGGGCCGCTGTGCCGCTCAGCCGGGAGATCTCCGCCGGCAGCGCGGCGATCTCCGGCTCCAGCCGCTTGATGACCTGCTGCAGGTCGCTGATCTGCTCGGAGTCCTGGCCCCTGGTCGGCCGCTTCAGCACCTGTGGCTCCAGCACGTCCGGCGCCTGGGCGAGCCGCCCGTCCCGGCCGACCGCGAAGTCCAGGGTGGCCAGGCACGGCTCCTGCCCGTACTTGGCGGCGAACGCGAGCAGCACCCGGGCCTGCCGCTTGGCCGGCTTGGGGTCGGCGCGGTAGCCGGAGACCACGTTCTCCTGCTGGTGGTAGAGCGCCGCCGACATGCCGGAGACCACCGTGCGGCCCTTGAGGACGAAGCTGTCGCGCCGCACGCCCGGGTGGTCGCCGATCGGGGCGTCCGAGCCGGTCCACTGGGCGGCGCCCTCGATCCGGCCGTGCAGGGCGTCGTCGCTCTGGTCGTAGGCGGTGGTGCCCGCGCCCTCGTCGAAGCGGTAGTAGGCGGTCAGACCGGGCTCGTTGCCGACCAGCCGGTGGCCCAGGTCCTCGGCCAGCTCGGCCGCCGAGCGCACCCGGTTCCAGATCCGCAGCTCGTCCACGTCGCCGGTGAAGTGGCTGAGCGTGCCGCCCGCGTCCCGCCGGCCGAGCAGGACGGGCACCCGGGCGCCCGGGGTGAACGGCAGCGGTCCGGTGGCCGCCGGGCGGCCGTTGACGTACAGCTTCGCCGTGGTGCCGTCGAAGGTCGCGGCGACGTGGGTGTAGACGTCCACGGCGAGGGTGTCGGTGGCGACCAGCGCCGCCGGCGCGCCCTCGTGCGTCAGCCGCAGCGCGCCGGACGCGTCCAGGGCCAGCTGGAACTCCCCGGCGCGGCCCAGCAGCGGGCCCTCCGGGGCGGCGGGCTTGACCCACGCCTCCACCGAGTACGCCGTGCCGCCGAAGCGCAGCGCCGCCGGGTCGCCGAGGTCGACGTACGCGCCCGCGCCGTCCAGCCGCAGCGCCGTCTCGGCGTGCCCGCCGTCGCCCGCCACCGGCACCAGCTCGCGCCCGGTGAACGGACAGGTGCCGGGGGAGCGCTCGAACACCGCGTCCTGGTACGCCGGTTCGGGGCTGGTGTAGAAGCGGGTGCCCTGGGTGTTGAACAGGCCCTGGGTGCCCTGCTCGACGTTGAAGCCGTCGATCCGCCCGGTGGCGTCGTTGTGCGCGAAGAGCTGCCAGCGCTGCACGTTGGCGACCCCGGTGGGCACAAGCACCGCGGCGAACCGGCCCTGCGTCAGATTCCGTACGAACGACAGTTCCTGGGTCGGCTCGTAGAACGGCCGCCCCTCCATGTCCTCGGTGCCCAGGCTGTCCTTGGCCGACTCCGGCCGGGTGGCGTGCCGACTGCGCTTGAACCGCGCCTCAAGCACCGGCTTCAACTTGCCGTCCACCAGCAGGAACCGGTCGCACAGCAGGGTGTCGCGCACCAGCGGCACCTTCGCGCCGCCCCCGAGCACGTAATCGGCCCGGGAGGCGTCCGCGGAGGAGCCGCCCCCGGCCAGCTTGAACACCGCCCCGGGATCGCCCGCGCCGACCGACTGGCGCAGCACCACGACATACGTGCCGTCCGAGACGACCTGGAACGGGGCGTCGGCGGTCAGCCGCCCGGTGGTCGACAGATGAGGGTCGACCTCCTCGTCGGCCGGCAGTTCCCCCGCCGCGGCCTCGGCCCCGCCCCGCTTCACCGTCGGCATCGCGGTCGCGCCGACGACGGCGAACCCCACCTCGGCCAGCTCTCGGGGGAACCCCAGCTCGGCCGGGTTGTCACTCCAATAGGCGGCGTCCACCTCCCCCTTGGTCGGCGGCCCGGCGAGATCCAGCACCGAGTAGACGATCCGGCGCGCGGCGTCCATCGCGAAGGCGATCGTCGTGCCCTGATGCCGGGCCATGGTGACGTGCCGGTACGCACGGTCCCCGTAGACCTTGAGCAGGGATTCCCGAGATGCCACTGTTCCCCCTCCACTTACACGAGCCTGGTCGTGCCGTGCCCCCACAGGGCGTCGGCAGTCTGGCACGCGTGAATCCGGTCATGGAGGAGTTGTGAAGTTACCGGGGATACAAGCGACTTGAACGCTCCGGCGGGTGGCCGGGATTCGCCGCTCAGGAGCAGGTGACCGTGAAGGAGTACTCGTGGGTGGCCGCCACGTTGCTGCCCCAGTTCCCGAGGACATCCTTCATCTGGACGCCGTAGTACGACCACAGCTTCCAGGTGCCCGGTTGACAGGAACTCTCCCACTCGCTGTTGCTGACGAACTTCTCGGAACCCATGGTGGCCGGGAAGTCGTGCTCGGAGACGGTGCCGTCGGGCTTGGTGAGCTTGTACGTACTCGGCTCCCAGACGCGGCAGCCGTTCGGCGGCGCCTGCCAGCCGATGCCCCCGAGCGCCTGCCAGCCGCACTCCGCCCACAGTTGCGGGATCAGCCGGCCCGACTCCGGACTGTGCTCCACGCACAGCCAGCTCTTCATCCGGCGGTCACCGCCGCCGTTGTAGTCGGTCCACTCCCCGCCGCAGCCCGGGTCCGTCGCGGCGGACGCGGGGGAGGCCATGGGCACCGTCAGCGCGCCGGCCAGCGCGGCGACCGCCAGCGCCCCGCGCAGGAAACGGGCACCCGAACTTGATCGTTTGGTCATGCCTGGAGGGTCCCGCGCGAGAGCTCCCTCCATGCCTCACGCGGACCGTTCCCACTCCAAAGAAGTGACGCTCGAACAGCGATCTGATGAACCGTCACCGAGGCGGTCCAGGTGGCCCTGCGCGAGTTTCGCGAGGGCCGGGCCGTGTTCGTAGCCCAAGGGGGCCAGTTCCGGGGGCAGGACGTAGCCGTCGGGCATGCGGGCGTACGTCTGCTCCATCAGCTGCCGGTAGGCGTCGGCGAGCAGGCCGGGCCAGTCGCCGGTCAGGGGCGGGCGCATGCGGGACTCGGCGGCGAGGGCCGCGTGGTGGGCGGCCGCCTCCTCGACGGCGTCGGCGGGCGTCCAGTCGGCGATCGGCGGCCGGGCCGGCCGCCACGGGGCCAGCCAGGGGCTCGCGGTGCCGTGCAGGATCTCGGCGGCGAGTTCCTGGGCGATCAGCGGGGAGGCGTGCAGGCCGTCGCGGTGTGTGCCGGTGGCGACCCACAGACCGGGGCGCCCCGCGTTCCCGAGCAGGGGGTGGCCGTCCAGTCCCACAGGGCGGTTGCCGTGGTGGAGCCGGTCGATCCTGGCGCCGGCCAGGCCGTGGTGCAGCTGGCCCAGGCCCGCGTCGAGGAGGAAGCGCAGGGCGCCCGCGGCGGGCGCGTCGCCGGGGTGGAGGGCCGGTGCGGCGGAAGCGCCCAGATACCAGGTGCCGTCGGCCTGCGGGACGGCGTGCAGCCCGCACGCGTACGCCCGGTTGGGGGTGCGCAGGACCACGGAGGGCGTGGGGCCGGTCGGGCGGAGGGCGACCGCCGTGCCCTCGGCCGTCACCACCGGCAGCACGGGCAGCTCCGGGTCGACGCCGTCCAGCAGCGCGCTGGACCAGGCGCCGGCCGCCACGACGACCCGGCCGGCCCTGAACGTGCCCTTGCGGGTGACGAGTTCGTACGCCTCGCCGCGTGCGCGCAGTCGGCCGGTCCCCGCGCGCCGCACGTTCGGCAGCGCCTGGAGCGCCGCGTCCAGCGTCCGCAGCCAGCGCCGGGCGTCCAGGAAGCGCTCCTCGGGCAGGAACACGGCCCGCAGCGCCCGGTCGTTGTCCAGCGGCCGGTACGAGGGGATGTCCGACACGGCGCTGTCCTCGACGGGCAGTCCATGGCGGGCGCCCGCCGTGCGCATGGCCTGGAGCGCGGACTCGTCGAGCGCCCCGGAGACCGCGTTGAGCAGGACGTACGTCCCCGCCCCGTACCCATCGGCGGGCGCCGCAGCCCCGGCCCGTTCCCGTACCCCCTCACGCCAGGCCGGCCAGCGCGCGGCGGCCTCCACGGCCATTCCCAGGCGCAGTTCACCGTGCCGGGTCCGCACACCCGCCGCCGTCACCTCGCCCAGCACACCGAGCATCGCGCCGGCCGCCCGCGAGGCGCCGGGACCCCGCTGCCCCGACACCACGACCCGCAGCCCCGGCTCGGCACACACCAGCGCGTACGCGATCGACCTGCCGAGCACCCCCGCGCCCACGACCACCACATCGACGTCGTCCGCCACAAGGCCCCCTCCGGTCTCGTACGTATCGCCCCACAGGCTTCCCTCGGAGTGCCGTGGCACACCCGGACCGCCGCCGCATCCGCCGGACCTCGTCGGAGGGAAGGACCGGTGCGGGGGCGTGTACGCCGTGGCTGTGGGTGAAACGGATCAGCGCATGGACACTTCCACCGCCCACGAGGGCGCCCGCTGTCTGGTCACCGGTGCGAGTGGGTACATCGGGGGGCGGCTCGTGCCGGAGTTGCTCGAGCGGGGGTATCGGGTGCGGTGTCTCGCGCGGCACCCGGACAAGCTGCGGGACTTTCCCTGGGCCGGGCGGGTGGAGATCGTACGGGGGGACGTCACCGACGCCGCGAGCCTGCGGGCCGCGCTCGACGGCGTCGACGTCGGCTACTACCTCGTCCACTCGATGACCTCGACCAGCCGCTTCGAGGACACCGACCGGCTCGCCGCCCGTACCTTCGCCGCCGAGGCCCGGGACGCCGGGCTGCGGCGCCTTGTCTATCTGGGCGGCCTCGCCCCGCGCGACGTGTCCGACGACGCGCTCTCGCCCCACATGCGCTCCCGCACCGAGGTCGGGCGCATCCTGCTCGGCTCGGGCGTCCCCACCGTCGTCCTGCGGGCCGCCGTCGTCATCGGCTCCGGATCGGCCTCCTTCGAGATGCTGCGGTACCTGACCGAACGGCTGCCCGTCATGATCACGCCCAGCTGGGTCGGCAGCCGGGTCCAGCCCATCGCCGTCCGCGACGTCCTCCGCTACCTCGTCGGCAGCGCCGCCCTGCCCCCGGACGTCAGCCGGACCTTCGACATCGGCGGCCCCGACGTGCTCACCTACCGCGACATGATGCTGCGGTACGCGCGGGTCGCCGGGCTCCCCAAGCGCCTCATCGTCTCCGTGCCCCTGCTCACGCCCCGGCTGTCCAGCCACTGGATCGGGCTCGTCACCCCCGTCCCCGCCGCCCTCGCCCGGCCCCTCGCCGAATCGCTCCGGCACGAGGTCGTCACCACCGAGAACGACATCACGCGGTACGTGCCCGACGGCCCCGGGGCGCCCCTCCCCTTCGACGAGTCGCTGCGGCTCGCCCTCCGCCGGGTACGGGACGCCCGGGTCACCACCCGCTGGTCCTCCGCCGCCACGCCCGGCGCCCCGAGCGACCCCCTGCCGACCGACCCCGACTGGGCGGGCGGCAGCCTCTACACCGACGAGCGCTCGCGCGCCGTCGACGCGAGCCCCGAAGCGCTGTGGCGGGTCATCGAGGGCGTCGGCGGCGAGAACGGCTGGTACTCGTTCCCGCTCGCCTGGGCCGTCCGGGGCTGGGCCGACCGGCTCGCCGGGGGCGTGGGGCTGCGCCGGGGACGCCGGGACGCCGCGCGGCTCCGGGCCGGTGACGCGCTGGACTTCTGGCGCGTGGAGGAGATCGACCGGGGCCGCCTGCTCCGCCTCCGGGCCGAGATGCGCCTGCCGGGGCTCGCCTGGCTGGAGATGTCCGTCGACCACGACGAGCGGGGCCGCACCTCGTACCGGCAGCGGGCGCTCTTCCATCCCCGCGGCCTCGCGGGGCACGCGTACTGGTGGAGCGTGGCCCCCTTCCACGCCGTGGTCTTCGGCGGCATGGCCAGGAACATCGCCCGGACCGCCGAGACGGAGGGCGGGGGGTCCCGTCACCCGTGACCCGCCCGCCCGTCACCCCGACAGCATCGACTCCAGTGTCGTGAACGGGTCCGTGAGGCGGGCCAGGCCGTACGCGCTGTCGTACGCGCCGTCGCCGATCTGCCGGCGCGCCGCCTGCTCGGCCCGCTCCCGCAGGGGGCGCAGCTCCGGGGTGCCCCGCTGGGGGTGGCCGACCATCTCCCAGAAGACCTGGCCCGCCCCGTACGCGACCGCCGCCTCCTCGCCGCGCTCCTGCGCCGCCAGTGCGACGGCCAGCAGGTCGAGGCCCAGGCCGAGGCCGAAGGCGTCGCCGATGAGGCGTTTGCCGCGCAGCATGGCCCGGGAGTGTGCGGCGGCGTCGGCCGCGCGTTCTTCGAGCAGGGCCAGCACCGCCAGCTGGTACTCGGCGTAGGCGCGCGTCCAGTGCTCTCCCGCCTCGACCGAGTCGTCCCGCAGCGACTCGGCCGCCGCCCGGGCCCGCCGCAGGGAGCCCGTGGCCGTCAGCGCGAACACGCGCACCAGCCTGCACCGGGCGCCTGCCGCCGCGCCGCACCGAGAGCCCGCCAGCGCGCCGTCGGCGACGGCCAGCGCGTTCCGGGGCTCGCCGCGCAGCAGCATCACCAGGCCGCGCAGATACGCCGCGTCCGCGAGCAGCGTCGCGTCCCCCGCCCGTACCGCCTCCTCGTCCGCCCTGCCCGCCAGCCGCGCGGCCGTGTCGTACTCGCCCCGCAGGCACCGCACCACCCCCAGCGCCCAGCACAGCCTCGCCAGCACCGCCGACGGCCCCACGACCAGGCGCAGGCACTCCTCCAGATAGTGCGACGCCTCCCGCAGATGCCCCGAGCACGCCCAGAAGAAGCCCACCGCCCCGGCCAGTTCGGCGGCCTTCCGGGGGTCGGTCGCCAGCAGGTGTTCCAGTGCCGCGCACAGGTCGCCGTGGCAGGCGGTCAGCCGCGCGGCCGTCTCCGCCTGCTCCGGCCCCCACCAGGACTCCTCGGCGGCCAGGACCAGTTCGTGGAAGCGCTGGGCGTGCCGGTCGGCCGTCGCACGGGTCTCGTTCAGCTCCGCCAGCCACAGCGCCCCGTACTCGCGCACCGTGTCGTACATGCGCACCCGGCCGCCGGACAGCGTGACGACGCTCTTGCGGGCCAGCCCTTCGAGCGCCCGCGCCAGCGCCGGGCCGGCCAGCGGACCGCCACCGCAGACCCGCGTCACATCGTCCACCGTCGCACCCGACCGGAACACCGAAAGCCGTGCCCACAACAGGCGTTCACGCGGCTCGCACAGCTCGTGGCTCCACCCGATCGTGGTCCGCAGCACCCGGTGGCGGGACGGCTGGACCCGGCTCTCCGGCGCCGCGGCGAGCGCGAGCCGGCCGCGCAGGAGCCGGGCCATCGTCACGACCGGCCGCTCCCGCAGCCGCGCGGCGGCGAGCTCCAGCGCGAGCGGTACGCCCTCCAGCCAGCGGCACACCTCGGCGGCGGCCACGCGCTCCTCGGGCCGGGTCCACCGGACCCCCACGGCCGCCGCGCGCGCGGCGAAGAGCTCCAGCGCCTCGGAGCCGGGATCCAGCGGGCCGAGGGGGAACAGCTCCTCGCCGTCCACTCCCAGCGGCTCGCGGCTGGTCGCGAGCACCACGAGCGCGGGGCAGCGTGCGAGGAGCGCCCGTACGAGTGCGGCGCACGCGTCGAGGACGTGCTCGCAGGAGTCCAGGACCAGCAGGACGCGGCGGGTGCCGATCCAGGTGCTCAGGGTGTCCACCGGATCGCCGGACGAATGGTCCGACAGGCCGCAGGCGTCGGCGACGAGGGAGGTGACCAGGCCGGGGGCGGTGAGCGACCAGAGCGGGGCCCAGTGGACGGTGGGGGAGGGGGGTGGGCCTGGTCGGGCCGGGCCGAGTGCGTCCGGCCCGAGTACGTCCGGCCCGAGTGCGTCCGGAGCCGGTCTCTCCGTCCCCGTACCCGTCCCCGTCCCCCTCCCCTCCGTCCCCGCTCCCTCCCCGCCGTACACCTCCGCGACCCGCGCGGCGAGACGGGACTTGCCGATTCCGCCCATGCCCACCAGTGTCACGAGGCGCCTCGTGCCCAGGCGGGCGGCCAGGTCCCCGATGGCTTGTTCCCGTCCCACGAACGGGCCGCTCTCCGGTGGCGTCCAACTCTCCATGTCCCGCATTCTCAGGCAGAGTCCGGGCGCGTCGCGCGGAAACGCGGAGTCGGCCGTGTGCAATCGGTACGCCGCCCTTCGCGGGCTCGCGGGCGGCGGCCGAGCAGGGAGGGCGCGTTGACCGTCTCCGTCGTTCTGTACACCTCCGACCTCCGGGTCCACGACCATCCACCGCTCCGGGCCGCGGCCGCGGGGGCGCGGGAGGTCGTCCCGGTCTTCGTTCGCGACCCGGCCGTGGACCGAGCGGGGTTCGCCGCGCCCAATCGGCTCGCCTTCCTCGCGGACTGCCTGGCCGACCTGGACCGGGGCCTCGCCCACTGCGGCGGGCGTCTCGTGCTGCGCGAGGGCGACACCGCGGCCGAGGTGCTCGCCCTGGTGCGGCGGACCGGGGCCGACGAGGTGCACATGGCCGCGGGGGTGACCGCCTTCGCCCGGGCCAGGGAGGCGCGGCTGCGCGCGGCGCTGGAGGGCGACGGCCGCCGGCTGTCCGTGCACGACGGCGTCGTCACCGTCGTGCCGCCCGGCGACGTCCTCCCGCAGGGCTCCGACCACTTCGCCGTCTTCACGCCGTACCACCGGCGCTGGTCCGCCGAGCCGGTGCGGGCGCCCCTGCCCGCCCCGAAGGCGCTCCGGGTGCCCTCGGACGTGCGGTCCGCGCCCCTCCCACGGCGTTCCGCCGTCGGGGACGTGTCGCCCGCGCTGGCCGTCGGAGGCGAGAGCGAGGGGCGCAGGCGGCTCGCCTCCTGGCTCGCCGCCCACGTCGACGCGTACGAGGAGCGCCACGACGACCTGGCGGGCGACGTCACGTCCCGCCTCTCGCCGTACCTCCACTTCGGCGCCGTCTCCGCGACCGAGGCGGTGCACCGGGCGCGCCAGCGGGGCGGGCCGGGGGCCGACGCGTTCGTACGGCAACTGTGCTGGCGCGACTTCCACCATCAGGTGCTCGCCGCGCGCCCCGAGGCGTCGAGCGAGGACTACCGGCCGCGTCAGGACCGCTGGCGGCGGGGCGCCGACGCCGAAGCGGACCTCGCCGCCTGGCGGGCGGGTCTGACCGGCTACCCGGTCGTCGACGCCGCCATGCGCCAACTCGCCCACGAGGGCTGGATGCACAACCGGGGGCGGCTGATCACGGCGTCCTTCCTGACGAAGACGCTCCGCGTCGACTGGCGGGAGGGGGCGCGCCACTTCCTCGGTCTGCTGGTGGACGGCGATGTCGCGAACAACCAGCTCAACTGGCAGTGGGCGGCGGGCACGGGCACCGACACCAGGCCGAACCGCGTCCTCAACCCGGTGCGGCAGGGGCGGCGGTACGACCCCGACGGCGCCTACGTGCGGCGCTGGGTCCCGGAGCTCGCCGGCCTCGACGGGCCCGCCGTCCACGAGCCCTGGCGGCTCGTCGGCCTCGACCGCGCCTCCCTGGACTACCCGGACCCGCTGGTCGACCTCTCCGACGCCCTGGCGCGGTTCCGGGAGGACCGGGGCTAGCGCCGCCCTCGTGGCCGGGCCGCCGTCTGGGCCGCGACCTTCTGGAACAGGCTGTACGCCAGGATCGGCAGCAGCACCTGGGGGCGCTGGGCGAACCAGGTGGCGGCGAGGGCGGCCGCCGCGCTGCTGTTGTTCATGCCGGTGGCCAGGGTGAGGGAGATCGAGTCCGGCAGGTCGCAGCGGGTCCGGCCGGAGGCCCAGCGGCCGCAGCGGAAGCCGAGGAAGCACACCACGGCGGCGGCGCAGGGCGCCATGACGAGGAGGTCCGGGTCGGGGTGGGCCAGGGCCCGGCCCAGGGCGCCGGTCGCGTTGACGTAGCAGAGCAGCAGGGTGTTCAGCAGGTTCACGGCCTTGACCGTGGGCAGCGCGCGGCGCACCGCCGGTTCGCCGAGCGCGGCCCGGGCGCCCATCCCGGCCAGGCAGGGCAGCACCACGGCGACGATCGCGAACGTGCCTGCGCCGGTCCGCGCGATGCCGTCGATGGTGGCCGTGTCGTCGAGCGCGCCGATCCCGGCGGGCCCGACGACACGGCCGGCCACGTAGAGGGTGGCCGGGACGGTGAGGGGGCTGAGCAGGGTCGAGCCGATGACCGTCGACACGACCAGCGGCATGTTGCCGCCCGCGATCTGCGCCCAGGAGGCCGCCCCGCCGGCGATCGGCATGGCCAGCACCAGCATGAGCCCGACGACCAGGCCCTCGGCCTCCGCCGCGTCGGGCCACAGCGACACGACGAGGGCGGCGAGCGGCAGGACCGCGAGCGGCAGCAGCGCGTTGGCGGCGACCCCGAGCACGGAACGCAGCGGCCGCCGGGCCACGGCCCGCAGGTCCGCGACCCGCACGCCGAGCCCGGCGTTGAACACCATCAGGGCCAGCAGCACCGTCGGCAGGGTGATCCGCAGGGACCCGCCGGGGAGGGGAGCGCCGAGCCCGCGCAACGCCTCCCCGGGTCCCGGGAGAACGGCCGCCAGCGCGTAGCAGCCCAGCATCAGTCCCAGCAGCCGCCGCTGGGCGAACGCCAGCACCCGCGAGAGAATCACAGGGAGGAGCTTAGTGGCTACACAGCGTGAGTCAGGCGCCGTGCGGCTCCCGTCGCTCCATGCGGAAGTCGAAGGCCAGCGTGCCCGGGTCCAGGGCGGTCGCGCCGCCGTCGACCGTGAGGGTCGCGCCGTTCACGAAGGAGGCCGCGGGGGACAGGAGCCAGGCGACGGCCTCGGCGACCTCGCGCGGCTCGGCCGGACGTCCGGCGGGCAGCGGGCGGGTGACCTCCTCGTACGCCGCGTCGACGCCGCCGCCTTCGAGGCCCGCCTCCTCCGCGAAGCGGCTCATGCGCCAGTCCGCCATGTCGGTGCGCACCCAGCTCGGGCACACCGGGTTGGCGCGCAGGCCCGCCGCCGCGTAGTCGACCGCGAGCGAGCGGCAGAGCTGGAGGAGCGCCGCCTTGGAGGTGGCGTAGGCGGCGTTGCCGACGCCGTTGCGCAGGGCGGAGACCGAGGCGACCGCGACCACCGCGCCGCGCGCGTCGAGGAGGTGGGGGAGCGCGGCCCGCAGCAGGTGGAAGGGGCCGGTGAGGTTGGTCAGCATGACCGCCTCCCAGTCCTCCAGGGTCACCGACCCCACGCTTCCGCCGCGCCCGACACCGGCGTTGAGCACGAGCCCGTCGAGCCGCCCGTACGTGGTGACGGCCGTCTCGACGAGGGTGCGGACGTCCTCGGGGTCGGCGATGTCGGACGGTACGGGCAGCGCCCCGGTCTCCGCCGCCACGAGCCGCAGGGGCTCGGGGCGGCGGCCGGAGACCACCACGTGGTGCCCCGCCCCGCGCAGCAGCCGGGCGGTGGCGGCGCCGATGCCCGTCCCGCCGCCGGTCACCAGGTACACCCGCTGGTCCGTCATGCCCGTGGCCCTCCGTCGCCCTCCCCGCCCGCGCGGGCGGAGGACCCGATCCTATGGCGGGAGGGGAGGGTGACCCGGCGTCAGGCGCCCAGGCCCGCCAGCCGCCGCCGGTCGAGCGGCGAGGCGCGCCGGTCGAGGCGCTGTTCGAGCAGGTCGCGGGCGGTGTCGCGGTGGCCCGCCTCCACCAGGGCGTACAGCAGCGTCTCCTCGACGACCTCGCGCTGCGCCGCGCTGCCGCCGACCCGGCGCAGCGAGGGCAGCAGCTCGCGCAGGCCCCGTACCGCCGTGTTCCACTCCTCCTCCAGTACGGCCTCCAGCGCGCTGCACAGCGGGACGACGACCTCCCGCTGCACCTGGTCCGCGCCCGCCGCGTGGGTCCGCAGCCGGCGCAGCGCGGGCAGGTCGCCCGCGGCCGTCAGGGCGAAGGCGCCGTGCAGGGCGGTGAAGGCGGTCGAGGGGCGCTCGACCAGCTCGCGGGCGACCGCGTCGAGGACGCCGTCGACCGGCACCCGGCCGCTCCAGTTCTGCGCCATCCGGGCCCGCCACAGCAGCGAGCCGGAGTCGACGAGCGCCCGCACGCCGTTCACCTGGCCCGGGGCGAGCTGCGCGTACCAGCGGCGGCGCACCGCGGCGGCGTCGTCGAGGGCGAGTTCGTGCAGCCCCACGTGCCAGGAGAAGTGCGCCCGGTGCACGGCGCCGCGCCCCTGGGAGCCGATCCAGCCGTCGAGCCAGTCCCGGCCGGTGGCGTGCTCGCCCGACTCGTAGTGGACGTGGGCGAGGGCGTGCACGGCGTGGCCCGAGGCGGGCTCCGCCGCGAGCGCCGCCCGCGCGAGCTCGCCCGCCTCCTCGATCCGGCCCTGCTCCTGCCGGACGAAGGACAGCAGCGAGGTGTGGAACCAGTGCCCGTCGTACGCGTCCGCGGTGCCCTCCACCAGGCGCCGGGCCAGCGAGCCGTCGATGTCCCCGACGCCGGAGAAGGCGATGGTGGGGACCGCGACGGCGAGCGCGAACGCGTCGCCGGGGAAGCGGTCCAGATGGGCGATGAGGGCCTGGTCGCCCGCGTCGGGACCGTCCGGCCCGTTCGCCCCCGGCCCGTGCGTCTCGATCCGGCGGGTGACCATCTCCACGAACGAGCGCTCCCGTTCGTCCCCGCGCTCCCGCACGCTGCGCTGGGCGTCGGCGAGTTCGCGGGCCACGTCGACCTCGGCCCCGCACTCGTGCCCCAGCAGGGCCAGCGCCGCGTGCCCGAGGGCGAACCCGGGGTCCAGCTCCGTGGCGCGCGCGAACGCCTCCGCCGCCTTCGCCCGTACGGTGATCACCCGGCCGAGCCCGCCCCGGAACGAGGCCGCGGCGGCGGCGTGGGTGGACAGCGGGAGCCCGAACTGGTCGGTGGGCCTGCGGCGGACCGGGCGCGGGGCGCCGGCGAACGGGGCGAGGACGGCCTCGGCGACCTCCTTGGCCTGGGTCCGGAGCTCCGGGATCGCGGTCGTCTCCCACAGCTCGCCGCGCCGGGGCGCGCCCAGCGTGAACAGCGGGCGCTCCGCGCGCCCCGCCGCGTCGAGGAGGCGGCCCCCGTCGGTGGCCACCCCGATGCCCAGGGGCCCGGGGGCGGCGAGGCCGTCGGTCAGGAGCCCGGTCCACAGCGGGTCGCCGCTCGCGTCGGCCCGCAGTCCGGGCCCCGTACAGTCCACCACCCAGGCCACCCGCAGCGCGCGGTCGTCGGCGAGCGCGACGGTGAGGCCGCCGTCCTCGCGCGGAGCGGCGGAGGCGATCCGGCCGGAGTGGATCCGCAGCCTGCGGGCGGCGCGCGCCCGGGCGACGGTCTCGGCGGTGGACGGGGCCATGCGGTGCCGGTGCGTGTTCCAGGGGGTGGCGTCGCGGCCGAGGAACTCCGCCCGCTCGTCGTCGGTGAGTCCCTGCCAGAGCTGCCCGATCCAGGGCCGCAGGCCGTCGAAGGCGGGCCGCCAGTCGCCGTGCGTGCGGCGGGTCTCGGCGACGTACCGCAGCACCTCACGGCGGAGCCGGGCGAAGGGGAGCACGGCGAGGTCGCGGGGCGGCAGCACGGCCTGGAGCGGGGCGAGCGCGTGCGGCTGCGGCAGGAGGCCGGTGCGGGAGACGGCGTGCACGGTGCGGCCGGGCCGGTCGAGGACGAGGGCGAGGTCGACTGCCGTGAGCCCGGTGCCGACGAGCAGGACGTCGTCGGTGTCGGCCACGGCGTCGAGCGCGCCGGGCGCCCACGGGCGGGCGATGAAGCGGTCGGAGCCGCGCAGCTCCTCCGGGGCCCAGTCCGAGCGGCCCGCCGCCGGGCCGGTGGCGAACACCACGCTGTCGGCGGTCACCGTCCCGCCGTCCGCGAGCCGCAGCTCGACCCGGCCGCCGGAGGTCTCGGCGCAGCCGGTGGCCCGGGTGCGCAGGCGCCGCACGGAGACCGTGCCGTGCGCCGTGATGATCGCGCGGCCGAGCGTGTCGGCGAGGTAGGAGCCGTAGCGGTAGCGGGAGGCGAAGTCCGCCGCCGTGACGGTGGATTCGCCGTGCCGGCAGAGCCAGCGGCGGAAGTGGCCGGGGTCGTCCGGGTAGCAGCTCATGCCGCCGACCGGCACGTTGAGGCGGTGCTCGGGGACCTCGGTGGAGTACGCGACGCCCCGGCCCGCCTCCGCCGCCGGGTCGATGAGGACCAGGTCGAGCGGGGTGCGCCGCCGGGCCGCGGCCTCGCACAACTGGACGGCGACGAGCGCGCCGGCCGCGCCCGCGCCGACGACCGCGATGGTGGGGCGCGGACGCCCGGACGCGATGGGCGTGGGGGACTCGGGCGAGGGAGCGGACACCACGGACACTTCGGGCACCTCCGGGTCGGGCGCAACACTGCGCGGATGAAGTTCACTATGTCGATGAACAAAGTGGAGTCGCAATGCGGCTTCCGGACAACCGCGTGTCGGGGGTGCTTCGTTGACGTCCAGCGGCCGGCCGCGTCGGCGACGCCTCCGCGCGGCGTGAGACATTGAGTACGTGAGGATCTCAGCGCGAACGGACTACGCCATCCGGGCCATGGCGGAGCTGGCCGGCGACCAGGACCGGCCGCTCAAGGCGGAGGACATCGCCACCCGCCAGGACATCCCCGTCCGCTTTCTCTTCGTGGTGCTCAGCGACCTGCGGCAGGCCCGTCTCGTCTCCAGCGTGCGCGGCCCCGACGGTGGCTACGCGCTCACCCGGCCGCCCGGGGAGATCACCGTCGCCGACGTCATCCGGGCCATGGACGGCCCGCTCGTCAGCGTCCGCGACCTGAAGCTGACGGGCCTCGAATACCAGGGTGCCGCCGCTCCGATGCCGGACGTGTGGCGGGCCGTACGGGCGAGCCTGCGGCAGGTCCTGGAGGGCACGACCCTCGCCGACCTGGCCGCGGGGACCCTGCCCGAGCTCGTACGGGAACGGGCGCGCGAGTACACCGACGACGTGCGGACGTATCCGTAGGGGCCTGTCCCTAGGTACGGCGGGTCGCTCAGCCCGTCGCGCGCGGCGGCGCCTGCGCGTCCGACAGGAGGATCCGCGGGGCGCCCGTCCCGTCGGCCGGGACCGTCCACACGTCGTCGACGCCGGTCCGGCCCTCCGCGGGCAGCGCGTAGGCGAGGGTACGGTCGTCGAGCCAGGCGGCCTGGTCGTCGACGCTGCGGCGCTCGGCGAGCGCGGTCGACTTCAGGGTGCGCAGGTCCATGACGTGCTCGCGCCACAGGGCCGCCGTGCCGAGCACCCGCTTCTTGTACGCGACACGGGTGCCGTCCGGGGAGAGCGAGGGGCACTCCACGTTCTCCGCCAGGCTGGTGACGCTGCGGGCGGCGAGTGAGCCGCGTACGAGATACGTCTTCTCGCGGGTACTCAAGGTGGCGTAGAAGGTGTCGTCGTCGCCCGCGAAGGTGACGCCCCAGAAGTTGACGTCGCTGTTGCGGTAGGGGCCCCCGTTCAGGGTGATCGCGAACTCCTCCAGATTCGGGGTCAGTTTCCAGCCACGGGTGTCGAGGATCGACGTCCGGGTGGAGAAGAACGCGCTGCCGTACGACTCGCCCTTCACGAACACCGTCCAGGCGGCCAGCCGGCCGCTGGGGGAGACCCGGGCACGGCTCGGGATGCCCGCGAGGGGGTACGTCCGCAGGGTGCGCAGCCCGGAGTCCAGGATCTGGGCCCGGTACGCGGGCCGCCCCAGGGCGGTGGTGGCCTGGAGGCAGACGCCGGTGCCTGCGGCCGCGTGGAAGCGCAGGCAGGAGACGTCCGACGCGGTGCGGGTGGCCCCGGCGGCGGTGCCGGACGGGACGGAGACGAGCCGGTCGCGCCGGGGGCCCGTGGCCATGTTGCGGAAGACCAGCCGGCCCGGCTCGGTCAGGCTCACCTTCCCGTCCGTGAACACCGGCCCGCCCGCCCGGGGCTTGTTCTCCTCGGCCGCCCGGTCGGCGGCCGACAGCACCGACCAGGCGCCGACGCCGACGAGGACCAGCACCCCGGCGGCGAGGATCAGCAGACGGCGCAGCGGGGTGAGGGTCATCGTGGTTCTCCCGTCGGTCGTGGCTCTCCTGCCGGGCGCAGCACGACACCGGCGACGGCGGCGCAGCAGGCGAGGCCGACGGCGGCCGAGGCGAGCGCGGGGCCGTCGCCCCACGCGGCCCACACGGCGCCGAAGGCCAGGGAACAGCAGAAGCGGGCCAGCGCCTGACCGGAGCCGACCAGGGCGATGCCGCTGGCCCGCAGCCGCTCCGGCACCACCGCGGCGACGGCCGCGGGCAGCACGCCGTCGGTGGCGGCGTAGAACGCGCCGTGCAGGGCGAGCACCAGGTACGGCAGCGCGGGGGTGGCGGGCGCCCACAGCAGCAGCGCGTAGCCGAGGAGCAGTCCGGCGTGCCCGGCGAGGAACACCGTCCGGCGCCCGATCCGGTCCGCGAGCCGCCCGGCCGGCACGGCGAGCAGCAGGAACACCGCGGCCGTGCCCAGCGGCAGCAACGGGAACAATTGCTCCGCCACCCCCGTACGGCGTTGCAGCAGCAGATAGAGGAACGCGTCGCTCACGGTGGTCAGGCCGAGCAGCACCGCGCAGCCGAAGAGCCTCCGCAGCCGACGGCCCCGCAGCAGTCCGAACGCGGCCCGCAGGTCGGGCCGTTCGTCGGGAGCGGGAGCCGGAGCGGCCCCAGTGGCGGGGGCGGTCCCGGTGGCGGTCCCGGCGCCCTGTGAGTCCCCGGCGCGCGCGGCGCTCTTCCCGCTCGGTACGAAGAGCAGCAGGATCAGCACCCCGAGCGCCGCCACGCAGCCGCTCACCGCGAACACCGCGTCGTAACCGCCCGCCGCCACGCCCAGGATCAGGAACGCGGCGATCGGTCCGAGCAGCGCCCCCGTGGTGTCCATCGCCCGGTGCAGGCCGAAGGCCCGGCCCTGGCGCTCCGGCGGCACCGACAGCGAGATCAGCGCGTCGCGCGGCGCGGTGCGCAGCCCCTTGCCGGTACGGTCCAGGGCCAGGGCGACACCCAGCGCGCCGAGGTGGTGCACCAGGAGCAGCGGCTTCACCAGCGCCGACAGGCCGTAGCCGAGCCCCGCGATCAGCTTGTGGTTCCGCACCCGGTCGGCGAGATGGCCGCCGGTCAGCTGGACCAGGGCGCTCACCCCGTTCTGGACCCCGTCGAGCACGCCGAAGCCGAGCGGGCTGAGCCCGAGGCCCATGACCAGGTACAGCGGCAGCACCGCCGTGACCATCTCGGTGGAGACGTCGGTGACCAGACTGACCGTGCCGAGGGCAAGGACGGTCGGGGAGACCGCCCGGGCCGTGCCCCGCAGACGGTCCTGCGCGGAGCTCGCCCCCTGCGGTGCGGAACGGTCGGCCAGATACACAGTCAAGGACCCCAACTGCCGTGAGCGGGTGATCGCGCGCCCACTGTAACCGCTGCCCGCCCGGGAGTTAGGCGGGATCGGTGCGGCTTAGCGACTGCTTGCGACCAATTCCTCGAAAGGCCTCATCGACACCGTGTTGTAGGCCTATCTTCCCGTTGTACGCTGCGAGTTGAGCACGACGTTCGCGTTGTGCGCAGGGGGTGTCCGTGGGGGGTTCCACCGGCAGTCGACCGAAGCGCCGTCGCTTGAGGGCCGACTGTTCTCATCGTCATGTTCGTCGCGGCTAGGGGAGCCGCCGAGTAGAGGCCACACGCGCCGACGCGCAGGTGCGGCATCCCACCAGGGTGCCGCGAATCCGTCGTGCGCCGGTGCCGGTCACCCACGCCACCACCGAGACCACACGCGTACGCGCCTTCGCAAGCGCGCCGACAGCCAGCCGATCCGGATCAGCGCCCTGATCCGAACCGACCCGAGGGGGGTGGGTGTGTCCGATCGTCCTGCCAACACACCCGACAGTCCACGCAGTTCACGGATGACGGAGCTCGCCGGAGCGGACCGGCCGCTCCACGACCTCGCCACCCGCCTGCTCGCGGTGGCCGAGCGGGGACTCCCCGCCATGCTCCTGCCGGAGGGGACCGGCTTCGTCTTCACCCGCGCCGGCCATCGCGCCGACGACGGCTCGGTCCGCCTCGAACAGCGCGGCACCAGCATCCGCTACGCCGCCATCACCGCGCTCGGCGCCCGCTTCCTGCCCCTCGACCGGCAGCGCGCGGTCCTCGGCGGCCACACCGCCGAGGAGTTCGCGGGCGAGCTGATCGAGCGGCTGCCCGGGGTGCGCAACCTCGGCGACGCCGCCCTGATCGCCTGGGCCGCCGCCGAGACCGGCCACCCCAAGCTGTCCGACGCCCTCGACCGGGTCACCGCCCTGGACGAGCCCGGCCGCCCCCAGTACACCGTCGAGGCCGCCTGGGTGCTGTCCGCGCTCGCCGCCGCCCGCGCCACGCTCGACGTCGAGGACCGGCTCAAGAGCGCCCGCGACCGGCTCCTGAAGGCCCGGATCGGCACCAGCCCGCTCTTCCCGCACGCCACGGGGCCCGGGCTCAACCCCTGGTACCGCGCCCACATCGGCTGCTTCGCCGACCAGACGTACCCGCTCCAGGCGCTGGCCCGCGCCCACGCGAGCGGCGACGACCCGGAGGCGCTCGCCGCCGCCGACGCCTGCGCGACCCGCATCTGCGCCCTCCAGGGCGACGGCGGCCAGTGGTGGTGGCACTACGACGCCCGCCGCGGCACCGTCGTCGAGGGCTACCCGGTCTACAGCGTGCACCAGCACGCCATGGCCCCGACCGCCCTCCTCGACCTGGCCGAGGCCGGGGGCACCGACTTCGGCGAGGCGATCCGCACCGGCCTGCGCTGGATGACCGACGTGCCCGAACTCGCCGCCGCCGGCGCCTCCGAGCCGATGATCCTCGACGAACTCGGCGTGACCTGGCGCAAGGTGTACCGGGGCGACCCGAAGAAGGCCGTGCGCGCCGCCCGCGGGCTGACCACCCGGGTCGCCCCGGGCCTGCGGCTCGGCCCGCTCGACGGGGTGTTCCGGCCGACGGCGGTGGACCGCGAGTGCCGCCCGTACGAGTTCGGCTGGATGCTCTTCGCCTGGCTGGGAGGGATCGCGAGATGACCCCGGACCCGCACAGCCGGAACATGACGAAGCGTCAAACACTTTTCGGCGTACGGCTCGACGCGCTCACCATGGACGAGACCGTCGCCCACTGCCTCGCCGCCGTACGGGCCGGAGAGCGCCTGGAGATCGGGGTGGTGAACGCCGCCAAACTGGTCAACATGCGGCGCGACCCGGACCTCGCCCGCGCCGTCTCCGGCTGCGACCTCGTGCTCGCCGACGGGCAGGCCGTCGTCTGGGCGGGCCGCCTGCTGCGCCGTCCGCTGCCCGAACGGGTCGCCGGGATCGACCTGTTCACCCGGCTGCTCGGCGAGGCCGAGGCCGCCGGACTCTCCGTCTACTTCCTCGGCGCGAAGCAGCCCGTCCTCGACGAGATGCTGCGCCGGGTCGCCGTCCGCTTCCCCGGTCTGCGGGTGGCGGGCAGCCGGCACGGCTACTTCGACGACGCCGACCAGCCCGCCATCGCCGACGCGATCGCCGAGAGCGGCGCCCACATGCTGTTCCTCGGGATGACCTCCCCCAAGAAGGAGATCTTCACCGCCGGTTACGGCGAGCGCAGCAAGGTGGCGCTCGTGCACGGCGTCGGCGGCTCCTTCGACGTCCTCGCCGGAGTCACCCGACGGGCCCCCGAACGCTGGCAGCGGCTCGGCTTCGAGTGGCTCTACCGGGCCCTCCAGGAGCCGCGCAGGCTCGGCCGCCGCTACCTCACCACCAACGTCTCCTTCGCCCTGATGACGGGCCGGGAGATGCTGCGCCCCACCCAGGTCACCCCGGTCAGCACCGCCAGCAGGGAGTCATGATGCGCGTCGTCGTGGTTGGACAGGGCTATGTCGGCCTGCCGCTCGCCATCCGGGCCGCCGAGGCCGGTCACGAGGTGATCGGCTACGACGTGGACACCGAGCGGGTCAAGAGCCTCGCCGCGGGCGAGTCGTACGTCGAGGACGTCTCCTCCGAGCGGCTGCGGGCCGCGCTGGAGGCGGGCAGCTACCGGGCGAGCGACGCCGTGCGCGACTGCGGCGGCTTCGACGTCGCCGTCGTCACCGTGCCGACGCCGCTGCACGAGGGCACCCCCGACCTCCGCTACATCGAGGAGTCGGCCCGGGACCTGGCCCGCTATCTGCGCCCCGGCGCCACCGTCGTCCTGGAGTCGACCACCTACCCCGGCACCACCCAGGAGCTGTTCGGCCCGCTCCTCGAAGAGGGCTCGGGACTCGTCGCCGGAGCCGACTTCCACCTCGGCTACAGCCCGGAGCGCATCGACCCGGGCAACCCGGTCTGGGGCTTCGAGCAGACGCCCAAGGTGGTCTCCGGAGTGGACAAGGCCTCCCTCAAGGCCGTCCGGAAGTTCTACGACGGACTCGTCGAGACGACGGTGGCGGTGAGCTCGCCCAAGGAGGCCGAACTCGCCAAACTCCTGGAGAACACCTTCCGGCACGTCAACATCGCGCTGGTCAACGAGATAGCGATGTTCGCCCGGCACCTCGACATCGATGTGTGGCAGGCCATCGACGCCGCCTCCAGCAAGCCCTTCGGCTTCATGCGCTTCACCCCCGGGCCCGGCGTCGGCGGCCACTGCCTGCCCATCGACCCCTCGTACCTCTCGTGGCACGTGCAGCGCGAACTCGGCCAGAGCTTCCGCTTCGTCGAACTCGCCAACGACATCAACAACCACATGCCGGACTACGTGACCCGGCGCCTGGTCAACGCCTTCAACACCCGCAAGCGGGCGGTGAACGGCTCGCGGATCCTGCTGCTCGGGCTCGCCTACAAGAAGAACACCGGCGACGCCCGCGAGTCGCCCGCGCTGCGCATCTCCCAGCTCCTGCTCGACATGGGCGCGGAGGTCCGCGCGGCCGACCCGCACGTCGTCGAGGGCCACCGGGTCGACAACCGGCTCGTCCGGGTCGACCTCACCAAGGAGGAGCTGGAGGCCGCCGACGCGGTCGTGCTCCTCACCGACCACGACGCCTTCGACTACGGCCTGGTCGAGGCCCACGCCGACTACGTGCTCGACTGCCGGCGCCGGCTGAGCGGATCCAGGATCGAGGTGCTCTGAACCGCATGACCGTCATGAACGACAGCAAGCGCAAGAGGGTCGTCTGCGTCGCCGGCGCGCGCCCCAACTACATGAAGATCAAGCCGGTGATGGACGCCCTGGAGGCCGAGGGCGCCGAGGTGTTCCTCGTCCACACCGGACAGCACTACGACCCGGCCATGAACGACGTCTTCTTCCGCGACCTCGGCCTGCGCCCGCCCGACCGCTTCCTCGGCGTCGGCTCCGGCAGCCACGCCGTGCAGACCGGCAAGGTCATGGCCGAGTTCGAACCGCTCCTGACGGAGCTGGCCCCCGACCTCGTCGTGGTGGTCGGCGACGTCAACTCCACCCTGGCCTGCGCCCTGGTCACCGCCAAGGCGGGCCCGCTGCTCGCCCACGTGGAGGCCGGGCTGCGCAGCCGCGACTGGTCGATGCCCGAGGAGGTCAACCGGGTCGCCACCGACCGGATCAGCGACTACCTCCTCGCCCCCTCGGAGGACGCCGCCGAGAACCTGCGGGCCGAGGGCTACCACGACGACCAGATCCATGTCGTCGGCAACGTCATGATCGACACGCTGTTCGCCAACCGCGAGCGGGCCCTCGCCACCGACGCCCTCGCCCGGCACGGCGTCGCCCCCGGCGCGTACGGCCTGGTCACCCTGCACCGGCCGGCCAACGTCGACGACCCCGAGGTCCTCGCCGGGCTCCTCAAGGGCCTCGGCGAGGTCGCCGCGCACTGCCCGCTCGTGCTGCCCGTGCACCCCAGGGCGGCCGAGAAGCTGAACGCCCTCGGCGTGCCCGGCGGCATCCGGCTCGTCCCGCCCGCCGGATACCTGGACTTCATCGCCCTCCAGGCCGGGGCGCGGATCGTCCTCACCGACTCCGGCGGCGTCCAGGAGGAGACCACCGCGCTCGGGGTGCCCTGTGTGACCCTGCGGGAGAACACCGAGCGCCCGATCACGGTCGACGAGGGCACCAACGTCCTCGCGGGCCGCGATCCACAGCGGATTCTGGCCACCGCCGTACGCCTCCTGGAGGACCCCCCGCCGCCCCGCCGCCCCGCGCTGTGGGACGGGCACGCCGGGAAGCGGATCGCACGCGTCCTGCTGGAAGGAGGGGCCGCGGGCGACCGCCTCCGGCCCACCGACCTCCGTTGACCCCTGACGTGGTGATCGCGAAGGGGTCACAACCTGTCGCGATCCCACCTATCCTCTTGAGCGGTACGGCAGTTGAGCAGTCGCCACATCGGGGGCGCAAGGGGGAACGCCATGGACCTCGCAGAGATCTTCCGGGTCATGTGCAGGCGGTGGTACGTCCTCGTGCCCGGCCTGCTGCTCACGGCGGGCCTGACCGTCGGGGCGTGGCTCCTCGTGCCCACCTCGTACGAGTCGCAGAGCACCGTCGCGCTGCTCAACTCCCGCAAGGGGGCGGCGGCCGACGGCAACCCCTTCCTGAGCATGGAGCCCTCGCTGACGGGCATGGCCGACAGCCTCGCCCGCAACGTCAACTCCGACGTCTCGGTCGCCGACCTGAAGGAGAAGGGACTCACCGAGAAGTACGAGGCGAAGATCGCGGACAACGCCCAGGGGCCGCTGCTCTGGCTGACCGTGACCGGTGACGACCCGGACGCCGTGCTCAAGGCCAACAAGACGCTCATGGAGTACACCGCCCAGCGGCTGAAGGACCTCCAGGCCGACCAGAAGGTCGAGCCGGACTCCATGATCCGGCTGACCACGATCGTGCCGCCGCAGGACCCGCAGGCCAAGATGAAGTCCAAGGTCCAGTACCTGATCATGGCCGCCGGACTCGGCTTCGTCCTCAGCCTCGTCGCCACCTTCTTCGTGGAGGCCCGGCGCCGGCACGACGCCCCGGCGAAGCACCGCCAGACCGAGAGCGCCGAGCCGGTGGAGCCCGCCGAGGCCGCGCCCGAGCGGCCCGGACCGCTCGTCGACCCCGAGGTCGCGCCCGAGCGCTCCGTCGCCCAGCCGCTCGACCAGCCCACCATGCAGCTGCCCATCCAGCCCACCTCCGAGCACCGCCCCGCCAAACGCCCGCCGTCCTGGGTGAAGTGACGAGGAGCCCTACCCGATGGAAACCGCGCCCGCCGCGCCCCCCGGCCCCGGCGACCAGACGTCCCTGGGGACCAAGGTCCGCTCGGCGACCCGGTGGAGCCTCATCAACACCATGGTGATGCGGCTCGGCAACTTCGCCACCGGCATCGTCCTCGTGCGCTACGTCCTCGATCCGGCCGCCTGGGGCGTGTACGGCGTCGCGCAGACCGTCCTCATGGTCCTGCTCTCCGCCAACGAACTCGGCGTCACGCTGGCCATCGTGCGCTGGGAGGGGGACGTACGTCGGTTCGCGCCGACCGTCCTCACCCTCAGCGCGGTCTCCAGCGGCCTGCTCTACCTCAGCCTGTTCGCCGCCGCGCCCGCCGTCGCCGCGCTCCTCGGCTCCACCGAGGCCACCGCGGTCCTGCGGGTGATGTGCGTCTGCCTCGTGCTCGACGGCCTCTCCCAGGTCCCGGCGGGCGTCCTCACCCGTGAGTTCGCCCAGGGCCGCCGAATGGTCATCGACGCGCTCAACTTCGTCGTCAGCACCTCGGTGACCCTGGGCCTCGCCCTGCACGGCTGGGGCGCCATGAGCTTCGCCTGCGGCGCCGTCGCGGGCAACGTGGTCGCCCTGGCCGGCTGCGCCGTCGCCGCCCCCGGCATGCTCCGCTTCGGCTGGGACCCCGCACAGGCCCGGGCGCTGCTCCGGTTCGGCCTGCCGCTCGCGGGCGCCAGCATGCTCGCGCTCGCCGTGGTCAACGCGGACGCCATGATCGTCGGCGCGGTCCTCGGCAATGTCTCGCTCGGCTTCTACATGCTCGCCTTCAACATGGCCGGCTGGCCCGTGCGGGTCATCTCCGAGACCGCCCGCCGGGTCTCCTTCGCGGGCTTCTCCCGGCTGGCCGACGACCCCAAGGCGCTCTCCCAGGGCTTCGGCAGCGCCCTGGGCCTCCTGATGACCGCCACCGTCCCCGCCTGCGTCCTGCTCGGCGCGCTCGCCGGACCCGCCGTGGAGCTCGTCTACGGCGCCAAGTGGCTCCCCGCCGCCGAGGCGCTGCCCTGGCTGATGGCCCTCGGCCTCGCCAGGATCGCCGCGGAGCTCACGTACGACTGTCTCGTCGCGATCGGCCGGCGCCGCTCGCTCCTGCTCATCCAGGGGCTCTGGCTGGTCGCCCTGGTCCCCGTGCTCGTCCTCGCCGCCCGCGCCGGGGGCATCGAGTCGGTCGCCGCCGGGCACGTCCTGGTCGCGGGCGCCGTCGTGCTCCCGGCCTTCCTGCTCGCCCTGCGGCGCGGCGGCATCGCCACCCGGGCCGTCGTCCGGGTCTGCGTCCGGCCGGTCCTCGGCGGCGCCCTCATGGCCGCCGTCCTGGTGCTGCTGCGCCGGGAGCTGGGGGAGGGGCCCTGGGCCCTGTCCGCCACGTGTGTCATCGGGCTCGTGGCCTACGCGCTGTGCGTGCTGCCCGGCCGCAGACTGGTGCGCGGCGCGCTCGCGCGCTCCCGCCGCGCCCCGGCGGAGCCGGCGGAGGGCACCGCCCCCGCCGCCCCCGCCGTACCGGAGCAGAAGCAGCCGGCCGCCCCGGCACACGAACGATGAGGTGAGTCCCCTGGCCCGAACCGGCCGCCGCAAGCTCCTCGGAGCGGCGCTGCTGACCGCCGTCCTGCTCTTCTCCCTGCTCACCTTCACCGGGATCGGCGGTACGGCGGTCTGCCTGGGCGGCGCCGCGCTCTGCGACTCCCGGGCCATCACCGCCTCCGGCGGGAGCTCCGGCGGTCCTTCACGGTCCGCCGTGCCCTCGGACGGCAAGCCGCGCGCCCCGAAGGGCTGCGCGAACCCCCGGGCGTGCGGCTTCCCCGACGCGAGCACCACCGGGCCGCGGGTGGCGACGCTCACACCGCAGAGCACCGGGAACGCGAGCATCCGCACCGACGGCACGGTCATCAGCGGCTGGGACATCACCGGCTCGCTCGACATCTACGCCAACAACGTGACGGTGATCGACAGCCGGGTCACCTCCACCAACTGGTGGGGGATCAACCTGCGTCCGGGCTTCTCGGGGCTGCGGATCCTGCACACCACGATCACCGCCGTCCCCGGCCAGGGCCCCAACAACGGCGGCTCGGACTACGCGGTCTCCAACATGAGTACCAGCTCGGTCGAGGTCGGCCACTGCGACATCTCCGGCTTCGGCGACGCCCTCTCCATGGGCCAGGGCAACCTGCACGACAACTACGTGCACGGGATCGTCCCGTACAAGAACCTCGACGGCCAGTGGCAGCACACCAACGCCGTGATCAGCAACGGCGGCGGCAAGGGCAAGCTGATCATCCGGCACAACACCCTGATCAACGCGACCCCCGTCGACCAGGGCGCCTCGGCCGCCATCGGCCTGTTCGCCGACGCGGCCCCGGTCACCCACACCGTCGTCGACTCCAACTGGCTGGCGGGCGGCGCCTATTCGCTCTACGCGGGCGGCAAGGACTCCAGCTCCATCGAGGTCACCGACAACGTCTTCTCGCCCGAGATCTACCCGTCGGGCGGGCGCTACGGCGCTGTCGCCTACTGGAACGCCGCCGGCCCGGGCAACGTCTGGCGCGGCAACCGGATGGCCGACGGCACCCCCGTCGTACCGGCCCCGGAGTGAGCCGGACCGCACCCCGACGAGGTCGGCGGATCTGCTGATAAATACCCACTCTCCGCTTAGGGTTGGGCCTGACCCCACCCTTTCCACGACCATCAGGTGGTTGATGCGATGTCCGGCCTCCGCGCCCTCCGCAATCGTTTCGTCGACGCGCCCGACTCGCTCGGCGAACGGTTCCGTGCGGCCCGCTGGGAGCGGTTCCGCAACTGCTTCCCCGGCATCGCCGACATGCGCGTCGTCGACCTGGGCGGCACCGCCTCGAACTGGACGCGCTCCCCGCTCCGCCCCAAGCAGGTCCACCTGGTGAACCTGGAGGCGCACCCGGCCGAGCTGCCCGACTGGATCACCGCCGAGAACGCCGACGTCACCGACCCGGAAGTCCCCGGCAGGCTCGGGGAGTTCGATCTGGTGGTCTCCAACTCGACCATCGAGCACGTCGGCGGCCCCAGCCAGCGTCGCCGCTTCGTCGCCGCGATCGAGCAACTCGCCCCGCTGCACTGGGTCCAGACGCCCTACCGCTACTTCCCGGTGGAGCCGCACTTCCTCGCCCCCGGCTTCCAGTTCCTGCCGCTGGCCGCCCAGGCCAAGCTGGTCCGGCACTGGCCGCTCACCCACAGCCGCCCCGCCACGCCCGAGGAGGGCATGGACGCGGTCATCAACATCGAGCTGCTCACCCGTGCCGAGATGAGCTACCTCTTCCCCCGCTCGGTGATCCTCAGCGAACGGGTCGCGGGGCTCACGAAGTCGCTGACGGCCGTCCGTACCCGGGTCTGATGGGTCTGGCGCGCCGGGTGCTCAGGGGGCCGTGGGAGCTGCTCAAGCGGCTCTTCGGCTGGCTGGTCCTGTACGAGCTCCGCAACAAGGTCCTGCTGGCGCCCGGCGCCGTGCGGCTGCGCCGCTTCGAGGACGCCGAGACCGCCCGGCTCGCCCGGGTCCTCGGCCGGCGGCCCACGGCCGAGGTCGCCACGGTCATCGCCACCCACCGGCGGCCCGAGGCGCTGCTGCGGGCCGTCCGCTCGGCCCTGGACCAGTCCGTACGGGACCAGGTCGTCATCGTGGTGGACGACGGCGCGGGCCTTCCCGAACTCCCGGCGGACCCACGGCTCTTCGCCGTCTCGCTCAGCCGTAACACCGGCGTGGCCGGGGTCGTGCGCAACGTCGGGATCCGGCTCACCGCCTCGCGGTACGTCGCCTTCCTCGACGACGACAACCTCTGGGAACCCGAGCACCTCCAGGAGGCGCTCGGCGCCCTGGCCGCCCCCGGCGGGCCCGACGGCGTCTACACGGCGCTGCGCAGGGTACGGCCGGACGGCACCGACATGGACGTCCTGTCGGTGCCGTTCGACCGGCGCAGGGCCGCCCACGAGGCCTTCCTCGACACCAACGCCTTCGTCGCCCGGCGCGCCCCGGCCCTGCGCTTCAGCCGCCTGCGGCGCACCCCCGAGGTGCTGCCCCGGGAGGACTGGGAGCTGATCCGCCGCTACAGCCGCGGCCACCGCGTGGCGCACCTGGCCCGGCCCACGGTGCGGTACCTGGTCAACCCGGGCAGCTTCTACACGTCCTGGTGAGGGGAGCGGGGCGCGCCGAGCAGGGCGCGCACCGCCGCCCGGGCCGGCGCCCGCCCCAGCGCCGCCCGGGACGCCTCCCGCAGCAGCACCGCCGAGCGGAACGCCACCGTCGCCGGCAGGCCGTGGCGGCGCCGGAAGAGCCGCACCCGGTTGACCACGAGCAGCGACCACAGCCGGGGCGAGACCCGGGAGTCGCCGCCCAGGTGGGTGGCGCGGGCCCCCGGCTCCAGGCGGGTGCGCAGCCCGAGGTCCCGGGCGCGCAGGCAGTACTCCGTCTCCTCGGAGTAGAGGAAGAAGGACTCGTCCCAGGGGCCGCAGACCGCCACGCACTCCGGGGACAGCGCGAGCAGTGCCCCGGTCGCCCAGTCCGCCTCGGTCCGCGCCGCGTACGCGGACGGCGCCGTGACCAGCTCGCTCCAGCGGGGGAAGCGCCCGGCCCTGCGGTTGCCGAGGACGGCCTCGCCGAGCGCCCGGGTCACGCTGGACTCCCGGCGCAGCGAGTGGATGAGGCGCCCGTCCTCCTCGTGCAGCAGCGGCACGGCGACGCCGACCCGGGAGCCGTCCGCGAGACGCTCGCCGAGCGCCCCGACGAGGGTCGCCGCGCAGCCCTCGGCCATGCGGACGTCCGGGTTGCAGATCAGCACCGGGCCGAAGCCGCCCTCCCAGGCGGCCGCGGCGCGCAGGGCCGCGTTGATCCCGAAGGAGTAGCCGCCGTTGCGGCCGGTCTCGACGACGGTGGCCTCGGGGGCGTGCTTGCGGACCACGGCGACGGTGTCGTCCGAGGAGTCGTTGTCCGCGACGACGAGCCGCCAGTCCAGGCCCGCGAGCCCGGCCGGGAGCGAGTCCAGGAAGCCGGGCAGCACGTCCGCGCTGTTCCAGGTCACGACGACGACGGCGACCGGGCCCGCGTCCTTCGGCTGATGGTGCATCAGATCTCCACGAGGTGCGTCGAGTCGGGCTTACGGGGGTGCGGCGGCCGCTCGGCCCGCTCGGCCGCCGCCGCCTCGCGCCGGACGAAGCCCAGGCAGCTGCCCCCCAGGCCCAGGAGCAGGAAGAAGACGCCGGCGAACGCGGGGAAGCTCAGGGTGTCGAAGGTGGCGCTGATCACCAGGGCGACCAGCGCGGAGGCGAAGAAGGCCTGGCCGAGCTCGCGGTCCGCCTCGTGCCGGGCGAGCCGGCGGATCGCGCCGCCGTTGTGCACCCCGGTGAGACCCAGGACCAGCAGCACCAGGACACCGAGCGCGCCCAGCTCCGCCAGGGTCAGCAGGTACTGGTTGTCGGTGAAGAAGTAGCGCTCGGGTGTGAAGGTGCCGAAGCCCCGGCCGAAGACCGGGTCCTGGGCGAAGTACTCTGCGATCTTGGGGTACTTGATGGTACGGGCCTGGGTGCTGCTGTCGGCGTTGTTCAGGCTGCCCGAGAACAGCGTGGTGATGGTGCCGATGAGCCCCGGCACCAGGACCTTGAACACCGCCACCGCGCCGAACAGGATGCCGATCGCCGCCCACCGCCGCTGCGGCTTCCAGCGCGGCACCATGATCAGGACGACCACCAGCAGACCGATGATCGAGGTCCGCGACACGGTCAGCGGCAGCCCGCCGCCGAGCAGCACCACCGGCGCCCAGCGCTTCCACGCGGGCAGATGGGCCCGCACCGGGTCGAAGGCCTGGGCGATGGCGAACGGCACCAGGATGGCGAGCAGCCCGCTGAACTCCAGCGGATGGGCGGTCAGAGAGCGCGGCCGGGTGAACGAACCCCGGTCGAGCACGGCCACGTTGGCCACGCTGGAGTTCAGACCCGGGATGCGGAGCGAGTCGGCGATGTTGGTGCCGGTGAAGAAGTCGTACAGGCCCAGCAGCGCGACGATCGAGCCCATCACCACGAGCCGCCGCATCAGCACGTCGAGCCGCGCCCGGTCCTGGATCCCGGCCGTCGTCAGCACCACCAGCGACACCCACACGAGGAGCACGATCAGCCCACGGTCGGCGGCCAGTATCTCCTTCTGCGAGCTGATCCGGTCCTGGTTGGCGACGTACGAGAGCAGCACCGCGACCCCGAGCAGCAGCATCACCGTGCGCATGGTGCGGGTCCCCGGCGCGGGCGCGATCCGGCCCATGCACCAGGTCGCCAGGAACCAGAACAGGCCAAGGAGCGCGAAGACGTTCGCAGGGGTACCGGCGCCGCCGAGGGCCGGCAGGGCCAGGTTCGACGGCAGGAACAGGGCCAGCGACAGATAGCCGGTGAGTACCGCCGTGGCGTCCAGCGGCCGGGTCAGCAGGGTCCGCAGGCGGCCCGCGCCGGGCCGGGGCGCCACCGGGGCTTCCGGCTCGGGCAGACCGCGGGTGCGGCGGCGGGCCGCCGCCCAGGTCTCGATCACGAAGGACAGCAGGAAGGCGCCCGTGATGCCGAAGACGACGACGGCGGCCACCTTCTGGTAGCGCGACTTGGGCTGCGAGACCGGCTTCTGCGGCGGCACGATCCCCGCCGACCTGACGTAGTAGCCGTCGGGCACCCGGGCCTGTTCCTGGAGCAGCCGGAGCTGCTCCGAGGCGTAGTCCGTGATCTTCCGGGTCTCCTCAAGGACCTTGGCCTTGTCCTCGCCCTTGACCGTCAGGGTGAGCAGCGGCCCCTCCGCCTGGGCGGCGAAGTCCACGCCGTACTCGTCGGTGATCCCACGGCCTTGGAGTAAACGCGCCGTCTCCTGCGACTGGAGCGCGCGGATCAGCACATCGGCCGTGCCGATCAGCGAACCGCTCGCGTACGCCAGCGGGTTGCCGTAACTGGGCGCGGGCTTGGCCACCTTGCTGGAGTTGAGCAGCGCGAGCTGACTCTGCGACTCGTAGGTCACCGGCACCGTCGTGTACAGGTAGCCGCCCGCCAGCAGACTGAGCAGGGTCAGCGGCACCATCACGTACCAACGCCCCGCCAGGACACGGCAGATCTCGGCGATGCTCACGAACCCTCCCCCGGTTCCTCTTCGTGGTGCCAGTATCGACGCTGATGGAAAGAGACGTGCTGACTCCCGAAGGACTGGCCCGCGTGCTGCTGCGCCGCTGGTACGTCCTGGTCCTCGCCATGCTCCTCACCGGCGTCGCCTGCTACCCGGCCCTGCGGCCCGCACCGCGCTGCCAGAGCTCGGCGGTGCTGGTGGTGAAGCCGCCGCGGACCGGCAACCAGCCCAACCAGCTCACCAACCTCCAGCCCTCGCTGGCCCTGGTGTCCTACGCCGTGGTCCAGCAGCTCCAGTCGCCCGAGGGCCGCGCCGAACTGAGGGACGCCGGAGTGCGCGGCACCTACCGCATCACGCCCCGCAACAGCGGCACCAGCGCCACCCCGTACTACTCGATCCCCACCCTCCAGATCGAGTCGGAGCAGACCCGGCCCGAAGAGGCCGACCGCCAGGTCCAGTTGATCATCGGCGTGTACGGGAAACACCTCAACGCCCTCCAGGCAGCTCAGCACGTGCCGGCCGCCACCCTGCTCACCGTCGACCTGGTCAACCGCCCCGGCACCGTCGCGCTGCCCCCCAACCGCACCCGCGCCGTGGCGGGCGTGGGCGCGCTCGGCACCCTGGCCGGGGTGATGGCGGCGCTGTGGATCGAGCGGGCCGCCGTGGCGCGGCGCGGACGGCGGCTCAGCGCGCCGCACCGGACTCCGTGAGCAGCCCGTCCCGCTCCTCGTAGTGCTCGCCCGTCTCCGGGCACCGCCACAGGCCGGGCGTGCCCGGCTCCTCGACCAGCCGGACACCGGCCTTGCCGACCCAGCCCGCCCGCCGGGCCGGGACGCCCATCACCAGGGCGAAGTCGGGGACGTCCGAGGTGACCACCGAACCGGCCGCCACCAGCGCCCAGCGCCCGATGCGCACCGGCGCCACGCACACCGAGCGGGCGCCGACGGCCGCGCCGTCGCCGATGACGACGGCGACCGGCTCCCAGTCGCCGCCCCGCTTCAGCTTCCCGTCCGGGTCCACCGCGCGCGGGTTGTGGTCGTTGGTGAGGACCACAGACGGGCCGACGAAGACGCCGTCCCCGAGCACGGCCGGCTCGTAGACCAGGGCGTAGTTCTGCAGCTTGCAGTTGTCCCCGACGACGACCCCGGGGCCGACGTACGCGCCGCGCCCCACCACGCAGTTCTCGCCGAGCCGGGCGTCCTCGCGGATCTGGGCGAGCTCCCACACACTGCTGCCCGCGCCGACGACGGCCTTCTCGTCGACCTGGGCGGTGGGCTGGACGCGGTAGTTCACGGATGTGCCTTTCGTTCCATGGAGAGGGGTGGGGAGGGGGACTAGATGCCGCGGCGCTTCCAGGAGCGCCACCAGAGCCACTCGCGGCCCCGGTCGACCACCGCCGAAAGCACCAGCGGCTGGAGGTACGGCATGACCCGCGCCCCGATCCGCCGCCGCAGCCGCAGGGCCCGGAACTCCGGCAGCGCCTCGGCGTCCGGCCGCCACTGCCGGGCGAGCTCCACCAGCTCCTCGACCGGGACGACGTCGGTGCGCCCCCGGTCGTAGGCCCGGTAGGCCCGGCGCAGCGCCTGGCGGGCCAGCCGGGTGTCCACCAGACCCGCGAGCCGGTCGGCCTGGGGGAGCAGGTCCCCGCACTTCTCCAGGACCGCCGTGAACGCGGCCCGGCGCTGGCGCAGGTCGTCGAGCTGGCCCCCGAAGTCGGTGGTGGACATGTTGTTGCCGTGGACCCGGTAGTACGCCTGGTCCGCTCCCGCGACGTAACCGACGTCCGCGTGGGCGGCCAGCCGCATCCACATCTCGATGTCCCCGGCGTGCGGCAGCTCCGGGTCGTAGCCGCCGACCTTCCGCTGGAGGCTGGTGCGGACCACGACCTCGGGCGAGGTGATGCAGCCGGTGCCCTCGCGGAAGCGCCGCTCCAGCCACCAGTGGCCGGGGTAGACCACGGAGCCGGTGGAGCGGGTGCGGGCCGCCGGGAGCGGCCCGCCGTGCCGGAAGCGCAGCGGCCTGCCGTAGGCGAAGCCCGCCTCCGGGTGGGCGTCGAGCAGGGCCACGGCCCGTACGAGCGCCCCGGGGACCAGGCGGTCGTCGGCGGACAGGAGCACGACGTAGTCGCCGTCCGCCCACTCAAGGAGGCCCTCGTTGTAGGTGGCGATGTGCCCCTTGTTCGTCTCGTGGACCCGGACCTCGATCCTCGGGTCGGAGGCGGCCAGCTTCCTGGCCGCCTCCGCCGAGTCGTCCGGGGACGCGTCGTCGATGATGAGCACCCGCACGTCGAGGCCGGGCTGTTCGTCGAGCACGCTGCGTACGCAGTCCGCCAGGAAGTGGCCGTACTTGTAGCAGGGGATGACGACGCTGACTGAGCTCATGTGGTGCGTTCCCCGGTTTCGGTGGGTGCGGGTCGCTGGGTCGGGCGGTCAGCCGGTCGTGAAGACCGGTCCGACCCAGTAGTTGGTCGAGTTGTAGGAGTTGTTCGGGAAGGCGCTCGTGGCCCCGTACCGGAAGAGCCCGTTGGCGCTGCCGCTGGTGTCGGCGGGCGCCGACAGCGGGTAGTTCAGGTGGGCGCCGGTGAAGAAGGCGCCGTCCGAGGCGTAGTTGCCGTTGGGGGCGTGGTACGAGGCCACGTAGGTGGTGTCCGCCGCGATGGCGACCGGGGTGGCGAAGGTCAGGGTCTGCCAGCCGGTGGCCGTCTCGCCGGTGAAGGTGCCGGTGGCCAGCAGGGTGCCGTCGGCGGCCCACAGGCTGCCCGTGTGGGTACCGGTGTTGGTCGCCCCCTTGTAGAACGTGATGCCCGTGACCTTGCCGCTCAGCGCGGACTGGAAGCGGGTGCCCAGTTCGAGGGAGTTGCCGTCACCGGTCTCCGCCGTCCTCGCGGGCACCGTCTGGGCGCCCCACAGGGTGCAGGGGCAGGCGGCCGGCGGCGGGGTCGGGCTCGTCGTGAAGGACCAGGTGACCGGGTCGGCCATGGCGTTGCCCCACAGGTCGGCCGCCTGCACGGAGACCGTGTACGTGGTGCCGAGCGCCAGCTGGCTGTTGAGCGTGAAGGCCGCCGTCTTGCCGTCCCCGTCGAGCGTGGCCCGGCCCGGGACGGACGTGCCGCCGGGGCCCTGCACGCTGAACACCAGGGTGCCGCTGTCGATGCTCTGGTTGAAGGTGGCGGTCAGCGGGGCCGTGATCGACACCCCGGTCGCCCCCGGGGCCGGGGTGCGGCCGGTGACGGTCGGCGGCACGGTGCTGGCCGAGCCGGTCTCCATGATGGCGTCCACCCAGTAGTTGCTGCCCGCGGACTGCTGGTTCGGGAAGCCGCCGGCGGTGCCGTACCGGTAGACGCCGTTGCCGCCGTCGGTGCCGGACTGGAGCGCCGTCAGCGGGGCAAGCCCGGCGTTCTTGTCGGTGAAGTAGTGCGCGTCGTACGAATATCCGCCGCTGGGGGCGAAGTACGAGGCGATGTACGTGGTGTTGGCCTTCACCGGGACCGGGTTCGCGAACTTCAGCTCCTGCCAGCCGGAGGCGGTCTCGTTGGTGAACGTGCCGGTGGCGAGGAGCTGGCCGCCCGCCGACCACAGGCTGCCCTTGTGGGTGCCGACGTTGGCGGTCGACTTGTAGAAGCGGACGCCGGTGATCGTGCCGGGCACCGAGCTGCGCACCTTCACGCCGAGCTCGACGGAGCTGCCGTCGCCGCTGTTGGCCTTGGTGGGCTGGGCGGTGGCCGGCCACACCGTGCACGGGCACTGCTGCTGGGACACGGTCAGCGGCACGGTGGTGACATTGCCGAGGTTGACGCTGTCGTCGACGGCGCGGACCTTGAGCTGCACCGGACCCTCCGTCAGCGGGGTCCACTTGTAGCTCCAGGTGGTGGTGCCCTCGGCCGCCTTCCAGGTGGTGCCGCCGTCGGTGGAGACCTCCACGCGGGCGACGACGCCGCCCGCGTCGGCCGCCGTGCCGGTGACGGTGACCTGCCGCAGCGCGGGGACCGAGCTGTTCGCGACCGGGTTGGTCACGGTGACGGTGGGGCCCGTGAGGTCCTTGGAGGCCTCGGCGGGGACCAGGTCGTCCTGTCGGCTCTTCGGCTGGATGCCCATGTCGGCCAGGATGTTCACGGTGGCCTGCTGCATCCGCTTGTCGGCGGTGACCACCCCGCCGTTCGGGTCCGCCGTCGGGACGTTGGTCAGACCCCAGGACCACTGGACGGTCCCGGTGCCGAACACCAGGGCGTTGGAGGTCTGGTCACGGAAGGCGACCAGGCTGTGCGTGGCGGTTCCGTTGCCGTAGTAATTGCCCCAGTCGAGCAGGTAGTTGCCGTCGTTGACGTCGACGCTGGTCGAGGAGAGCCGGATCTGTCCGGCCGGCCGGGAGGCGTTCTCTATGTCGCTGTCCCACTCGTAGCCGAGGGTGCCCTGCGGGAAGGTCGCCACCTGGTTGCCGGTGAGCGCGGCGACCGAGGTGTTGCGCCACAGCCGCATCTTCGCGAACTGGGCGGGCACGGTGATGGCGTCGTTCCGGGGGCCGTTCACCTGGAACAGTGAACCGGTGAGGATGTTCTGCGGCCGGTAGGGCTCGCCCTCCTTGGTGCTGTCCGGGTCCATCCAGGTGCCCGTCCACACGTTGCTGGGGTCCGGTATGCCGTTCGGCGTGGGGAACTTGAGCTTGGTCTCCTTGTAGCAGACCAGGGTCCGGTTGGCGGTGCCGCTGCCGTCGATGCTCGGTTCGAGCCGGGTCTTCCAGAAGATCTCGTTGCCGGAGAAGTACGTCTGGTGCTGGCCCGCCTTCCGGGCGTTCAGGACGTTGGTGAACTGCTCCTGCGTCCAGTACTCGTCGTGGCCCTGCGACATGAACATCTTGTGGTTCGCGAGCAGCGCCGAGCCCCGGGTGGCCGTGTCCAGACCGGAGACATAGCTGAGGTCGTAGCCGTTGCGCTCCAGCCACGAGATCATCTCGAACTCGGAGCCGTAGATGCCGTTCTCGCCGCCGATGTCCATCGGCCGGTTGTAACTGACCTTGTACGCGCGCCCGTCGGGGGCCGGGCCCTGGCCGTCGTAGAGGTTGGTGCCGCCCCAGTCGTTGTACGCCTGCCAGGTCTGGTCCGAGGTCTGCACGAGGATCTCGGAGCGGCTGGCGTCGTTGCGCACCACGAAGGGGTACGGCATGAGGCCGTTGCCGTCGGCCTGGTCGAAGTTGGCCACGTAGAGACCGGACACCGCGTCGCTCGGCACGGTCCAGCTCGCGGTGGCGGGCCAGTTGCCGCAGTCCATCAGACCCGTCGGCTGGTCCTTGAGGCAACTGGGCCGCTGCGTGAGGTAGGTGGCGGGATATGTCTGGTCGGCCTGCGCCTGGGTGGAGACCAGCCGGGCGCCGTCACCCCCGTACCAGCCGAGCCGGTAGATCCGGACCCGGTAGGCCGAGGGGGACTGGACCTTGAACTGGAGGGTCTCCCCGGCCTGGAGGCTCATCTTCGTCGGGAATCCCGCGATGTCGCCCCAGGAGCTGCCCGCGAACCAGTCGGACATGGGCGTGCCCGGCTTGGAGTTCTCGCAGACGATGGGATTGCTGCCCGTTCCACAGGGATCGGCGAGCGCGCTCGCCTCTCCGACCGGCGGCAAGAAGATCGCGGTCAGCGCCGCCGCCAGGGCGAACAGGGCGCTTCTCGCTCGACGGAATCGGTTTTGCATCGCCGTACCTTTCACGGGCAGTACAGGTCCGGGCCTTCCGGCCGGGGTGGGGGAGCGGGCCCTAGTTGAGGGCGTACACCAGCGCGTCCACGACCTGCTGCTGCTGGTCGAGGGTGATCTGCGGGAAGAGCGGGAGCGAGAGGATCTCACCGGCGGCCCGCTCGGCGTGCGGGAAGTCGCCCCGGCGGTGGCCGAGATGGGCGTAGGCGGGCGTCAGGTGGACCGGGTCCGGGTAGTGCACCCCGGCGCCGATGCCGCCCGCGTTCAGCTTGCCCACCACGCCGTCGCGGTCCGCCCCGGGCACCCGCACCACATAGAGGTGCCACACGTGCTCGTTGCCCTCGGCGGTGGCCGGGAGCACGAGCCGCCCGGCCGCGGCGAGCGGGGCGAGCAGCTCGTCGTAGCGGGCCGCGGCCGCCCGCCGGGCCGCGTTGCCGGCGGCGAGCCGGCGCAGCTTGGCCCGGAGCACCACGGCCTGGAGCCCGTCGAGACGGCTGTTGAAGCCGGGCACGTCGTGCCGGTACTTCTCGACCCCGCCGTGGTTGGCGATGGCCCGCACCAGAGCGGCGGCCTCCGGGTCGTCCGTGAGCACCGCCCCGGCGTCGCCGTAGGCGCCGAGGTTCTTGCCCGGGTAGAAGCTGGTGGCGGCGATGCCCCCGCTGCCCGGCGTACGCCCGTTCCGGCTCGCTCCCTGGCTCTGGGCGGCGTCCTCGACGATCCGTACGCGCTCCGGGAGCGCCCCGGCGAGCGCGGCCACGTCCGCGCTCTGCCCGTACAGGTGGACCGGCACCACGGCCCGGGTGCCGGACCCGACCGCGGCCAGCGCGGCCTCGGGGTCGATCAGCAGGGTCTCCGGGTCGCAGTCGACCAGGACCGGCCGGGCCCCGATGCGGGCGACCGCGCCGGCCGTGGCGATGAAGGTGTTCGCGGGGACGACGACCTCGTCACCGGCCCCGACCCCGCTCGCCCGCAGCGCCAGCTCCAGGGCGTCGGTGCCGTTGGCGACGCCCACGACATGGGCGACGCCGCCGAACTCCGCGTACTCCCGCTCGAACTCCCGGACCTCCGCGCCGCCGATGAAGGCGGTGCCGGCCAGGACCCGGTCGAATCCGGCGCGTATCTCCTCGGCGACCTCGGCGTGCGCCGCCTTCAGGTCCACCAGGGGGATCTGGTTCATGTGCCGTTCACTCCTCTTACCGGGACGGGCGGGACGGGCGTGAGCTGTGCGAGGGCCGACGGTGCCGCCGCGCGTAGCCGGCGGGCCGGGGATCCTGCCCACACCTCGCCCTCGGGGACGTCGGCCAGGACCGTGCTGCCCATGCCGACGAGCGACCAGGCGCCGACGGTGGTGCCCTCGCGGACCAGGGCGCCCGCGCCGAGGTAGGCGCCCCGGCCGATCCGGGCGCCGCCGCCGAGCCGTACCCCGGAGGCGAGGGTGGCGAAGTCCGCCACCTCGTCGTCGTGGGTGAGGACGGTGTGCGGCATCACCGCGACATGCCGGCCCACCCGCACCGCGGCCGTCAGGACCGTGTGGGCGAGGAGCACCGTGCCGGGGCCGAGCACCGAGGTCGCCGAGACCACCGCGGTCGGGTGCACCACGGTGGCGTAACGCTCCTCCGGCAGGCCGAGACGCTCGACCACCCGGGCCCGGGACGTGTAGTCGCGCGGGCTGCCGACGCAGACCACGAAGGACGCGCCGGGCAGCTCCCGCACCAGCGCGCTGCCGCCGAGCACGGGCACTCCGTCGACCTCGACGCCGTGCAGCGCGGGGTCGTCGTCGAGATGGCCCGCCAGGGGCAGGCCGGCGGCCCGGACGGCCTGCGCGGTCTCCCGCGCGAAGCCGCCGGCGCCGATGATGACGAGCTCGGTCACGGACGCGCCGCCGCTTCCCGCAGGACGGCGACCACGCGGTCCTGCTGCTCCTCCGTCAGGGTGTGGAACAGCGGCAGGATCAGCGAGTCGCGGGCGATCCGCTCGGTGGCCGGCAGCGGCCCGGCCGGGTGGCCCGCGTAGGCCGGCTCCAGATGGCTGGCCATGATGCCCCGGCGGGCCGACACGCCCGCCTCGGCGAGCACGGCGAGCAGTTCGTCGCGGCCCACCGGGAACTCCTCGGCGAGCAGCACCCAGTACGACTGGAAGTTGCCCTCCCCGTGCGCGGGATCGGTCACCGGCGTCAGGCCCGGCACGTCCCGCAGCAGCTCCCCGTAGCGCGCGGCGAGCTCCCTGCGGCGGGCCACCAGCGCGTCCAGCTTCGCCAGTTGGGCGAGGCCGACGGCCGCCTGGATGTCGGTCATCCGGTAGTTGAAGCCGGTCTCCAGGTAGCTCTCCAGGACCGGCTTGCCGCTCGCGTGCCGCTCGGCCGCCGAGACGTTCATCCCGTGCTCGCGCAGCCTGCGCAGCCGCGCCGCCCACTCGGCGTCGTCGGTGGTGACCATCCCGCCCTCGCCCGTGGTGAGCAGCTTGCGCGGGTGGAAGGACCAGGCGGCGAGCAGCGCGCCACGCCCGACGGAGGCCCCGTCGACGGTGGAGCCGATCGCGCAGGCCGCGTCCTCGACCAGCGGCAGCCCCCAGCCCGCGCAGGCGGCCCGCAGCGCGGCCACGTCGGCGGGGACCCCGCCCTGGTGGACGAGGAGGACGGCCTTGGTGCGCGGGGTGCGGACCGCGTCCACGGTGGCCTCGGTGAGGTTGCCGGTGGCGAGCTCGACGTCGGCGAAGACCGGCTCGGCGCCCACGTACCGTACGGCGTTGGCGGTGGCGATGAAGGAGAGCGAGGGGACCACGACCTCGTCCCCGGGGCCGAGGCCGAGCGCGACCAGGGCCAGGTGGAGGGCGGTCGTGCAGGAGCTGACCGCCACGCCGTGCCGGGCGCCGACCCGCTCCGCGAAGGCCCGCTCGAACTCGGCGACCTTCGGCCCCTGCGCGACCCAGCCGGACAGCACGGTGTCGGAGGCCGCCTTGGCCTCCTCCTCGCCGAGCCACGGCACCATCACGGGGATCCGTACGGGGGCCTTCTCGGCTGCTTCCGCGGCTGCTTCGGAGGCGGCGGCCACGTCGGCGTCCGTCCCCGTCGCGCCCTTCTCCGCCCGCCACCAGTCGACCAGGTCCCGCAGACCCGTCCGCAGGTCGATCTCGGCCTTGAAGCCGAGCCGCCCCTCGGCGAGCGTGGTGTCCGCGAGCCGCCGGGTCACCCCGTTGACCGCGCGGGCCGGGCCGTGCACGGGCTCCAGATCGGAGCCCATCACCTCCAGGAGGCCGTCGGCCAGCTCGCGCAGCGAGGTCTCGGTGGCGCTCGCCACGTTGAACACCTCGTCGGTGAGCCCCTCGCGCGCCGCCAGGATGTTGGCGCGGGCGATGTCGCGGACGTCGACGAAGTCCATCGTCTGGGTGCCGTCGCCGAGGATCAGCGGCGGCTCGCCCGCCTCGATCCGCTCCATCCAGCGGATCAGCACCTCCGTGTAGAGGCCGTGGATGTCCATCCGGGGCCCGTACACGTTGAAGTAGCGCAGCGCCACGTAGTCCAGGCCGTACATGGCGTGGAAGCTGCGCAGCATCCCCTCGTTGAAGGCCTTGGCCGCGCCGTAGAACGTGTCGTTGTTGTACGGGTGGTGGCGCTCGGTGGTCGGGAAGGACTCCGCGAGGCCGTACACGGACGCCGAGGAGGAGGCGATCACCTTGCCCACCCCGGCGGCGGCCGCCGCCTCCAGGACGTTGAACGTGCCGTTCACCATGACCTCGTTGGCGAGCCGGGGCTCCTCCGCGCACTGGGTGATGCGGATCGCCGCCAGGTGGTAGACGAGGTCGGCGCCCTCGGTGACCCGGTGGACGGTCGCCGCGTCGCGGATGTCGCCCTCGACGAGCTCGACCCGGCCGCTGGCCAGCGCCTTCGCCAGATTGGCCCGCCGCCCGCGCACGAAGTTGTCCAGGACGACGACCTGGCTCGCACCCCCCTCCACCAGGAGGTCCGTCACATGGGAGCCGATGGTCCCGGCACCGCCGGTGACCAGGACCCGCTTGCCCGCGATATCGCTCAACGCCGTTCTCCCAGCACTTCGTTCCCGTTCTTGATGGACCGGTCGGAGCCGGTCCGCAGGCCGACGACCGCACCGCGGAACTCCAGGCTCCGCGAGGCCGCCTCCAGGATGTCCAGCACCCGCAGCCCGGCCCGGCCGTCGGTCAGCGGCGGCCGGCCCTCCGTGATCGCCGCCGCGAACTCGTCGACCATGCTCCGCAGCGCCTCCTTCTCGCCGATCGCCGGAGCGACCATGTCGCCGCTGCGGTACGAGATGAGGGCCTCCCGGCGCTCGTCCGCGCCCAGCTCCTGGGGCGTCGCCAGGTCCACCCCGCGGTCGAACAGCGCGACGCGCTGCGCCGGGTTGAGGTCGTCCCAGATCAGCGTGCGCTTGGAGCCGCCGACCATGGTGGTGCGGACCTTGGTCGGGGAGAGCCAGTTGACGTGCACATGGGCGATGGCCCCGGTGTTCAGCTGGAGGGTCAGATACGTGATGCAGTCCTGGCCCGCGCCGATCGGGTCGGCGCCGTGCGCGGCGACCGCGACCGGCTCCACGTGCTCGGGCAGGATGAAGTCCAGGATGGACAGGTCGTGCGGGGCGAGGTCCCACAGCACGTCGATGTCCTTCTGGACCAGGCCCAGGTTGATCCGCACCGAGTCCACGTAGTGGATGTCGCCGAGCGCGCCCTCGCGCACCAGCTCGCGGATCTTCGCCACCGCCGGGGTGTAGCAGTAGGTGTGGTCGCACATCAGGGTCAGGCCGCGCTCCTCGGCCTCGGCGACCAGCCGCGCCCCGTCGGCGTACGTGGTGGCCAGCGGCTTCTCGACCAGGACGTGCTTGCCCGCGCGCAGCGCCGCGAGCGCCACGTCCAGGTGGGTGCCGGCCGGGGTGGCGACGGCGACGGCGCGCACCTCCGGGTCGGCGAGCACCGCCGCGTAGTCGTCGGTGGCCTGGACGGTGGAGTAGCCGCCCAGGACCCGCTGGGCGCGGGTGACGTCGAGGTCGCAGAGCCAGCGCAGCCGGAAGCGGTCGCTGGCCTGGAAGTTGCGGACCAGGTTCGGGCCCCAGTAGCCGGCGCCTATGACGGCGACCCCCAGCGGCCCGTCCGGACGAGCCGCGTCCTTCGCGTCGCTCACGTGTGTTCCCTTCATCGTCAGTAGGCCCCCGTCCCGCGCAGGACGGCGGGGCCGGTGCGCAGCAGGATCAGCGCGTCCAGGCCGAGCGACCAGTTGTCCACGTACGCCAGGTCGAGGCGTACGGCCTCGTCCCACGGCAGGTCGGAGCGTCCGCTGACCTGCCACAGGCCGGTGAGGCCCGGTTTGACGAGCAGCCGGCGCCGGACCTCGTGGCTGTATCCGGCGACTTCCTCGGGCAGCGGCGGGCGCGGCCCGATGAGCGACATCCGCCCGTTCAACACGTTCAACAACTGGGGCAGTTCGTCGATCGAGTAGCGGCGCAGCGTGGCGCCTACTCTGGTCACACGGGGATCGTCGCGGACCTTGAACAGCAGGCCGTCGCTGTTGTGGTTGGCGTCCGCGAGCTCCGCCCTGACCGCCTCGGCGTCGGGGCGCATCGTACGGAACTTGAACATGGTGAACTGCTTGCCGTGCAGGCCCACCCGGACCTGCCGGAACAGCGCGGGCCCGCGGCTGCCGAGCCGTACGGCCAGCGCGACGACGCACATCAGGGGTGCGAGCGCGAGCAGCAGCACGGCGGCCGCGAGGCGCTCGGCGAGCTCCTTCGGCAGCCGGGCCCAGCGGGACAGCCGGGGGGCCCGCAGATGGATCAGCGGGACGCCGCCGACCGGCCGGACCGCCAGGCGTGCGGCGGCCACGTCGCCGAAGGCGGGTGCCAGCAGGAAGTCGCCGCCCGCGGCGGCCGTGCTCCAGGAGAGCGCGCGCAGCAGGGTCGCGTCGATCTCCGGCGAGGGCAGCACCACCACGGTGGTGGAGCCGCCGAACCCTCTGATCGCGCCCGGTACTTCGGCCACCCCGCCGAGGATCGGCACGCCCAGCTTGTCGAGCACCGCGCGGCCCCGGGCGTTGCCCGGATCGGTCAGGCACACGCCCGCGATGTCCATGCCCTGGAGCCCGACCCGGCCCGGCGTGCGGTCGGGGCCGCCGTTCCACAGCGCCGACAGGAGTTCGCCGACGCCCGCCGACGGCCCGACCAGGACCGCCGTGGTGCGGTTGCGGCCCTGGGCCCAGTCCCGGCGCAGCCAGCGGCGCAGCAGGAAGCGGGCGGCCAGCGCGAGGACGGCCACGGCCGGGGCCGCCAGGATCATCTCGTGGAGCAGGTCGAGGTCACCGACCAGCCCCCAGCCGAGGACCGCCGCCAGGGCCGGCAGGACCAGGGCGCCGCGCAGCACCCGGCGGTACAGCTCGCCGCCGGAGCCCAACACGCCGCGCTCGTAGGCCCGGTGGGCGCACATCAGGGCGACCCAGGCCGGCGGCAGGCCGATGACGACGGGCCAGTGGCCCACCACGCCGAGGACGCTCACCGCGGCGAGGGCGGCCGCGGTGGTGTCCGCGGCCAGCAGGATTATCTGGTGTCTTCTCCGCCACCACAGGCGGTGGACATCGAAATGTGTGGATTCGACTCGATGCCGCTCATGCGTGACCGGCAGGACGGTCATCCATTCCCCCCAAGGGCGCTTCCCGCGCAACCCGTCGATCCCCCGTGCCCTTCCCCAGGGACTGTCCACGAGAGCGGCTCGCGGGCAGGGAAAGGCAGCGGTGGTGCGACGAGGGTGCGCGGCTCTTCCGCCTGACTGAACAATGCGGACCGCGGTCGTGAGTCTCCCCAGCCACGGCCGTGTCCGCACAGGACGCAGAATCCACCCGGGACGAGTCGTGTTCGTGCCCCAGCGGATCCGGCAGCGCTCAATCTAGACCAACTGGGGCAGGCCATCCAGGAGTTGTGTGAAACTCCTACCGATACTTGAAGGAACTGTAAGAGTGGGACTCCTTGGTCATACTGTCCCCGTGCCCAGCATCGTGATCCCCGCCCACAACGAGGAACGCACCCTCGGCCGCCTCCTGGACGCCCTCCTGGACGGCGCCCGCGACGAGGAGTTCGACATCGTCGTCGTGTGCAACGGCTGTACGGACGCCACCGCCCGCGTCGCCGCGGGGCGCGGCCCGCGCGTCCGGGTCGTCGAGACGCCCGTGCCCTCCAAACACGAGGCCCTGCGGCTCGGCGACGAGCACGCCCGCGGCTTCCCCCGGATCTACGTGGACGCCGACGTGGTGCTCGGCGCCGGGGACGTGCGCGCCCTGGCCGCCGCGCTCGCCGCACCCGGCGAGGTCCTCGCCGCCGCGCCCGAACGGGAGTTGCCGATGACCGGCTGCTCCTGGCGGGTGCGCGCGTACTACCGGGTGTGGCAGCGGCTGCCCGCCGTGCGTGAGGGGCTCTTCGGGCGGGGCGTCATCGCCATGTCCGGCGAGGGCCACGCCCGGATCGCCGCGCTGCCGCCCCTGATGGCCGACGACCTGGCCGCCTCGCTCGCCTTCGGGCCGGCCGAACGCAGCGTGGTCCGGACCGCCCGGGTGGTCGTCCGGCCGCCCCGCACCTGGCGGGACCTGATCCGCCGCAGGGTGCGGGCGGCCACCTCCACGGCCCAACTGGAGGACCACCAGGCCCGATCGGCGCCCGGGCAGGCCCCGACGGAGCCCGCCGCGCCGCCCTCGGCCCGTACCGGCGTCTCCGACCTGCGGGCCCTGCTGCGCGCCGACCCGACGCTGCTGCCCGCCGTCGTCGTCTTCCTCTCGGCGGCGCTCGCGGCGCGCAGGGGCGCGCGCAAGGCCATCAGGGCGCGGGACTTCGACACCTGGCTGAGGGACGAGAGCAGCCGACAGGACTGAATCCCGGCCGCATCCCGACCGCATCCCGACCGAGTTCCGGACCGAACGAAGGGTTCCGCCCCGCCGGATGATCATCGCCGCCTACGCTGCGAGTGAGCACACCAGGGGAGGGGCCCTTCATGAGAATCCGGATTCCCGGGCGGCGTTCCGTCGCCGTCGCGGCGGCGCTCGCCGCCTGCGCGGCCTGGACCGCCGTCGCCCCGGCGTCGGCCGAGACGCCCGGCGCGGGAGGGGTGCCCGAGGGCCCGCTCACCACCGCGACCAGGTTCTACGTCGACCCCGACAGCGGTGCCGCACGGCAGGCACTCACCGACGAAGCAGCCGGGGCGGCCGGGGACGCCGAGAACATGCGCCGGCTCGCCGCGCTGCCGCAGGCCGCCTGGTTCACCCAGGGCACTCCCGGGGGCGTACGCGCCGGAGTGGGCGCCCTCATGGCGCGGGCGCGCGCCGCGCAGCAGGTCCCCGTGCTCGTCGCGTACAACATCCCCGGCCGTGACTGCGGGCTCTACTCCAGCGGCGGCGCCGCCTCCTCGGCCGCCTACCGCGACTGGATCGCCGCCTTCGCCGAGGGCGTCGGCGCGGGCCCGGCGCTGGTGATCCTGGAGCCCGACGCCCTGGCCGCGCTGCCCAAGGACTGCGCCGGAAACGTGGACCCGACCGGCGCGCTCACCGCCGCCCGCCTGGCCGACCTCGACTTCGCCGTCACGACGCTCAAGCGGAGCCCCGGCACCTCCGTCTACCTCGACGCGGGCAACAGCCAGTGGAAGGCCGTCGGCGACATCGCCCGGCGGCTGATCGACGCCGGGGTGGCCAAGGCCGACGGCTTCTCCCTGAACGTCTCCAACTTCCAGCCCACCGACCAGCTCACCCGCTACGGCACCTGGGTCTCGAAGTGCGTCTGGTTCGCCACCCGGGGCCCCGACTGGGCGCGCGGCCACACCGACTGGTGCGCGAGCCAGTACTACTCCGGCGCCGCCCCCAACGACGGCGCGCCCGGCAACGCGGTCTCGGCGGCCGACCCGTCCACCTGGCACTGGACCGACGCCTGGTACGCCCAGGCCACCGGCAGCCCCGCCACCACCGAGCTCCTCCACTTCGTCGTCGACACCAGCCGCAACGGCCGCGGCCCCTGGACCCCCGCCCCCGGCACGTACGCCGACCCGGAGACCTGGTGCAACCCGCCCGGCCGGGGCATCGGCCCGCGCCCCACCGCCGACACCGGGGTCCCGCTGGCCGACGCCTTCCTGTACGTGAAGATCGTCGGCGAGTCCGACGGGAGCTGCGCCCGGGGCACCGGCGGCACCCTGGATCCCGTGTACGGCGTCGTCGACCCGCCCGCCGGTGCCTGGTGGCCCGCGCTCGCCCACGGTCTGGCCCGCGAGGCCCTTCCCGCCCTGACTCTCGACGCGGGCCCCGTCCTTGCGCGATGATCACGCCCGCACCACGCCACCCCCCTCACATCCCCCAACCAGGAGGACGTTGATGGCACGCCGCACAACCCGCGGCCTGATCGCCGCGGCCACCGCCACCGTGGCGCTGGCCGCCCCGGTCACGACGGCCACGGCCGCCGCACCCGCCGCGAGCGGCCCGCAGGCCCGTATCTTCATGGTCAACCCGGTGCAGTCCTCGGGCGACCAGACGCTCGACGACGCGAAGGACGCCGCCGACGCGGTGCCCGCCTCCGCGTACACCACCGCCGTGCTGCGCAACCTCGACGGCAGTGGCGGACTCTCCGGGCGCTGGGCGTACGTCAGGTCCGAGACGGGCGCCCCCGCGAAGACCGCCGACGCCGGCGCGTACAACCGGCACGACGACCAGTTCGAGCAGGTCATGGCCTACTTCTGGGTCAACGAGGCGCAGGAGTACCTCCAGGGCCTCGGCTTCGGCGGCGAGCTCCCCGGCGCCAACGACCGCCCCCAGGCCGTGCGGCTCAACCAGTGGGGCTCGGACAACTCCTTCTTCACCGACAAGAAGGACGAGATCCGCTTCGGCAAGGGCGGTGTCGACGACGCCGAGGACGCCGAGGTGATCGTGCACGAGTACGGCCACGCCGTGCACGAGGCCCAGGTGCCCGGCTTCGGCTCCACCGCCGAGTCCGGCGCGATCGGCGAGGCCTTCGGCGACTACCTGGCCGTCGAGGTCGGCAGCCACGCCGCCGCCCGCTACGGCTGGGCGGTCAAGACGGACCTCGCCTGCGTCGCCGACTGGGACTCCGTCCCGTACAGCACGGCCCCGCACTGCCTGCGCCGGGTCGACGGCGACAAGACCTACGCGGACCGGGTCGGCGAGGTGCACGCGGACGGCGAGATCTGGTCCCGCGCCCTGTGGGACATCCGGGGCGCGCTCGGCGCCCGTACCGCCGACCGGATCATCGTGAACGCGCAGTTCGGCTTCGCGCCCGACACGTCCTTCTCGGACGCGGCGACGAAGACGATCGCCACGGCCCAGCGGATGTACGGCCCGGACGCGGCGAACGCGGTCCGCGCCGCCTTCCGGGGCCGCGCCATCCCGGGGGTCTGACACCCGGGCCGGTACGGAAACGAGGGGGGCGGGGTCCGGGGCACACCACCCCGGACCCCGCCCCCCGGCGTACGCCCCTCAGCGCACGCCCTTGATGCCCGCGACCGAAGCCGCCCCGAGCAGGGTGAGCAGCGCCGCCCCGACGTACAGGCCGTCGTAGCCCACCGTGCCGACGAGGAGCGAGGCCAGGAACGGGGCGATGATCTGCGGGCCCGCGTTGGCGATGTTGAGGACGCCCATGTCACGGGCGGCGTCGTCGGCGCTGGGCAGCACCAGCGTGACCAGGGCGGTGTCCACGGCCATGAAGCTGCCGAAGGCCAGCGCGGTCAGGACGGTGAAGACGAGCATGCCGGTCCATGTCGGCAGGAACACCGGGACCAGCATGGACACGCCGCTCAGCGCGCAGGACACGGCGATCATCGGCTTGCGCCGGCCGATGCGGTCGGAGAGCAGACCGCCGGCGACCGTGGCGAGCAGCGTGCAGACGGCGTCGATCGGGGCCGTGATCGCCACGGCGTCGGTGGGGGAGAGCCCGGCGGGCAGCTCGATGTGGTCCTGGAGGATGTACAGCTGGTAGAGGGAGACGGCGAAGAAGCCCAGCATCAGCAGGAAGCGCCCGATGAACGCCCAGCGGAAGTCGGCGTTCCCGAGCGTGGAGGCGAACGCCGCGAACTGGCGTCCCAGCGGCACCCTTTCGGCCGGGGCCGGGCTCCTGCGGTCCCGCACCAGGGCGGTGAAGAGGACGGCCGCGCCCGCGATGACCGCGCCCATCACGAGATACCCGGTGGTGAGCGAGTCCGGCACGAAGAGCGCGGCGACGGTGATGCCGACCGCCGAGCCGATCGGGGTGCCGATGCCGACCATCGCCGAGGCGAGACCGCGCCGTTCGACCGGCACCCGGTCGGGCACCACGGCGGTGAGCGCCGCCTGGTAGACGTTCATCGTCGCCTGGACGAGACACCAGGCGACGGTCACCAGCAGCACGGTCCGCACGGCGCCGAGCAGGGCCAGCGCGCCGAGGGCCGCGAGGCCGCCGCCCAGGATCCACGGGTTGCGGCGGCCCGAACGGTCGGAGAGCAGACCGGCGAGCGGGTTGAACAGCGTCGCGAAGATCGCGGCGACACCGGAGACGAGCCCCAGGTTCGCCACCTTGTCGGCCGGGTCGAGGAGTTCGACCTGCACCGGCAGCAGGATGCCGCCGACGCCCATGTAGACCGTGAACATGGCCGCGTGGGCGAGCGTGAGCAGCGGCATCAGTCGGCGCAGACCGCCGCCGGACGCGGGTCTCGCCTCGGTGGGCAGGGCGGTGTCGGGGGAGTTCAACGGGGCCTCCTTGGCCGTGGAGCAGAGGTGCGGGTGGCGTGGGGGGCCCAGGTGGTGCGGGTGGTTCAAGTGAGAGGAGAGAGAGGAGGCTTCGCCCGTGTCAGCTGCCGAAGCCGAGGCCGGCCCGGTCCAGGGTCCGCAGCCACAGGTTGCGGCGGCCCTCGTGGGCGTCGGCGCGGGCGAGGGACCACTGGGTGATGCCGATGCCCAGCGAGCGCACCGGCTCGGGCGGGAACGGCAGGGGCTTGCGGCGGACCAGTTCCAGGGAGGTGCGTTCGGTGCGCTGTCCGGCGAGCAGGTCGAGCATGACCTCCGCGCCGAAGCGGGTGGCGCCGACGCCCAGGCCCGTGTAGCCGGCCGCGTAGGCGACCTTGCCGCGGTGGCTGGTGTCGAAGAAGACGCAGAAGCGCGTGCTGGTGTCGATGGCGCCGCCCCAGGCGTGGCTGAAGCGCACCCCGGCGAGCTGCGGGAACGTGGCGAAGAAGTGCCGGGCGAGGGTGACGTAGGACGCGGGCCGCTGATCGTGCTCGGCCCGCACCTCCCGCCGGTGCACGGCGTCGTAGCCGCCCCACAGGATGCGGTTGTCGGCGGAGAGCCGCACGTAGTGGAAGCTGTTGGCGCAGTCGGCCCAGCCCTGGCGGTTCTTCCAGCCCACGGAGGCGAGTTGGGCCTCCGTCAGGGGTTCCGTCATCAGCGCGTAGTCGTAGACCGGGACGGTGTACGGGCGGTGCCGGCGCAGCAGCGAGGGGTACGCGTTGGTGGCGAGGGCGACCCGGCGGGCGCGTACCCGGCCGTACGGGGTGGTGACCGCGACCCGGGCGCCGTCCTCGGTGAGCCCGGTGCCGGGGGTGTGCTCGTAGACCCGGACGTCCAGTTCCTGGCAGGCGCGCTTCAGGCCCCAGGCCAGCTTGGCGGGGTCGACCATGGCGACACCGTCCTTGTCCCACAGGCCGCCGAGGAAGGTCGGGGAGTCGATCTCGGCGCGGACGGCGGCCTCGTCGAGCGGCGTCAGCTCCGTGCCGTAGCGCCGGGCGGCCTCGATCTCCTCCTCCAGCCCGGCGAGCTGGTACGGCTCGGTCGCCACGGCGAGGGAGCCGGTGCGCTCCCAGTCGCAGTCGATCCCGTAGCGCTCGATGGTGTCCTGCATGGCCTGGAGGTTCTCCCGGCCGAGGCGCTCCAGGCGGCCGATCTCGTTCGGCCAGCGCGCGATGCCGTTGCCCAGGCCGTGGGTGAGGCTCGACTCGCAGAAGCCGCCGTTGCGGCCGGAGGCGGCGCCGCCGACCTGTTCCGCCTCGATGACGACCACGTCGGCGGACGGGTCGCGCTCCTTGGCGATGAGCGCGGTCCACAGTCCGGTGTAGCCGCCGCCGACGACCAGCAGGTCGCAGTCGGTGGGGCCGACGAGGGCGGGGGACGCCTGCGGCCTGCCCGGGTGGTCCAGCCAGAACGGGGTGGGCGAGGCGTCGCGGAGCGCGTGCACGGGGTCGGGGTTCATGGGGGCGGGGCTCCTTCGGATCGCGGAGGTACGGGCCTCCGAAGTGCCGCCATGAGAACCGGCCGGGCGATTTTGCGTCAATGGTGTTGACGTAAGCCGCGCGCGGGCCCGGGGCCCGCCGGATCCGCCCGGGTCAGCCCTTGCGGTGCGCGGCGAGCCGGGCCCCCACCGCGTCCAGCATCAGCTCCAGCGCGAAGGGGTGCCCGCTCTCGCTCATGTCCGCCGCGAGCAGCGGGAACGTCGCGGCGACATGCGGGTGGGTGGCGGCCGACAGCTTCCCGTACGCCGCGTGCCAGACCTGCTCGTCGGCCTCCCGGGCGGGCTCCGGCAGGGCGAGGGCGGCCGCGTCCAGGGCGGCGAACGCGAGCGCCTGGTCCACGAACGCGTGGTAGATCCGCACCGCCTCGGCGTCCGGGAAGCCCGCCCCGCGCAGCACCGAGAGGATCGCCTCGACGGCCCGGGTCTCGTGCTCGCGGCCCGTCGTGCGGTGCGCCGCGAGCGCCGCCGCCTGCGGATTGGCCAGATAGGCGGCGTGCACGCGCAGGGCGATGTCCCGCAGGTCGGACCGCCAGTCGCCGGTGGCCCGCCAGCCCCGCTGCGCGATGCCGATCAGCTCGTCGGCGAGGGCCAGCAGCAGATCGTCGGTGTTGCGGAAGTAGCGGTAGATCGCGCTCGGATCGGCGCCCAGGGCGGCGCCCAGGCGGCGTACCGACAACGCCTCCGCGCCGTGCTGCGCGACCAGCCGCAGCGCGGTCTCGATGATGATCCGCTCGGAAAGGACGGTGCCCTGCTTGGTGGGGCGCCTGCGCTGTCGCCGGTTCTCCGGCACCACTCGTTCGGCCATGCCGCCGGACCTTATGTCAACGCCCTTGACGTGTAAACCACCGCACCGGTTGCATGACGCCCCTCGCACCGGCCCCGCTCCCGGGGCCCGTCCGGCGGTCCAGGGCGGCAACGGCCCCGGCCCCTCACCCTCCAGGAGTACGTACATGAGCACGGCCGACCTGGTCTTCACCGGTGGCCCCGTCTTCACGGGCGACCCCGCCCGGACCCGGGCCACCTCCCTCGCCGTCGTCGGCGAGCGGATCATCGCCGTCGGCCACGACGAGGTCCGCGCCCTGATCGGTCCGCGGACCGAGGTCGTCGACCTGGCGGGCAGGCTGCTGATCCCCGGCTTCCAGGACGCCCACATCCACGCCGTCTCCGGCGGCATGGAGATGGCCCAGTGCGACCTCACCGGCACCACCGGCGTCGACGACTACCTGCGGATCATCGGCGGGTACGCGGCCGAGCACCCCGACCGCCCCTGGATCACCGGCGGCGGCTGGTCCATGGAGAGCTTCGAGGGCGGGCTGCCCTCCCGGCAGCTCCTGGACACGGTCGTCGCCGACCGGCCGGTCCTCCTGGTCAACCGCGACCACCACGGAGCATGGGCCAACTCCCGTGCCCTGGAGCTCGCCGGGATCACCGCCGAGACGCCCGACCCGGCCGACGGCCGCATCGAGCGCGAGACCGACGGGACGCCGAGCGGAGTCCTCCAGGAGGGCGCGGTCGCCCTCGTCCAGCGGCTCGTCCCGGCGAGCACCGCGACCGACCGGCTCGACGGCCTGCTGCGCGCCCAGGCGATGCTGCACTCGCTCGGCATCACCGGCTGGCAGGACGCCCTCCTCGGCTCCTTCAGCGGGATCACCGACCCCTCCGACGCCTATCTCACCGCCGCCCAGGACGGCACCCTCACCGCGCGGGTCAGCGGCGCGCTGTGGTGGGACCGGGCGCGCGGCGCCGAGCAGATCCCCGAACTCGTCGAGCGGCGCGCCAAGTCGCACCACGGGCGCTTCCGGGCCGGCTCGGTGAAGATCATGCAGGACGGCGTCGCGGAGAACTTCACCGCCGCCATGATGAGCCCCTACCTCGACGCCTGCGGCTGCGCGACCGCGAACAGCGGGCTGAGCTTCGTCGACCCCGAGGCGCTGCGCGGATACGTCACCGAGCTCGACGCGCTCGACTTCCAGGTGCACTTCCACGCGCTCGGCGACCGCGCCGTCCGCGAGGCCCTGGACGCGGTCGAGGCCGCGGTCGAGGCCAACGGCCGCCGCGGCAACCGGCACCACCTGGCCCACCTCCAGGTCGTGCACCCCGACGACATCGCCCGCTTCGCCCGCCTCGGCGCGCTCGCCAACATCCAGCCGCTGTGGGCCGCGCACGAGCCGCAGATGGACGAGCTGACGATCCCGTTCCTCGGCCCCGAACGCGCCGCCCGGCAGTACCCGTTCGGCGACCTGGTCCGGGCCGGCGCCACCCTGGTCGCGGGCAGCGACTGGCCGGTCTCCAGCCCCGACCCGCTGGCCGGTCTGCACGTGGCCGTCAACCGGGCCGAGCCCGGCGCCACCGACGGCCGGGTCTTCCTGCCCGAGCAGCGCCTCGACCTCACCACCGCCCTCGCCGCCTACACGGCGGGCTCCGCCCACGTCGGCGGTCACGACGAGGCCGGCAGCCTGCGCGCCGGGTACCTCGCGGACCTCGTCGTCCTCGACCGCGACATCCTCACCGCGCCCGCCGAGGAGATCGCCGAGGCCCGCGTGGAGCAGACCTTCGTCGGCGGCACCCGCGTGTACGCGGGCTAGGGGGACGTCATGCCGCTCGCGCCGGACCGGCGAGGAAAGCCGCGCACCCGCGCGGGGTGCCGCGCCCCCGGCGCGCCCGGCGGAACTGTCCGCGCGGTTGCCGCCGTTGCCGCCGGGCCTGCCGGGCCCGCCGCCGGGCCAACCGCCGTCGATCGGGTCGCCGCGCGGCCCCCGTCAGGTGGAGGACCGCACCCTGAGCCGGGCGGAGAGCAGCACACCCGGGGGGGTGCTGCCTCCGTCCTCCAGGGCTCGGACGAGCAGCGAGAGGCCCGCCTCGGCGACGTCGGCCGGGCGCAGGCTCAGCGTGGTGACCGGAGGGTCGGCGTGGGCGGCGGAGCTGTCCTCGCTGACGCACACGAGCCGCACGTCCCCGGGCACCGCGAGGCCGAGCCGCCGCGCGGCGTCCAGGACCAGCGGCGGGCTCGCCTCCGCCACGACGAACAGCCCGTCGGGCCGGGGGAGCGCGCCCAGCGTCTCCTCGACCGACCGGATCACCGGCCCGTTGCCGGGCGCGGGGACCAGGGTCACCAGCTCCTCGGCGCCGTGCCGCGCGCACCACGCGCGGTAGGCGGCGTGGACCTGCCGGTGGAAGCGGGTCGTGCTGTCGGGCAGGACGAGCGCGGTCCGCCGGGACCCCCGCTCCCGCAGGTGGTCCAGGGAGTCCCGTACCGCGGCCTCCGTGTCCAGGTCGACCCAGTACGCACCGGTCCGTCCCGCGACCGAGGCGTCGCTGAAGACCGGGATACGGGCGGCGAGGAAGTCCTCCACCAGGGGATCGTCCTCGACGGGGTCGGCGACGATCACCGCGTCCAGCGGCAGATCGGCCCACTCCCGCTGGAGCGTCCCCGCGGGCAGCATCACCATCGCGTACCCGTGTCTCAGGGCGGCGGCCGCGGTCGCGCTCGTCAGCTGGGCGAAGTACGGCGAGTCCAGGTAGGTCCAGGGCTCGCCGGCGAACTCGCCCACGACGTAGCCGATCAGCCGGGCCCGCCCGGCGCGCAGTTGCCGGGCGGTGGCGTTGGGCCGGTAGCCCATCCGCCGCGCGGTCTCGCGCGCCCGCTCCCGCACGGCGGGGGAGAGGCGCCCGGTGCCGTTGAGCGCGGCGGAGACGGTCGTCTTCGAGAGCCCGGCCTCACGGGCCACGTCGACGAGCCTGACCCGGGGTCCTGGCGGTCGCGCGCCGGGTCCGCCGGGCCTGTCCCCGGCATGCCCTCCGTGCTGTTCAGATGTGGTCACGCTCCGATGCTGCCACCTCCGTGACCTCTGCAAAACCGTTCCCGCAAAGTCTTGTGCGGGAACGTTCCCGCATCAATACTCGCTCCATCCCCCCAGCACCCGGCAGCACCCCCTGCATCCCACGCATCCCCAGTGCACGTCTCTACACCCGTAAAGGGGTGGGTCTCCTTGCGCACGCCCAGACTCCTCGCAGCCCTCGCCTGCACCGCGTCCCTCGCCGTCACGGTGTCCGGCTGCTCCGGCGCCACCAAGCCGGGCGCCGGCTCCGCCGCGTACACCGTCACGCCGACCTCCCCCGCGGCGAAGGGCCGACTGGCCTCCCTCACCTGGTCGCTGTACGCCGAGCCGTACACCCTCGACTACGCCCAGGCCTTCGACTACCCGCCGAACACCGTCCTCGCCAACGTCTGCGAGCAGCTCCTGCGGGTCACCCCCGACCTGAGGATCGAGCCGGGACTCGCCGTCAAGTGGGCGAACCCCGACCCGCTCACCTGGGTGTACACCCTGCGCCCCGGCGTCAAGTTCCACGACGGCACCACCATGACCGCCGACGACGTCGTCGCCTCCCTCAAGCGCCAGATGGACCCGGCCACCGGCTCCCCCTGGGGCTCCGCCTTCAAGAACGTCAAGGCGGTCGAGAAGACCGGGCCGCTCCAGGTCGCCCTCCGCCTCACCAAGCCCGACATCCTCCTCAACGAGTTGATGGCCGCCTCGCCCGGCACCATCGAGAGCGCCGCCTTCCTCGCGAAGACCGGCAAGGAGTACGGAGTCCCCGGCGGCAAGGTCAACTGCACCGGCCCCTACGCCCTGGACAAGTGGCAGCAGGGCGAGTCGATCACCCTCAAGAAGCACCCCGCGTACTGGGACAAGAAGCTGGCGCCGAAGACCGACACGGTCCGCTTCACCTTCGTCGAGGACCCCTCCGCCCGGACCAACACCTTCCTCTCCGGCACCGCCGACGGCGGCTACATGGTCCCCTCGTCCGCCCTCGCCCAGCTCCGCGCGAGCAACAAGGGCAAGCTGTACTTCGGCCCCAACACCGCCGCCGCCAACCTCGCCGTCCTCGACTTCAAGGGCACCCTCGGCGACCTGAAGGTCCGCCAGGCGCTGTCCATGGCGCTCGACCGCAAGAACATCGTCAAGGCCGCCGCCGGCGGCATCGGCATCCCCGCCAAGGCCCCCGCCGCGCGCGGCGCCTGGTCGCTCCTCCCCGAGCGCACCGACAAGTACTTCGCCGAACTGCCCGAGCCCGTCTACGACGTCGCCGCTGCCAAGCAGCTCGTGGAGCAGGCCGGCGCCACCGGCAAGAAGGTCACCCTGGTGACCAGCACCCTGGCCCCCGAGATCAGCGTCGTCGCCAACGCCGTCCAGGCCGCCGGCCGCCAGATCGGCCTCGACGTCCAGCTCAAGTCCGTCTCGCCCGAGGCGTACAGCAGCATCTTCGTCGACAAGAACGCCCGCAAGGGACTCGACCTGGTCATCACCAACGGGTACGACAACACCCCGGACCCGCTGGAGTTCTACCAGTACCTGCGCACCGGCGACTTCGGGAACTACGGCAACTGGTCCGACCCCGGCTACGACGCCGCCTTCGACCGCGCCAACACCGCCGCCGACCCGGGCGCCCGCGCCGACCTCACCGCCGAACTCCAGAAGATCGCGGTGCGCGAACTGCCCATCATCCCGCTCTACGAGGCCCCGTACACCGTCTTCCTCGGCAGCCGCGTCACCGGCGCCCCCACCGGCATCGCCCAGCTCTACTACCCCTGGGCCGCGACGATCGGCGCCACCTCCTGATGAACGGCATGCTCCGCTACTTCCTCGGCCGGCTCGCCGGACTCCTCGGCGTCCTGCTCGTCACCTCCTTCGTGGTCTTCGCCAGCGTCCACCTCGCCCCCGGCGACCCCGTCTCCTTCCTGCTGCACGGCCGCCCCGCGACCCCCGAGACCGTGGCCGCGCTGCGGGCCGAGTACCACCTCGACGACCCGCTCGCCGTGCAGTACCTCAAGTGGCTCGGCGGCGCCCTGCACGGCGACTTCGGGCGCTCCGCCCAGTACCACCAGGACGTCTCGGCCCTGCTCGGCTCCCGGCTCACCGGCACCGTGCTGCTCGTCGGCTACTCCGCCGTCCTCGTCGCCGTCGGCGGCGTGGCGGCGGGCGTGCTCGCCGCGCTGCGCCCCGGCTTCCTCGACCGGCTCGTCCTCATCGCCACCGGCATCGCCACCGCCACCCCCTCGTTCGTCAGCGCCATCGGCCTGGTCTCGCTGTTCTCCGTGCAGCTCGGCTGGTTCCCCGGCCCCGGCGGCACCCCCGAAGGCCTCGGCGAACGCCTCTACTACCTCACCCTCCCGGCCTTCGCCCTCGCCACCACCTTCGCCGGACTGCTCGCCCGTGTGACCCGCTCGGCGATGCTCGACGAACTCGGCCGCGACCACGTGGACGTCTCCCGCGCCCGAGGCGTCGCCGGACGCACCGTGGTCCGCCGGCACGTGCTGCGCAACAGCCTCGGACCGGTCGTCACCGTCGGCGGCACCATGCTCGCCGGACTCCTCGTCACCACCTCCGTCGTCGAGACCGCCTTCGACGTCCCCGGCATCGGCTCCCTCCTCGTCCAGTCCGTCAGCGCCAAGGACTTCGCCGTCGTCCAGGCCGTCACCCTGCTCAGCGTCGCGGCCTTCGTCCTCGTCAACCTGGTCGTCGACCTCTGCGCCCCCCTCATCGACCCCCGGCTCACCCTCCACGGGGAAGGCACCTCATGACCCTCACCGCAAGCCCCGGGGCGGCCGGCCCCGCGGACGCGCTGCGCCGCCGGCCCGGCCTGCGCCGCCTGCGGGCGCTCGGCCAGGGCCCGCTGTTCACCACGGCCGTGCTCCTCCTCGTGGCCCTCGTGCTCGTCACCGCCCTGGCCCCGCTCATCGCCCCGTACGACCCCGAGGCGATGGACCTGACGTCCAGCCTCGTCGGCACCAGCGGCGACCACCTCCTCGGCACCGACCAGTCCGGCCGCGACCTGCTGTCCCGGCTGATGTACGGCGCCCGCACCGGACTCCTCGGCCCGCTCCTCGTCGTCGCCGTCTCCACCCTCCTCGGCACCGTCCTCGGCGTCGTCGCGGGCTGGCGCGGCGGCTGGGCCGACGCCTTCCTCTCCCGGTCCATGGACCTCGTCTTCGCCATCCCCGGACTGCTCCTCGCGATCATGCTGGTGGCGGTCGTCGGCTCCGGCATGACCGCCCCCGTCATCGCCATGGCCGTCGCCTACACCCCGTACGTCGGACGCCTGGTCCGCGGCATCGCCCGCCAGGAGAAGGCCCGCCCGTACATCGAGTCCTACCGGGTGCAGGGCTGGTCCGGCTGGACCATCTGCCTGCGCCACCTGCTCCCCAACATCACCCCCACCCTGCTCGCCCAGTCGGCCATGAACTTCGGCTACGCGCTGATGGACCTGGCCGCCCTCTCCTTCCTCGGCTTCGGCGTCCAGCCGCCCACCGCCGACTGGGGCGCCATGATCAACGAGGGCCAGTCGGCGCTCCAGCAGGGCGCGATGCTGCCCGCGCTCGCCCCGTCCGTCTGCATCGTCCTCGCCGTCGTGGCGTTCGGCATCGTCGGCGAGGGCATCGCCGACCGGATCGCGAAGCGGGAGCGGTGACCCCATGAGCAACAACCGGAACGACAACCGGAACGAGACCGGGAACGAGGCCCGGAACGCCACCCGGAACGACATCCGCAACGACACCCGGCCCGTCCTGGAGATCGACCGGCTCACCCTGCGCCTCCCCGAAGGCCAGGCCGCCCGCCCCCTCCTCGACGGCGTCTCCCTGACCGTCGCCCCCGGCGAGACCGTCGGCCTCGTCGGCGAGTCCGGCTCCGGCAAGTCCGTCGCCTGCCGCAGCGTCCTCGGCCTGCTGCCCGGCGGCGCCCGCACCACCGGCGAGATACGCGTCGCCGGACGCGACGTCCTCACCATGGACCGGGCCGCACTCGCCGCCGTGCGCGCCCGCGAGGTCGCCATGGTCTTCCAGGACCCGCGCGCCTCCGTCAACCCGCTGCGCCGCGTCGGCGACTTCGTCACCGAGGGCCTGCGCGCCGCGGGCACCCCCGCCGCGAAGGCCACCGCCCGCGCCGAGGAACTCCTCGACGCCGTCGGCATCCGCGACCCGCGCGGCGCCCTGCGCCGCCGCCCGCACGAGTTCTCCGGCGGCATGCTCCAGCGCGTCGTCATCGCCGCCGCCCTCGCGGGCGACCCCGCGCTCATCGTCGCCGACGAGCCGACCACCGCCCTCGACGTCACCACCCAGGCCGAGATCATCGCGATCCTCACCCGCCTCCAGGCCGAGCGCGGCACCGGGCTCCTCTTCGTCACCCACGACCTCGAACTGGCCTCCGCCATCTGCGACCGGGTGTACGTGATGTACGCCGGCCGCATCGTCGAGACCCGCGCCGCCGACGAGCTCTTCGACCGGCCCCGCCACCCCTACACCGCGGGCCTCCTCTCCTGCACCCCGCGCATCGACCCCGACGCGCCCGCACCCCGGCCCATCGTGGGCCGCCCGGTCTCCGTCTCCGAGGCCCCGCCGGGCTGCCACTTCGCCGCCCGCTGCCCGCACGCCCTGCCCCGCTGCGCGGAGGAGACGCCCGCGCTCACGGCGTACGGCGAGGGGCTCGCCGCCTGCCACCGCGCCGACGAAGGGATCCTGCTGTGACCACCACCGTGAAGGGGGAGGGCCTGGTCGTCACGGGGCTCCGCAAGGAGTACGGCGACCACACCGCCGTCGACGACGTGTCCTTCACCCTCGCCCCCGGCTCCTCCCTCGGCATCGTGGGCGAGTCGGGCAGCGGCAAGACCACCACCGTCCGCATGCTCGTCGGCCTCGAACGCGCCGACGCCGGGACCGTCACCCTCGACGGCCGGGACCGCTCCGCCCGGCCCCGGGGCCGGGCCGAACGGCTGGCCCGCGCCCGCGAGATCCAGATGGTCTTCCAGGACCCCTACCTCTCCCTCGACCCCCGGATCACCGCCGGCGGCTGCGTGGACGAGGTGCTCCGGCTGCACTTCCGGCTCGACCCGGCGGCCCGGAAGGCCCGGGTCGCCGAACTCCTCGACCAGGTCGGCCTCGGCCCGCGCGAGGCCGACGCCCTGCCGCGCCGCCTCTCCGGCGGCCAGCGCCAGCGCGTGGCCATCGCCCGGGCCCTGGCCGCCGAGCCCAGGGTGCTCGTCCTCGACGAGGCGGTGGCCGCCCTGGACGTCTCCATCCAGGCCCAGATCCTCGAACTGCTCAGCGGCATCCGGCGCGAGGCCGGGGTCGGCTTCCTCTTCGTCACCCACGACCTCGCGGTGGTCCGCCACATCACCGACGAACTGGTGGTGCTCCGCGCGGGCCGCATCGTGGAGTCCGGCCCGACCTCCCGGGTCCTCACCGCCCCCGAACACCCCTACACCCGCCTCCTCCTGGACTCCGTCCCCCGGCGCGGCTGGGACCCGGCGGGCATCGCGGACGCGCGGGCGGCGGTGGGCTGAGGGGAGAGCGACCCCCGTTCCGCGCCGGTCACTCGGAGAGCAACTCCCGTTTCGCGCCGGTCACTCGGCGAGCAGCCCCCGGTAGCGGGCGAACAGCCGTGGCGTCGCCCCGCCGGTCCCGGCCCCGTCCGCCCGTACACCCTCCTCCTCGTCCCCGATCCGCGCCAGTGCGTGCCAGCACTCCGCGGCCAGCGCCCGGGCCGTGGCGCCCTGCCAGGGGTGGGGCAGGAGCTCGGGCGGCAGCAGGGGGTCGGGCTCCATGGCCTCGCCGAACGCGGCGGCGAGCCGGACGCTGAGCCCCAGCCGCTCCGCCCGGCCGGGCGGACGCGCCCCCGCGAGCCGGTCCAGGACCTCCCGGGCGAGCCCGGCGAGCCGCTCGTACCGCCCGGCGACCTCCTCCAACGGCCAGAGCGCGGCGGCCAGTTCCGCCGGGTCGGCGAGCCCGCCCCGGCGCAGGTCGGTGCTGGTCAGGCGGGTGAGCGCGGCGGCCACACCGAGGCGCTCCGCCTCGGCCTCGACGAGCGGCCCGATCGCGTGGGCGCTCACGTAGAGCCCGCTCTGGAGCGGTGCGGCGCCCAGGCGGACCAGGGTGTCGCGCAGGGTGTCGCGGGCGCCGCGGCTGGACTCGGGCACCGCGAAGCCGAAGAGGTGCCAGACACCGTCCCAGGGGGCGCCGCCCCGGTCCTGGGCGTAGGCGAGCCGGATGTACGCCGCGTCCGGGGCGAGCTCGCCGTCGCCGTCCGCGACCGTGCGCAGCAGCGCCTTGCGCCCGCGCCCCTCGTGGGTGAAGCGCCCCTCGGCGACCAGCCGTTTGACGCAGAGTCGGACCTGCTGGTCGCTCATGCCGAGCAGTCCGCCGACGTCGTAGAGCTCCCCGGCGTCCACGGTGCCGTCCTCGCGGACCAGGGCGTGGACCAGCATCCGGGTGGGGACGGGGGTATCGGTATCGGGCGTGGTCATCGGGTCCCTTCCCGGCCGTGCGCGCAGTCGGCGGCGGTGACCGGCCGGTGCATGGTGGTGACGGCGCCGAATCCCATCAGCTCCCGCAGGAACGGCGTCCGCTCGGTCCGCACGGCGACGAAGCCGTGCCGTTCGTACAGGGCGCGGGCCCGGGGGTTGACGTCGATGACGTCGAGGCGGATGCGCCGGCACCCGTGTTCGGCGGCGACGGCGGCGATCTCGCGGAGCAGCATCCCGCCGATGCCGAGCCCCCGCCGCTCGGCGTCGACGGCGATCCCGTCCATGACCAGCTCGTCGTCCGCCGGACGCCGCTCCAGGAGCGCCAGCAGGGCCAGTCGCGGCAGCCCCCGCACCAGCCCGTACGTCTCCAGCACGTCCCCCGCCCCGCCGCCGGTGAGCCCGTGTCCGCCGAGCTGGTACCCGGCGATCCCGGCCACCGTCCCGTCGACCAGGGCGACGAGCCCGCGGTCATGGCGGAGGTGCTCCGCGATGAAGGCGCGCCCCTTGTCGGGCGGCCCGAGCGCGGACCCCAGCTTGCGCCCGAACGCCTCCCAGTACAGCTCGGCGACACGGACCTCGGCCCCTGGCGGGACGTCCCTGTGGACGACAGCGCGTGTATTCATCTATCAAATGTAATACGGTCGTATCTAAAGCGAACGTTAGCGGGTGGCGGCCACCGGGAGCAGTGCCGGTCGCTTCGCCGTGCGGCCGTCGCCCGACGAGCGGCCGCGCAGCCTCCGGGCCAGCCACGGGGTCAGGAAGGAGGCGGCCCAGGCGAGTTCGGCGACGGCCGCGCGCGGGCCCGTGGCCGGGCGGGCGGTGGGCGGCGGGAGCGGGTGGGACCAGGAGCCGTCGCTGCCGGGGAGGCTGAGGGCCTCGGCGACGGCGGCGGCGATCCTGTCGTGGCCGAGCGGGGACGCGTGGAGCCGGTCGGTGCTCCACAGCCGCCGGTCGGTGACGACCGGGTGGTGGCCGGTCTCGACGACGGTGACGCCGTGGCGGCGCGCGGCCTCCCGGACGCGGGCGTTGACCGCCGCGAGGCGCGGAGCGACGGGGCGCGCCGCCGGGATCAGCCGGGTCAGATCCGGGAAGGTCAGGGTCACGACCCGGGCGCCCTGGGCGGTCAGCGCGGCGAACATCGCCTCCAGGTGCCCGGCGACCTCGTCCGCGTCGAAGCGCGGCCGCAGCAGGTCGTTCACGCCCGCCACCACGCTCGCCAGATCGGGGCGCAGCGCGAGCGCGGGGCCGAGCTGCTCCGCCCGTACCTGGCCGGCCAGCCGGCCCCGTACGGCCAGGTTGGCGTAGCGCAGGTCCGGGCTGTCCCGCGCGACCCGTTCCGCGAGCCGGTCCGCCCAGCCGCGCAGGCCCCGGGTGTCGTCGCCGTCCCCGACGCCTTCGGTCTGGCTGTCCCCGAGGGCGACGTACCGCAGGTACGGGGGGCCCGGCTGAACCGTCATGCGACCGACCGCCTTCTCGCTCGCGTGCGCGCCTATGTAGGGGCGCACGCACCTATTCACTTTATTGAGTATAGGGCTGTCGGGGGCATCAGGCCTCAGCCCACGTGGACGCGCGGCCGGAGCGAGCGGTCGGGCTCCGCCTCGCGCAGCACCTCGCGGGTGACCGGGGCGACCTCGCCCTGGCCGAAGAGGAAGAAGCGCAGGAAGTTCGCGAACGGGTTGCCCTCGGTCCACTCGAAGTAGATGTGCGGGCGGACGCCGGTGAGGTCACGGGCGTGCAGCAGCAGCGCGCCCAGCGCGTTCGGGATCGAGGAGCTCTCCACCGTCAGGACGCGGTAGCGGTCGTGCAGGACCTCGCCCCGGACGGTCAGACCGGCCTCGAACTCGGACGGGTCGGTGATGGTGACCTCGACGAAGACGAAGTCCTCGGTGGTGGGCAGGTCGTTGTCGGCGCGGATCTGCTCGATCTTCTCGCGGTACTCGGCCTTGTCGCGCCGGTCGGGCTCGTTGGCGATGAACCGAGGGGTGCGGTTGGCGATGTCCCGGATGAAGCGCTCGGCCAGGTCGTCGAGCTCGACATGGGTGACCCGGAGCTCGAAGGCGCGGCCGAGGCGGGAGAGGAGCGAGATCAGGATGATGCCGGCGATGAAGCAGGCGCCGATCTTCACACCGTCGGGCCGCTCGATGACGTTCGCGACGGTCGTGTAGAGGAAGACGGCCGAGATGATCGCGAAGCCGATCGTCCAGCCGCGCTGACCGGCCTTGCGCGCCGCGATGGTCACCGCGATGGCCGCCGAGCAGATCAGCACCAGGACGCCGGTCGCGTACGCGCCGCCCTGCGCGTCCACGTCCGCGTCGAAGATCCAGGTCACCAGGAAGGCGACCAGGATGAACACGATCACCATGGGGCGGACGGCGCGGGCCCAGTGCGGGGCCATGCCGTAGCGGGGGAGGTAGCGGGGCATCAGGTTGAGCAGTCCGGCCATCGCGGAGGCGCCCGCGAACCACAGGATCGCGATCGTGGCGATGTCGTAGACCGTGCCGAAGGTGTTGCCCAGGTACTCGTGGGCGAGGTAGGCGAGCGCGCGGCCATTGGCCTGGCCGCCCGACTCGAACTCCTTCTGCGGGATGAGGACGGTGGTGATGAAGCTGGTCGAGATCAGGAACACGCTCATGATGAGCGCGGCCGTGGTCAGCAGCTTCTTCGTGTCGCGGATCCGGCCGGCCGGCTTCTCCTCGGTGTCGTCCGGGTCGCCCTTGACGTGAGGCATGACCGCCACGCCGGTCTCGAAGCCGGACAGGCCCAGCGCCAGCTTGGGGAAGACCAGGAGCGCCACGCCGATCATCACGAAGACGTTGCCGTGTTCCGCCGTCAGCGCCGTGGACCAGTCGGTCACCACGTGCCCCTCGGTCATCACGTGCCACAGGCCGGTGATGACGACGACCACGTTGAGGGCCAGATAGATCCCGACGAGCGCGACCGCGACGCCGATCGCCTCCAGGAAGCCCTTGAGGAAGACGGCGCCGAGCAGCGCGACGAGCACCAGGGTGATGATCATCTGCTTGTCGTGCAGGGCCTCGGACAGATGCGGGTTCTCGACCAGGTGGGTCGAGGCGTCGGCGGCCGAGAGGGTGATGGTGATGAGGAAGTCGGTCGCCGCGAACCCGAGCAGGGTGAGGACGAACAGCTTGCCCTTCCAGAAGGAGAGCAAACGTTCCAGCATCGCGATCGAGCCCTCGCCCTTGTGACTCTCCTCGGCCACCCGCCGGTAGACCGGCAGGGCGCCCACGAGGGTCACGACGACCAGCACGACGGTGGCGACGGGAGAGAGCAGTCCGGCCGCGAGGGCGGCGATGCCCGGCTGGTAGCCGAGGGTCGAGAAGTAGTCGACACCGGTCAGACACATGACCCGCCACCAGGGCTGGCCCTTGTGCTCCAGCTTGGACACGGGGGCCGGCTCTTCCGGGTGGGCCGGGGGCGTGGTGCGCCCCTTGCCCATGTCGGACAGGCCTTCCAGCATCCAGGCGCGCAGGCGACCGGTGCGGGCGGGGGGCGACGTGGACATCGAGGGGCTCCTGCTGTCCGTGCGGGGAATGGTCGGTTTTCGGCCATCGCTCGGACGGCAGCCGAGTCAGCGTACGCAAGGGACACGTACGGAACCCGGCGGCGGGCGTCAGGAATCCGTCAAGATCCCCCCGGTGGACGTTGCACGTGTCACATACGGCGCAGCCTGGGGTCGGGGGCCGAGACCATCAGGTGCCGGAGGTCGGCCATGAGGATTCCGCGCCGGGACGTCGCCGCGCTGGTCGCCGCCGTCCTCGCCCCGTTCCTCGCCGCGCTCGCGCTGCTGCCGCTGCGCACGAGCGTGACCCACACCAACCTCGCGCTGCTGCTCGTCGTCGTGGTCGTCGCCGTCGCCGCGCTCGGCAACCGCCTCGCGGGGGCGCTGGCCGCCGTGTCGGCCGCCGCCTGGTTCGACTTCCTCCACACCCCGCCGTACGAGAGCTTCCACATCCGCGACCGGGCGGACCTGGAGACCGCGCTGCTGCTCCTGCTCGTCGGCCTGATCGTCTCGCAGCTCGCCGCCCGGGCCCGCCTGCTGGGCACGGTCGCCGTCACCGACGCCGGCCACCTGGAACGCCTCCACCAGGCGAGCCGCCTCGCCGACGAGAGCCGTTCGCCCGACGCGGTGGTACGAGCGGTCCGCGGCGAACTCGTCGGGCTGCTGGGCCTGAGCGCCTGCCGCTTCGAGTACGGGACGCTCACCGGCCGCCCGCCCCGCCTGCTCCCGGACGGATCGGTACGGGTCGAGGGCTGGATCTGGGACCTGGACCGGCAGGGCTGGCCGGACGGTGAGATCGAGCTGCGGGCCGTCGCCCGCGGCCGCTACCAGGGCCGCTTCCTCATGACCCCCGCCCCCGGGGCCGTACCGCCGCCCCTGGAGGCCCGGCTCGTCGCGGCCGACCTGGCGGGGCGGGCCGCCGCCGCGCTCGACAACGCGGGGGAACCGGCGGAGTCCGGCTGAGCCGTGCGTCCGCTTATACGCCGCCCGCCACCGGCCCCGGCACCGTCATCGTGACGCGCCACAGGCGCCGTGGCAGGGCGCCCTCCTCGAAGGCGTGCACCTCCTGGAGCCGCCAGCCCTCGGCGAGCCGGTCGACCAGGGCCCGGGGGAAGAAGTGGACCGCGAAGCCGCCGTGCTCGTAGACGTCGTCGCCGCGCGCGGTGCCCGACCCGTAGTGGGCGTCGCCGGTGTGCCGGACCGTGTAGACGAAGGTGCCGCCCGGCCGCAGCAGCCGCCGGACCTCCGCCACCAGGGCCTCGATCCGGGCCGTGGACAGATCCATGCAGAGCAGCATGTGCGCGAAGACCGCGTCCGCCGAACCGTCCTCGAAGGGCAGCGGCTCGCGGACGTCCACCATCGCCGTCGTGACCCGGCCGGCCACACCGAGCGTCTCGGCCCGCTCGCCCAGCTGACCGAGACCGACCGGGCTGAAGTCGGTCGCGAGGACCGTGAAGCCCCGGCCCGCGAAGAACAGCGCGTCCCGGCCGTGCCCCGCGCCCAGCTCCAGCACGTCCCGGGCGCCCGCGTCGGCGAACACCCCGGCGGCGTGCCGCGCGGGCTCCGACGGCTCGTCCCCGTACATGCCGGGGTGCTCCTCGTACGTGCGCTGCCAGTGCTCGCGCTGCGCGTCCTGTGCCATGGTGCCGGTCCTCGGGTCCTCGTCGGTCGTCCGTGGACCGGAGAGTAGCCTGGCGCGCATCGGACAGGGGGGAGCCGGGACATGGACGACGATCACGAGCCGGTGTTCAAGCGCAGCCGGTACGGATGGCGCTACGAGTACAACCCGCGCAACCCCCTCGGGCTCGCCCTCATCATCGGCAGCCTCGTCCTCGTCGGCGTGATGATGCTCCTCATGGCCAACAAGGCCGGCCCCTTCGCACCCCCGGCCGGCCCGACCTGGAGCCCACCGGCCGAGGACTGGCCCCCCTCGGCATGGCCGCCGGACACCCCGGACGCGCCCACCCCCGACGCCACCGCCCCGGCACCCGCCGCTACGCCGTAGCCCGCCCGGGCGGCGCCTCCGGCATCGTGACCGTCAGCCGCTCCGGCCCGTGGAACACCCAGTCCGGGGCGTAACGCGCCGTCACCCGAGGGCGCGCCCCCGGCCGCAGCGCCGGAAGGTGTTCTAGCAGCACCGCGAGGCCCGCCTCCGCCTCCGCCCGCGCGAGCGCCGCGCCCGCGCAGTAGTGGATGCCGAGGCCGAAGGCGCAGTGCCGCGCGGAGTCCCGCCGTATGTCCAGCCGCTCGGGGTCCGGGAAGCGCGCCGGGTCCCGGTTGGCCGAGCCGAGCACCAGGACCATGCGGTCGCCCCGGGCGATCGGCCGCCCCGCGAGCACCGTGTCCCGCTGCGCCCACCGGGTGATCATCTGCACCGGCGGGTCGTGCCGCAGGAACTCGTCCACCGCCCCCGCCAGCAGCCCGGGCTCCGCGCGCAGTTCGGCCGAGGTCTCCGGCCGCCGCAGCAGCGCGAGGACGGCCTTGCCGATGAGCCCCGTGGTCGTCTCGTGGCCGGCCGTCAGCAGATGGATGCAGGTGGCCGCCTGCTCCTCGGGGCTGAGCGCGGTCCGCTCGTCGGCGGCCCGGACCAGCGCGGAGAGCAGGTCGCCCCGGTCGTTCCCGGGCCCCCGGCGCAGCTCCAGCTCACGCCGGAAGTAGGCGCCGAGCTCCGCCGCCGCCCGCTCGGCCACCGCGAGCCCCTCGGCGTCGCGGTCCACCCGCGCCCCGCCGGCCCGCTGGAGGTCGAGCGCCCGCGCGCGGAACCACGCCTGCCGGTGCTCCGGCACGCCCAGCACACCGGAGACGACGAGGAGCGGGAAGGGGGCGGCGAAGTCCGCGACGACGTCGACGGTGCTCCGGGCCACGAGCGGCTCGACCAGGCCGAGGGCGATCCGGCGGATCCGGGGCCGGAGCGCGTCCACGGGCCCGGCGCCGAGCGCGGGGAGCACCAGGGAGCGCAGCCGGGTGTGGCGCGGCGGGTCGAGGAAGACCAGCCAGTTCTCGACCACCTCGCGCAGCACGGCGTACCCCGGCGGCAGCGGCGCGGCGCTGCCGGTCGCGGGGGAGACCCGCCCGAACTCCCGCCGCGCGAGCACCCGCGCGACCTCCGCGTACCGGAAGACGTACCAGGTGGTCGGCGCCCGGTCACCGCCGTCCGGCCGGATGGCGTGCACGGGCTCGTGCTCCCGGTAGCGGCGGTACGCGGGATAGGGGTCGGAGAGGTCGAGCCGCGCCGGGTCGAAGGGCGGCAGGCGCCGGGGCGCCGAAGGCCCGCTCATGTCCCCGCCCCCCGCACCAGGTCGGCCAGCGCCCCCGGGTCCGCCGGTGGCGCGGTGCCGCGCCAGGCGACGTGTCCGTCCGGCCGGACCAGGACGAACGGGCGCCCGTACGCCCGGGCGGCCTCCAACCCGGCCTGCCGGGCGACCCGGAGCGGGATCCCGCGCGCGGCGAACGCCCGCGCGGTGGCGTCGAGGGCGGTGCTGTGCCCGGAAGGGCACCCCCCGACCGCCCCGCCCTCCAGGCACAGCAGGACGAACCCCGGCCCGTACAGGTCGAGCGTCGAGCGCCGCCGCCCGTCCAGCCAGACGTGCGGCGCCCGCGCCCCGGGCGGGCACACGTCGTCGGACGCGTCCGCGTCGGCGGCGATGACCGGGGAGGCGTACCGGTACCCGAAGTGCATCTCCGGACGGTCGAACTCACGGCGTACGTCCGAGGCGGCGAGCTCCCGGCCGAGCGCGGCCCGCGCCCGCTCACCCACCGGGTTGTCGTCGAGGAGGGCCGGGGAGATGCGCCGCTCGCGGGTGCGGCGCAGGTTCACGTTGGCCTCCTCGACGCCGGCCACCGCCACCGGGCGCCGCTCCGTCTCGTACGCGTCGAGCAGTCCGGGTCCGGCCCACCCGGCGAGCGTGGCGGCCAGCTTCCAGCCGAGGTCGGCGGCGTCGCACACGCCGGTGCTCATGCCGAAGCCCCCGGAGGGCGACAGGGTGTGGGCCGCGTCCCCGGCCAGGAACACACGCCCCGACCGGAACCGCTCGGCCACCCGGTGCGCCAGGTGCCACAGGCCGTGCGAGGCGATCTCCAGCGGGGTGTCCAGCGGCACCGCGCGGCGGACGACACCGAGCGGATCCGAGGGGCCGGGCGGCGCGGTCAGCCGGTAGAGACCGCGCCCGTCGATCGCGCGCAGCGGATAGCGCAGCCCGTCGGGCGAGGTGAGGAAGTGGACGAGCGGGGCGTCCGGGCCGAGCAGCGCGGGCAGTCCGGGCGCCCGGAACAGGATGTTGCGCAGCACCCGGGTCTCGTGGAGCTCGGAGGAGGCGATCCCGCAGGCCTTGCGCACGGGCGAGGCGGCCCCGTCGCAGCCCACCAGATACCGGGCCCTGACCGTCGCCCGGGTGCCGTCGTCGCAGGCCACGGTCGCGGTCACGCCGCCGGGCGGCGTGGTGAAGCCGAGCAGCCGGCAGCGCAGACGCACCGGTCCCTCCGGGTGGCGGCCGACGCGGTCGAGGAGCAGCGGCGCCATCCAGTGCTGCGGGCAGATCGCCTCCGGCTCCGGTGTGACGGCGAGCGGCGGCCGCGTCGCGGTCGTGCCGAAGGACAGCCGGTGGAGCTCGTGGCCGCCGACGGCGGTCACCCACGCGACGTCCAGCGAGTGGTCCGCCGGCCAGCCCGCGTCGCGCAGCGCGTCGGCGACGCCCCAGCGGCGGAACATCTCCATGGCGCGCGGGCCGACCGTCGTGACGCGCGGGTCGGTCACGCTGCCGTCGCCCGCCTCCACCAGCGTGAAGTCCACGCCCCGGTAGGCCAGATCGAGCGCGAGCGCGAGCCCGACCGGACCGGCGCCCACGATCAGGACGTCCGTGTCATGGGCGGCGGCGCGGGAGCGGCCCGCGCCGCCACGGCTCTCGTACGTCTTCGTGTCCATGGCTCACCGCTCTCCCTCGGCGCGGAACTGCTCGGCGTAGAAGGTCATCAGCTCCGGCACGCGGTCCGGCACGCCCGGACACTCCCGCGCCATCCGGGCCAGGTGCCCGAAGCGCATCGCGAACGCCCGTCGGGCCACATCGGGCCGTGCGAGCGGCAGCGGCGGCTCCTCCAGCTCGAAGCCGGGGCCCGCGGTCCTGCCGCGCCACCCCGAGTCGAGGGTGACGAGCAGCTCGGCGAGCGGGCGCATCATGCCCGTCATCACGTCGATCGCCGCGTTCATCAGGCGCGACCGGCGCAGGCTCGCGTCCGGGCTCTCCGCGAAGTGCTGCACCATCAGCTGGAGCATCATGAAATAGCTCCGGTCGAACAGCCGGGCCACCTCGCGCGCGTGCGGGTCGCGCACCGCGGCCCGCCCCGGGTGCGCCGGGTCGAGCGTGGGGTTGCGCAGCGCCGGATAGGCCGGACTCCACGGCGCCCCCTGCCCGTTGGGGCCGTCGGCCCGCTCCGACATGAGCAGCTCGCCGAGGCGTACGAAGGTGTCGTGATGGGAGTCGGGCGCGGGGCCCGGGGTGTCGAGGACCCCGCCCTCGCCCTGTTCGGTCACGAAGTCCACGGCGAACAGGGCGCTCGACAGGTCGTCGACCTCCAACTGGTAGTCGGGGTGGCGGGCGTCGACCGCCCGCCCGAGGAAGAGGTGGTGCTCGCCACCGCCGCGCCCCCGCTCCACCAGGAAGAGGTCGGGCACCGTCGTCAGCCCCTCGCGGATCGCCGCGTACAGCTCGCTCGGCGACCCGAGCCCCGCCACCTCGCCGGACCCGCCCGCACCGGACCCGCCCGCGAGGCGCGCGGGCCGTTCGATCGCGATGAACCGCTGCACGCTGCCCAGGTTCAGCGGCTCCAGGGCGAAGTCCAGCGGCAGCGGAAGCCGTCCCGGAGTGCCGAAGTCGATCGCCGGGACGTGGAACGGCTCGCCCATCGCCATCAGGATGTTGTTGACGACCAGGAAGTGGATCATCTCCTCGCGGGCCACCTCGAAGAGCGTGTCCCGGATCCCCTTGGCCAGCGTCTCCCCGCCGTCCCCGCAGGCCAGCCGCAGCTGCCGGGGCGTCCACATCCCGCGCCGCACATACGCGAACCCCGCGCCGTGCGTCGGCAGCGAGTACCCCGCGTACAGGTACTGGAGCGAGGTCGCCAGCTCCACGGTGACCGCCTGCCACAGCGCCGCCCGCAACTGCGCCCGCGTGGTGATCCGGGGCGCCGCCGTGACGGGCGAGGGCGCGGTGGCGGGCAGCACGGCGTCCGCCGCGTCCCGGGCGCGCAGGTACTTCAGGAGCAGCCGGGCCTTGGGCAGGCTCAGGTCCCGGGTGGGCGGCATGTAGTAGGTGCGGTCCCGGTTGGACGGATCGCACATCTGCCAGATCAGCTTCGCGTACGTCTCGACCTTGCACCGGTCCGCGAGGCTGAACACCTCGTCGCGCATGAACGGGAACAGGTGCTCGTAGAAGGCGAAGACCTCGCGGTGCAGCAGCTCGAAGGTGACGTCCCGCTGGAGGACGGCGTCGAGCTGCCAGTCGTCGGGCAGCACCCGGACGTACGCCCCACCCGCGCCCGCCCACCAGCCCAGCGCGTCCCCGTCGTCGTACGCGGCGGCGGCCGACCCGGGCGCGTCCAGGGGGCAGGGCGGCTCGTCGGCGTCCGCCGTGAGCAGCAGCCGCGCCGTGCCGGCCCGCGCGCCCCGCACCGTGAACCAGCCGAGCCCCTGGGCGTCGGTGACCAGCCGGCACCACGGACCGAACCCGTATCCGTCCACGGAGTCCACGGAATCCACGGAGTCCACGGAATCCACGGATTCCACAGCGCCGCCCGTGTCCTGTTCCCGCCCCGCCCGCAGCTCGACGGTCACGAGCTCCCCGGCGCGGGCCTCCGGCCGCGAGGCGACCGGGTCGCGTGGCAGCGCCCGGGGGTTGGTGAACTGCCGGACGAGGACCGGCTCCAGCGCGGCCGGGCGCCCGCGCACGAGGGCGCGCACGGCGACCTCCACGGCGTGGTCCTCGCCGCGCTCGCGGTCCGGGTGCTCCACGAAGAGACAGGCCTCGTCGGCGACCACCACCCGCTCGCGTTCGCGCAGCAGCACCGTGCGGTCGGCCCCGCCCGCCGGAACCAGGCAGAGCCCCTCGTCGGCGGCCCAGGCGGCACCGGGGTCGGTCACGGGGACCGCCACCACCGTGGCGTCGACGGCATCGAAGACCTCCCCGTCGCCCCGGCCCGGCAGCACGGCGACCAGCTCGTCGGAGACGGTGGTGCGCAGCTCCAGGTCACCGGGGGCGGGCGGGCCGAACGGCAGGTTGAACACGGCCCCTTCGGGCGTCACCCGCACCGAGCAGATCCGCCCGCCCCGGACGGCGCCCCCGGGCCCGTACGGGACGAGTAGCCGTCCCGCCGGATGGGTGCGCGGCTCCTCCGGCCGCCAGGGGGCGATCACCCCGCGCAGCCGCCACTCCTGCGGGGCGTCGCCCGGGCCGGCGCCTCCCGCTCCGCGTGCCTCCAGCGTGAACTGGACCACCAGGCCGCCGCTCTCCTCGGCCGCGGCCCGCAGCGCCTCCGCCACCGGGGACCCGCCGCCGGGCCCTTCGGGCCCCTCGGGCCCGCGCGGCCAGTCGAGCGCGGGTCCGGCGGGGACGGCGAACTGGTGGAGCACGGACGGCGTGGGGGCGAAGGACTGCCAGCGCGGCGGCTGGAAGCCGGTCACGTCGCCGAGGCACAGATGGCCCGTGTCGTGCGAGCGGCCCCGACGGCCCAGGGCGAGGCGGCCGATCATCAGCGTCGTCGTCCACGCGGAGGCCGGATCCAGGTCGAAGACCCGGGCCCGGTTGACGGTCGTGCCGAGGTACGGGTTGTAGTGCCCCCACAGGTCCACGGCCCGCCCCACCAGCGGATCCGCAGGGTCCACGGGACCGCCGCCCGGCCCCTGCGCGCCCGTCACCCGCGCGTCGACGGAGAAGTGCCCGTTCCCCGAGAAGTGCCCGCCCAGGGCGCCCCGTTCCCTCAGGTGCGCGTGGTACTCGCCGGCCGGCCGGTCCACGGGGAACGGGCCGTCCGGGGTGAGGGCCGTGTTGGTCGCCAGGTCCACCAGGCCGCCGCGCGGGGCGGTGGGCAGCCGGGTCAGCGCGGTGCCGGCGAAGTACAGCCGGGGCGTGTCGAAGACGCTCATGCCGCCTCCAGCCGGGCCGGGGCGGCGCCGCGCCGGGCGCGGGCGCACCGGTCGATCCCGGCGACCGCGGCCAGGGCGGACTCCACCGCCCCCTCGATCCACGCCGGTTCGGCCGAGCAGTGCTCCCCGGCGAAGAAGAGGCGCCCCTGCGGACGGGCCGCCCGCAGGCGTTCCTCCTCGCACGCGGCCGCGTCCTGGCCCCAGCGGATGGCGCAGCCGCCCGCGGTCCACGGATGCTCGCCCCAGGCCATGCTGGCGACCCCTCTGACCATCCCGCGCCGCAGTAACTGCGGGTGGATGCGGCCCAGTTCGTCGAGGACCGTGCGGTGCCTCCGGCACACGGGCATCCGGCCCAGCAGGTCGGCGTCCTCGCCGATGGTGTAGCTGGCGAGCAGCGCCGCCCCGCCCGTGCCGCCGCCCGGGGACCCCCGCTCCTCGCTCCGGGGCGGGTAGTACGTCTGCCGGATCAGGCCGCCGCTGAACGAGGCGCCGCCCCGGATGCCCTCCCGCTCCCAGAAGGGCTCGCGGCAGTGCACGGCCACCTTGGTCGCCGGGCAGTAGTCCACGCCCCGCACGACCGCCAGCTTCTCCTCGTCGAATCCGGTCAGCGCCATGCCGCGCAGCACCGAGAACGGCACCGTGCACAGCACCAGGTCGCCGTCGCGCACGGCGGCGAGGGGGCCGCGTCCGACGCGCAGCCGTACCCGGTCGGGCGCGACGTCCACCCCGGTGACCTCCTGGCCGAGCCAGATCGGGCCCCGTATCCGGCCGGCGAGCCGCTGCACCAGCTGGTCCATGCCGCAGGCGAGCCGGACGAGCGCGGGGCTGGTCTCGGTGAGGATGTCGTCGAGGAAGCTGTTCAGGCGCGTGCCGCAGCCGGCCCGGATGCCGGGGTGGGCGGCGAACAGGCCGTGCACGTCGATGCGGTCCTTGCCGTCGCCGAGCAGATGCGGCGTCAGGTCGATCCGCTCGACGAGGTCGAGCAGGTCGCGGGCGAGGTCCTCGCGCAGCCCCGCGCGCAGCGCGGGCGGGGCGACGGCGTCGACGACGGCGGCGAGCCAGGCCCCGAAGACGACGGTCTCGTCCCGGTAGTCCGCGCGGGCCAGCGTGGCCCGGACGTCCGCGATCAGCGCCCGGGGGGCGTCGCGCAGGCGTACGTGGCCGGTGCTGGTGGCGAGGAACGCGTTCTCCTCGGAGAGCAGGGTGGTGAAGGGGCGCACCTGGTCCTGGAGGCCGAGGTGCTCGATGTAGTGCATGGTGCGGCGGTGGGCGGTGGGCACGCGCATCGCGCCGAGCTCGACGAACGGGGCACCCTCGTCGGCGCCGAAGCGATGGGTGTGCACACGGCCGCCGAGGCGGCGGCTGCCTTCCAGGACCTCCACGCGGTGTCCGAGGCGTTCGAGTTCGTAGGCGGCGACCAGGCCGGCCATGCCCGCGCCGATGACGGTGACCGTGCCTCGGGTGCGCGTCCGGTGCTGGGACAAGTCTGCCTCCCGATCACTGTGCGGTGGCTGAAGCGGGCCGCGGGGCGAGGGCGGCGAGATAGGCGGCCAGGACCTCGGGCCGGTCGACGGGGGCGACCAGGCCCACGCAGCCGTCCGGGCGGACCAGCCGCAGGACACCGGGGGCGCCGAGGAGCCTGGCCTCCGCCGGGTCGGCCGGGGTGACCGGCAGGATCCGGACCGGCACGGAGGCCCGCGCGCACGCCTCCTCCAGGGCTCCGCGCACGGCGTCGTCGGCGGCCCGCGCGGCGTCCAGGACCAGCGTCCACCGGTCGTACCCGAGCAGGCCGTGCAGCCGTACGGGTTCGGGGGCGCCGGTCGTGACGCGGGCGTCGGGCATCCGGTCCCCGGCCCTGGCGCCCCCGCCCCGCCGCAGCCGTGGGGTGCGCTGCCAGGACAGGGCACTGCCCCGGTGACTGCGGCCCAGATCGCTCAGCTGGAGGTCGACGCGCTGCTGGACGCGGCTGAGGGAGAGGCCGAGGGGGACGGCGGCCGCGAAGGCCCGGTAGCCGAGCGGCGGCAGCGGCAGCTCCATGAAGTTGAACCGCATCTCGCGGATGTACCGCAGGGCGAGGGCCCGTTGCTCGGTGCCGTAGGTGTCGAGGAGGCGCTCGTCGGCGTGCCCGTGGTGGACGGCGGCCAGCTTCCAGGCGAGGTTGTGCGCGCCGAGGATCCCCACGTTCATCCCGTGCCCGCCGACCGGCGCCCAGGCGTGCGCGGCGTCCCCGGCGAGCAGTCCGCGCCCGCAGCGCAGCCGGGTGGCGATCCGGTCGCTGAAGCGGGCGCGGTTCAGCCAGAGCGGCTCCGTGGGGGAGAGCCGCAGTCCGGGCAGCCGGGTGGTGTCCGCGACGAGCTCGCGCAGCTCGTCGAGCGTGGGGGGTGCGGTGCGCGAGGGGTCGGGGTCGTCGCGGAAGCAGAAGAAGCGGTAGCCGCCTCCCGGCAGCGGGAAGACGAGCAGCGAGCGGTGCGGGGCGAGGAAGATGTGGCCGTGCCCCGGGCGGTGGCCGAGCGGCCAGTCGGCCTCGGCGTTCCCCTGGACGACCTGGAGGCCCGTGCGCCGCCGCCCCTCGAAGGCGATGCCGAGCCGGTCGCGGACCACGCTGGCGGTGCCCTCGCAGCCGACGATCCAGGCGGCGCAGGCGGACTCCACGGAGGCGTCGGGGAGGCGGAGGGTGAACTCGGCCCGGTCGTCGTGGACCTTGACGTCCGTGACCTCCGTGTCCCACTCGACCTCGGTGCCGAGCCGGGCCAGCTCCGCGCACAACAGGCGCTCGATGTCGTGCTGTTCGATGTTGAGCGGGCGCCGGTGGGCGGAGCGGTGCCAGCCGGTGACCAGCGAGCCGAGCCGCCGGCCGCGGCCGTGCACGGTCACCTCGCCGAGCTCCACCGCCCCGTCCCGCAGCGCGCCCAGGACCCCGAGCGCCTCCAGGGCCTCCGCCGCGCGCGGCCACACCACGAGGGCGCGCGCCTCCCGTTTGGCGGCGGGGGCCCGGTCGACCACCCGCACCCCGAGGCCGAGCCTGCGCAGGGCGATGGCCAGGGTCAGGCCGACCGGTCCCGCACCGGCCACACACACGTCCACGACCGGCATACGCCCCCCGCTCCCCGAACTCCCCGATGCCTCGCACCGCTTGCCGGAACCAGCCGCTCCGGCATGTTCTCAGGGTGCGCGCGGATGATCACCCTTCGCCAGGGCGTACGACACGGCGCGAGAAGCATTCGACCTGCCGATATGACTCCCTGTGCATCAGGTCGTCGGTTTGAGTGACGAACGGCACAGAAGTCTTGAAGATCATTTTGGGTGTCCTCGCCTTGTCCGTCCCTTTGGCGCCGCCCTACGGTGCGAGAACCGCACTGATCAGGTCATTCACCAGGGGGAACCATGTCCGCAGCAGAGGCGCGCCCAGCCGCGCCCGCCCGCTCGGCGGCCGCCACGGCCATCGGCTGGACGCTCACCATCGGACTCAACGTCGTCGCACCCGTCCTCACCTTCGGGGCGCTCACCGACCGCGGCTGGAGCGACTTCACCGCGCTGCTCCTCAGCGGCGTCTGGCCGGTCCTCGACACCGTCGTCCATCTCGTCTGGCACCGGAAGACGGACGAGTTCGCCGTCGTCACCCTCTTCTTCCTCGCCCTCACCGCCGTCGTCTCGCTCGTCGGCACCCACTCGGCCCGGGCCCTGCTCGTCAAGGACTCGGCCGTCACCGGTCTCTTCGGCGTGCTCTGCCTGGCCACGCTGCTCGCCCCCAAGCCCCTGATGTTCTACTTCGGGCGCCGCTTCGCCACCGACGGCACCGCCGAGAGCCACGCCTGGTGGAACGGCCTCTGGCAGTACGAGGGCTTCCGCACCGCCATGCGCCGCATGACGATCGTCTGGGGCGTCGCCTACCTCGTCGAGGCCGCCGCCCGCGTCGGCCTCTCGTACACCCTCTCCGTCGAGGCGATGCTCGTCGCCAACCCGGTCCTCATCTACGGCACCCTCGGCCTGCTCGTCCTGTGGACCATCCGCACCGGCAAGCGCGGCCGCGCCGAGGGAGCCGCCCGGGCCGAAGCCGCCGCACGGGCCGCCGGGGCGCAGGCCTGACCCCCAGGGCGTCTCCAAGGAGGGCGGTCCCGCGCCTCAGCGCGCGGAACCGCCCCCGCCCGCCGCGCTCCGGGCCGCGCAGTCCAGCAACGTCGGCAACGCCGCCGCCAAAGCCTCCACCCCGTGCGCGTACGGCAGCCGCAGCCGGTCGCGGAAACCGTCCACCGGAGAGAACGCCGAACCCGGCACCACCGACACCCCGCGCCGCCGCGCCAACTGCGCCGTCGCCTCCGTGTCGGCCCCCGGCACCCGCACCCACAGCGCCGGGCCGCCCGCAGGCCGCGTCCACTCCCACCCCGGCGCCTCCGCGCGCAACAACGCCTCCGCCTCGGCGAGCCGCTCCCGCAGCACCGCGCGCCGCCGCGCCCGCGCCCCCGGCAGCTCCGCGAGCAGTCGCACCGCCACCAGCTGGTCCACCACCGAGCACGACAGGTCGACCGAGGTCTTGATCTTCGCAAGCCGGGCCACCACCTGCGGCGAGGACCGCACCCAGCCCACCCGAAGGCCGCCCCAGAACAGCTTCGACAAGGTGCCCACCGTCACCGTCGAGCCGCTCGGCAGCCCCGCCACCAGCGGCACCACCGCCTCGTCCCCGGCCAGCGAAAGCTCCGCGCACGCCGTGTCCTCCACCGTGAACAGGCCCAGCTCGCCGAGCACCCCGCGCCACTCCCGGCGCGCCCCCTCGTCCAGGCTCCGCCCCGTCGGGTTGTGCGCCGTCGGCTGGAGATAGACCAGCCGCGGCCGCACCGACCCGCACAGCCGCCGCAGCCACGCCGCGCCCGCCCCGCCGGCTCCGCCGGCTCCCTCAGGCCCCTCGCCGCCCACCGGCACCAGCCGCGCCCCGCGCGCCCGCAGCGCCTCCAGGGCGCCCCGGTACGTCGGGTCCTCCACCACCACCGTGTCACCCGGGTCCACCAGCGCCTGCGCCACCAGCCACACCGCCTGCTGCGAGCCCGCCGTCACCAGGATCTCCTCCGCGTCCGTCGGCACGCCCGCCGCCCGGTAGTAGGCGGCCACCCCCTCCCGCAGCTCCGGCAACCCGTACGGGTGGTAGCCGTCCGCCCCCAGGAGCGGCGCCACGTCCCCGGCCGTCAGCGCCGCCACCGCCTCCGCCACGTCGGCGAGCCCCGGCAGCGCCCCGCTCGACAGATCGGCCGTCCCCGCGCGGGCGTCGAAACTGGCGAGCCGCCCCTCCATGGGATGCCGGTCGAGCACCCCGGAACCACGCAGCCGCGAACCGCTGCCCCGCACGCTCTCCAGCCGCCCCTCACCCTCCAGGAGGCCGTACGCCGCCGTCACCGTGGACCGGCTCACCCCCAGCACCGCCGCCAGCTCCCGCTGCGAGGGCAGCACCGTGCCCGCCGGCACGTCCCCCCGCTCCACCAGCTCCCGCAGCGCGTCGGCGAGCAGCCGGGGCAACGGCCCCCGCGCCCCCGACGCCCAGCCGGTCAGCAGTCGGGACACACGCGTCGAGGGGATCCTGGCCATGCGTCCCATCTTGGCCACGGGGTGTCCGCGCAGGCCAATCGGCCCCGAGTGGTCGTTGCGGCGACCGGACACCGCACGGAGGATCGGTGACACCGCCACAGAAAGGGAGCGTGAGGGCATTGGCCACGGTGGTGCTGGTCGGGACACTGGACACCAAGGGGGAGGAGTACGCCTGGCTGCGGGAGCGGCTGCGCGAGTACGGGGCCGACGTCCTGCTCGTCGACACCGGCGTGCTGCCACCACCCGCGCACACCCCCGTCCCCGACATCCCCGCCGAGCTCGTCGCCCGCGCCGGCGGACACGAGCTGGCCGCCCTGCGCGCCGCGGGCGACCGGGGTGCCGCCGTCTCCGCCATGGCCGACGGACTCACCCGTGTCGTCCTCGACCTGCACCGCTCCGGCCGTGCCCACGCCGTGCTCGCCGCGGCCGGCAGCGGCGGCTCCGCCATCGCCGCCCAGGCCATGCGCGCCCTGCCCATCGGCGTGCCGAAGATCCTGGTCAGCACCATGGCGGGCGGCGACGTCTCGCCGTACGTCGACAGCAGCGACCTCACCATGATGTACAGCGTCGTCGACATCGCCGGGCTCAACTCCGTCTCCCGGCAGGTCCTCGGCAACGCCGCCGCGGCCGCCGCCGGCATGGCCCGCCGCCACGAACGCAACCAGGACCGGTCCGCCGGACGCGGCCGCAAGGTCGTCGCCGCCACCATGTTCGGCGTCACCACGCCCGCCGTGGACACCGCCCGCGCCCGGCTCGCCGAACACGGCTACGAAGTCCTGGTCTTCCACGCCACCGGCGCGGGCGGCCGCGCCGTCGAGAAGCTGGCCCGCGACGGCCTGCTCGACGGCGTCCTCGACCTCACCACCACCGAACTCGCCGACGAACTCGTCGGCGGCGTGCTCAGCGCCGGACCGCGCCGGCTGACCGCCGCGGGCGCCGCCGGCATCCCCCAGGTCGTCGCCCCCGGCGCGCTCGACATGGTCAACTTCGGGCCCGAGGCGAGCGTCCCCGAGCGCTTCGCCGGGCGCCGGCTCCTCGTCCACAACCCGACCGTCACCCTCATGCGCACCACCGGCGCCGAGATGGCCGAGCTCGGCGCCGCCATCGGCCGCAAGCTGTCCGCCGCCCGCGGCCCCGCCGAGGTGTTCTGGCCCCGCCGCGGCGTCTCCGCCGTCGACGTGACGGGCGGCCCGTTCGAGGACCCGGACGCCGACGCCGCCGGACTCGACGCGCTGCGCCGCGCCGTCGCGGGCGGCGGCGTGCGCATCCACGAGCTCGACGCCCACGTCAACGACGCCTCGTTCGCCGTCGCCATGGCCGACCGGCTGCACCAGCTCATCGGCGAGCACACGCCCCCGAGCCCGCCCCGGACCGCGACCGCGGCCCCGACCGCGTCCGGGAGGACCGCGTGAACCGTCAGGACGTACTCGCCAGGCTGCGCGCCCAGATCGCCCAGGGCAGGCCCATCGTGGGCGCCGGCGCGGGCACCGGACTCTCCGCCAAGTGCGCCGAGGCCGGCGGCGTCGACCTGCTCATCATCTACAACTCCGGCCGCTACCGGATGGCCGGCCGCGGCTCCCTCGCCGGGCTGCTGCCCTACGGGGACGCCAACGCCATCGTCAAGGACATGGCCCGCGAGGTCCTGCCCGTCGTCCGCGACACCCCCGTCCTCGCCGGGGTGTGCGGCACGGACCCCTTCCGCCGCATGGACCTCTTCCTCGACGAGCTCAAGGCCATGGGCTTCGCCGGGGTCCAGAACTTCCCCACCGTCGGCCTCTACGACGGCACCTTCCGGGTCAACCTGGAGGAGACCGGCATGGGCTACGGCCTGGAGGTCGACATGGTCCGCGCGGCGCGCGAACGCGACCTGCTCACCGCGCCGTACGTCTTCGACCCCGAGCAGGCCGCCGACATGACCCGCGCCGGGGCCGACGTCCTCGTCCCGCACGTGGGCCTCACCACGAAGGGCGCCATCGGCGCCGGGACCGCCCTCACCCTGGAGCGCGCGGCGCAGGCCGTGCAGGAGATGCACGATGCCGCCAAACGGGTGAACCCCGACGTCCTCGTGCTCTGCCACGGCGGTCCCATCGCCGAGCCCGAGGACGCCGCCTACGTCCTGGCGCACACCACCGGCGTCGTCGGCTTCTTCGGCGCCTCCTCGGTGGAACGGCTGCCCACCGAACGGGCCATCACCGAGCAGACGAGGGCCTTCAAGGCGCTGTCGCCCGGCCACTGACCCCAGGGGCGACGGCCCGGCTGTCAGAGGCGTGCCGTACAACGGGTGACGGGGAACCAAGTCCGTGGGGGACCGGTGATGAACACAAGCACAGGGGAGGGGAGCGTCGACCGCGCGCCCTTCGCCGGACGGCGAGCCGAACTCGCCCGCCTGGAAGAACTGCTGCGCTTCCCGGGGCGCCGCGGGTCCGACGCCCCGAAGGCCGTCGACATCACCGGCGAGCCCGGCGTGGGCAAGAGCCGCCTCCTCACCGAGCTCGCCGCCCGCGCCCGCCGGGCCGGCGTCACCGTCCTGCACGGCCGCGCCTCGGGCCGCGCGCACCCCATGCCGTTCGAGCTGTTCGCGGACGCCTTCGCGGACCTGGGCCCGGTCGGCGAGGAGTCCCGCGCACCGGACGCGGCCGACGCGGTACGCATCGCCTGCGGCGCGAGCCGCACCTCCCGCCCGGCCGACACGACCTCCCCCGCACCGGGCCGCCCCACCCGCCGCCCGAGCCGGAAGCCGGGCCGGGCGCCGTGGACGGTCCCCGACTTCCCGCCCGGGGGCGGTTCCGCCGCGTACGGGCCGGGCCCCGTCCACCCGTACGGGCCCGGGGCCTCCGCGTACGAGCCCGGATCGACCGGCCGCTCCCCGTACGGGCCCGACTCCTTCCCCTACGAGCTCCCGTACGGGTCCGACTCCGTCGGCCCCGGGGCGTACGGGATCATCGGGCCCTGGACGGGGACCGGGTACGCCGGGGCCGGCTCCTCCGGGCGGGACCCGTGGGGCGTGCCGCCGCAGGTCTGGCCGGAGCCGTACGGGATCTTCCGGCGGACCGCGGAAGCCCTGGCCCGGGTCGCCGAGCCCGCGCTGCTGCTCGTCCTCGACGACGTGCACCGGGCCGACCACGCCTCGCTCGACCTGCTCGACCACCTGCTGCGCCATCCCGTGGCCGCCCCCGTGCTCCTGGTGACGGCCCGTCGGGAGCAGCGCACCCCGCCCGCGCTCGCGGCCGCTCTCGCCCGGGGCGCCGAGGGCGGCACGCTCACCAGGATGGCGCTCGGTCCCCTTGGCGCGGCGGAGTGCGCGGACGGGCTCGCCCCCGGGCTGCCCCCGGACCGCGTGGCCGAACTGCACGCGGCCAGCGGCGGTAACCCGGCCTACTTCCTGGCGCTCGCGGGCGCCCGGGGCAGCGGCGGCGCGCTCGCCGTGCTCCTCGACGAGCTGGCACCGCTCGACCCCCCGGCCCGCGCGGTCGTCGACGCCGTCGCCCTGCTCGGGGAGGAGGCCCGCACCGACCTGCTGCCCGCCGTCACCGGCGCGAGCCGGGACGAACTCGTCCGGGCCGTACGGGACCTGGTGCGGCTCGACCTCGTCCGCCCGCACCCCGACGGACACACCCTGGAGCTGCGGCACCCGGCCCTCGCCCGGCTGGTGCACCGGTCCATGGACCCGCTGCGGCGCCGCGAGTACCACCGCCGCGCGGCCGAGGGCCTCGCCGGAGCGGGCGCGCCCGCCACCGCGCGCGCGGCGCACATCGAGCGCTATCTGAACCGCTGGGAGCCCGCCGCGGCCGCCGCCCTGGTGCGGGCCGCCGAGCTGACCGAGGCCACCGACCCCGCGCTCACCGCCCGCCGCCTCGCGGCCGTCCTCGACGTCCTGCCCGACGCCCCCGAACACCGTCAGGCCCGCGTCGAGCTGAAGCTGCGCCGGGCCCGCGCGCTCGGCCACGCCGGCCGGGTCGAGGAGAGCCGGGACCTGCTGCACCGGCTGCTCGCCCTGTGCGGGGAGGACGGACCGCCCCGCCGCACCGGCGCCCGGTGCCCCGCGACCACCGGCGAGGAGGAGCCCCGCAGCGCGGCCGTGCTCCTGTGCGCGTTCATGGAACGGCACCTGGGCCGCTACCGGGAGGCCGACGCCCTGATCCGCCGCGAGCTGCGCCGGGGCCCCGGCCCCCGCCCCTCGCTCCGGCTGCGGCTCGTCGTCGAATGGGGCTGCCGCGCCCTCTTCGAGGCCCGCTTCCCCGAGGTCCGCGCCGAACTCGCCGCCGTGCTTGCCGACGCCCGCGCGCGCGGGGACGAGCCCGGCACGCTCGGGGCGCTCACCCTCGGCGCCCTCGGCGAGGCGTACGAGGGCGAGACCGACGCCGCCCGCGCCCACGCGGAGGAGGCCGCCACCCTGGTCGACGCCATGACCGACGGCGAACTCACCGCGTACTGCGAAGCCCTGGTCCGGCTCGGCTGGAGCGAGATCTTCCTCGACGACCCCGCCGCGGCCGAGCGCCACACCACCCGGGGCATCGCCCTCGCCCGCCGCGCGGGACGCCCCTTCGCCCTCTCCCAACTGCTCCTGTGCGCCGCGTACGTCCAGTCCCTCACCGGCAGGGTCGACACCTCCCTCGGCCTCGCCGACGAGGCGATCTCCCTCGCCCGCACCCTGGGCGGCGCCGAGGTCCTCGGCTTCAGCCGCGCCATCAGGGCCACGATCCTGCTCCAGGCCAGGCCCCTGGGCGACCCCGGCGCCCTCGCCGCCGCCGAGGAGGCCGCCGCCACCGTCGGCACGGCCGGCGGCTGGTGGGGCACCCTCGCCCGCAGCCTGCTCGCCCAGGCGATCCCCGTCGCCACCGACCCGTACCGGGTACGGGACATCCTCCTCACCACGGGCGGCGGCCCCGCCCTGCCCAGGATCCAGCCCTCCGTACGGCCCGGATTCCTCGAACTCCTCGCCACCGCCTCGCTCGCCATCGGCGACCCCTCCGGCGCGCACCACGCGGCCCGGCGCGCCGAAGCCGAGGCCGAACGCCTGGACCTGCCCGTCCAGCGCGCCGCCGCCCTGCGCGCCCGCGCCCGGCTGCGCCTGCACGCGGGCGAACAGGCCGCGGCGGCGGAGCTGTTCGCCCGGTCGGCGCACGAGTACGCCCGCTCGGGCACCGGTCTGCGCGAGGCCCACACCCTGCTGCTCGGCGCCCCCGTGGCCCGGGCCGCCGGAGATCCCGCCGAGGCCGCCGCGATGTGGCGCCGCGCCCGGAGCCTGGCCACCGCCGGCGGCGCCCGCCTGCTCACCGACCTGGCCGACCGCACCCGCACCGCGGCCCTGGGCCCCGAACCGCCGGGCCCGGGCCCGGCGACGGACGCGGAAGGCCCGCTCGCCACGCTCACCCCCCGCGAGCGTGAGATCTCCGCCCTCGTCGCCGAAGGCCTCACCAACCAGGCCGTCGCCGACCGTCTGTGCCTCAGCCCCCGCACGGTCGAGAGCCATGTGGCCAGGGTCTACCGCAAGACCGGCGTGATGACCCGCGCGGGCCTCGCCTCCCTGGTGGCCCGAGCGACGGGCTGAGGCCGCGCCGCGAAGACCCCGCCCGCCCCCGGCCCGTAAGGGTCGGACCGCCCCCGTACGGGTCAGAAGGCCCCCGGCGCGCCCAGCAGCGCCTCGCACTCGGCGGCGACCACGGCCAGGGTGCCGTCGGGGTCGGGCAGGTCCTGCACACCGGCGTGGACCCGCCGGGCCCGCCCGTTGGCCGCGCCCGCCCGGCCGAGCCCCCACTCCAGGCGTACGGCGAGGAGCTCGCAGAGCCACAGGTCGGAGCGGGCGGCCTCGCCGCAGCTCCGCAGCGCGACGATGGCCCGCTCCGCCTCTTCGAGCGCCCGCTCGAAGAGGGCGACGAGCTCGGCGTACCGCTCGGCGGACTCCTCCTCCTCGAACGGCGCCGCCTCCGCCGCCTCCACGAGGAGATGCGCGAACTGCTGCCGGGTGGTGCCGAGTTCCGTGGTCCCGCGCATCCGCTCCTCGGCCGTCCCGGCCGCGGCGAGCGCCCGCTCGTTCTCCCGCAGCGCCTCCTCCATGACGACCTCGCCCGCGGCGGGACCCCACGCCTTCAGCGCCTCCCAGGCCCGGCCCCGCAGCGCGCGCACGGCCCCGATCGGGTCCCCGAGCGCCCGCCAGAGGTCGGCGGCCCGCTCGAAGGCCCGGGCGGACTCCTCCGGCAGGCCGGCCGTGGCCAGCGCCTCGGCCGCCTGCTGCGAGAGGACCGCGTGAGGGTGCCGGTCCGCCCAGTCGCCGGTCTCGGCGGCGGCCAGCGCGTACTGCTCGGCGGCCTGCCGCGGCTCGCCGAGCCCCGTCGCCGCGTGCGCCAGCCACACCCGGGCCTGGACCAGATCCGCCGGGTCGTGCCCGGTGCGCAGCTCCGGCAGGACGGCCTCCAGGACGGCGGCGCCCTCGTGGAACCGGCCGAGCGCGCAGTAGTGCCCGCCGAGCCGCAGTCGCACCAGGGCGCCGAGTCCGGCCCCCTCGCCCGCGGCCCCGGCGAAGAGGTCGGCGTCCACGAGCAGCGCCTCCGCCTCGGGCCCCGGACCCTCCAGACCGGTCACCGCCTGGGCGAGCGCCAGACAGAACCGGGCCCGGTCGCCCGGCCCGAGCAGCTCCGTGCGCGCCTCGTCGCCGAGCACCCCGCGCGCCACGGCCGCCGCCCGCTCGTGGTCCCGCACCGCCGACAGCAGGCTCGTGAGGAGGAGTTCGGCGGGCGTGGCGAGCCAGGGCCGCCCCGCCTCGTGATGGTCGGCGACGGCGGCCGTCGCCAGCCGCACGGCGGCCCGGGGATCCTCCGGCGCGGTGATCCGCGCGAGCAGTTCGACGGCGGACGCGATACGGCTCAGCAGCTCCTGGTCCGCCCGCCGGTCCCGCCCCTCCCGCGCCTCCTCGGCGAAGGCCAGCAGCCGGTGGACCTCCTCCCGTGCCCGAGCCGTGCCGTCGCCCGCCCCGAGCCCCGCCACGAGCGCCCGGCAGCGCAGCAGGAGCACGGTCGCCGTCTCGGCGGCGGTGGCCCGCCCGTCCGTGTGCAGGGCTCCGGCCCGTACGCACAGCTCGTCGAGCCCGGCCACCGAGGCGTCCGGCGCGACGATCAGCGCCCGCGCCCGCGACACCAGGGCCCGGCCCTCCCGCCCGGCCCGTGCGTGCAGGTCCGCCGCGCGGGCGAACAGCGCGGCCGCTTCGGCGCCGCCCGCGTCCGCGCGCTGGAGGGCGAGGGCCTCGGCGTCCAGGGCGTCGGCGCCGTCGGCGGGCGACAGGGCGCCGCCACGGGCCTCCACGGCGGTCCGGGCACGCCCCCAGGCCGCCCCGGCCGCAGGGTGGCCCACGGCGGTCGACGCCCGCGCGTGCGCGAGGAGTTCCGCGTCGGTCTCCACGGCACCGGCCGCCGCCGCGCTCTCGGGGACAGCCCCGACCCCTCCGCCGAACGACCGCCCCTCCCCGCCAAGACCCAGCGGCAGCGCGTCCAGCAGCGGCCGCGCCGTCATCCGGGCCCGCACCAGCGCGGACGTCCGGTCGTCGCCGTTGCGGGTGTCGAAGCGGGCCGCCTGGGTCAGCGCCTCCCGGGTCGCGTACGCGTGGAGCGTGGCGGCCGTCCACTCCGTGCCGGCGGGCCCCGGCACCGGGTGCTCGCCCCGGCCGAGCGCGACGAGCCGGCCCGTGAGCAGGGCCGCGCAGCTCAGCCAGTGGAGGTACGGTCCGACGTCCCCGCGCAGACCCCAGCGGGCGGACTGCTCGGCGAGGATCTCCAGGCCGCGCGGCTCGTTCCCGGTCAGCGCGCAGAACTCGACGTGCGCGGCGACGGCGACGGTGAGGCCGGTCTCCGTACGGGCCATGCGGTAGCCGCGCAGGTGGTGGGCGCGGGCCTCGTCGAGTCTGCCGAGGCGGACCAGGGGGAGCAGCGACAGCGCGAGCACGGCGTGCGGCTCGTGCATGCAGGCGGCGCGCCCGTCGAGCACGGGCCGCCACACGTCGAGGGCGCGGGCGTCCTCGCCCCGCTCGGTCTCCCACCGGCCGCGCTCGTGCAGCTCGCAGGCGGGGCAGTCGGCCATCTCGTCCCGTTCGGCGGCGAGCATCGCGGCCAGGGCGCGCTCGGCGCGCGGCCGGTCGCCCAGGTGCCGGGCGACCTCGAACTCCCGCGAGTGCACGGCCCGTTCGGAGTGTCCGGCGAGCCGGTAGCGGTGCCGCATCTCGGTCAGCCACCGCTCGATGGAGTCGAGCGGGATGTCCGGCTGGTCGAGCGCGCTGCCGCTGACCCACTTGAACATCCAGAACAGCTCGTGGGTGTCGTCCTCGTCGAAGTCCGCCGGATTCTGGTCCCACATCCGCAGCAGCCGCGCGAACGGCACGAACATCTTGTCGCCCTCCGCGCTGGAGGTGTACGCGACCGTCAGTCCCGTCAGGGCCTCGACGAGCAGCGGGCGGTCGCCCGTCGCCTCCGCCTCGGCGACCAGCCGCTCGGCGCGGGCGTTGCGGGCCGAGCCGTACGGCTCCTCGCCGTTGCGGTAGACGTCGTTGCGGATCTCGTCGAGGGGGCGGCGGGTCATCGGTGTTCTCCGGAGGGGCGTTCGGGGGCCGGGTCCGCCGCACGCTCCGTCCCGCCGGACCCCGTCCGCACGGACCGGTCGAGGAGGCCGAGGAAGGTGCGGTTGAGGAGGGCGTTGTCGGCGGGGCGCAGGGGGCGTTGGGCCATGAGGAGGGCTTGCCCGTAGAGGGCTTCGACGGCGGTGGCGGTGAGGGTGGGGTCGTCGAGGGCGGCGATGCGGCGGACGAGGGGGCTGTGGTGGTTGAGGACGAGGCGGCCGTCGAGCAGCAGCGCGGGCAGGGTGACCGGCCGGAAGGCGCGCAGGGCGACGTCGCAGCCGAGGGCGTCGAGCGTCGTGCGGGCGAGGGAGAGGAAGCCGGTGAGGGCGCGTTCGTGCGCGGGGGCGACGGCGTCCAGGCGGTCGGCGACGGTGCCGGCGTCGAGTTCGGCCACGGCCGTGCCCGGCCGCACCGACGGCAGGCGTTCCACGAGCGCGCAGTCGTAGGTGTGCCCGCCGTTGACGACGCCGATGCCCTGGGCGGCGGCGATGGCCGCGACCTGGCGGAACTCCTCGACGGTACGGGTGAAGTGGACGACCGGGTGGCGGCGGGCGAAGGCGTCCAGGGAGAGCTGTCCGTCGCTGGTCTCGAACGGCAGCCACGGCAGCATCGCGGCCAGGATCCCGTCGTCGTGCCGCGCCAGCGACCGCACGCCGAGGTGGTGGACGGCGAGGAGGCGGCGCAGGCGTTCGGGCTCACTCGCCGCGAGCTCCGCCAGCCAGTCGCGTACGGACCGGCCGAGGGCCTCGCGTACGGCGTCCAGCGTCTCGTCCTCGTAGAGGGACTCGCGGGAGGCGGTGGGGCGCAGGGTGTCGGTGTCCAGGACGCAGCGGACGAAGAAGGCCCAGTCCGGGAGCAGCCCGTCGGCCTTCTCCGTCAGGAGCATCCCCTTGAGGTGGACCCGGTGGCCCGCCCGGTGGGCGGGGCTGACCTGCGAGGGGAGGACGTGGGCGACCCCGCGCAGTCCGGCGAGCGGCACGTCGAGCTCGATGACGTCGAGGGGCGTGAAGCCCAGGGTCTCGCGGCAGTGCGCGGCCAGCGCCGCCCGGCGCGCCGCCGGACTCGGGTACGCGCGCTCCCACGGTGCCGGCAGGTCCGTGACCGGCTGGTCTCCGACGTGGATGGTGTGGGGGAGGAGGGAGCCGTAGTGGCGGGCGAGGGTGAGGACGCGGTCGTGGGTGAGCCAGTCGGTGGTGCCGGGGCGGGCGGTGAGGTGGACGGTGGTGCCGGGTTCGGGGTGGGCGGCCTGGTCGAGGGTGGTGACGGTGTAGGAGCCGTCGTCGTGGGCGCGCCATTCGACGGGGGGTGCGTCGGGGGTGCGGGCGGAGCGGGAGACGACGCGGATCTCGGCGGCGACGACGAAGCAGGCGAGCAGGCCGATGCCGAACTGGCCGAGGTATTCGGCGCGGGCGCCTTCGAGGCCGTGGGCGGGGTCCCGTTTGGAGCTGTTGCCGATGGTGGCGAGGAGGGTGTGGACATCGGTCTCGGTGAGGCCGATGCCGGTGTCGGTGATGCGCAGGGTGGTGCCGTCGGCGTCGATCCGGACCCGGGCGGGGGCGTCGGGGTCCAGGGC
>NZ_JBEOUE010000014.1:0-199011 GCF_040303965.1 Streptomyces sp. NPDC094032 | reverse complement strand
TCGGTGACGGCCATGACGGTGTAGTACTCGGAGACGCCGGCGTTGGTGATCCAGCGCTTGACGCCGTTGAGGATCCAGAAGTCGCCGTCGCGTACAGCGCGGGTCTTCATGCCGGCGGCGTCGGAGCCCGCGTCCGGCTCCGAGAGTGCGTAGGAGAACATGGCGTCGCCCTTGGCCAGGGGGGCGAGGTACTTGGCCTTGAGCTCCTCGGAGCCGGAGAGGATGACCGGCAGCGAGCCCAGCTTGTTGACCGCCGGGATCAGCGAGGAGGAGCCGCAGGCGCGGGCGACCTCCTCGATCACGATGACCGTGGCGAGGGCGTCGGCGCCGGCGCCGCCGTAGCTCTCGGGGACGTGGACGGCGTGCAGGTCGGCCGCGACCAGCGCGTCCAGGGCCTCCTGCGGGAAGCGGCCCTCCTCGTCCACCGCCGCGGCGAACGGCGCGATCTTCGCCTCCGCCAGCGCACGGACCGACTCACGGAGCATGTCGTGCTCCTCCGCCGGGCGATACAGATCGAAGTCCTTGGAACCCGACATGCCCACTCACTTCCCTGCCGCTTGCTAACTACCGTTAAGTAACCCAAAGGGTAGGGCGTGACCGGGCCTCGATCCAGGCCCCGACTATGCTCGGGCAGGCATTTCCCGCCCGTACGCACAGGGAGTCCCGCATGGCCCTCAAGATCACCGTGATCGGCACCGGATACCTCGGCGCCACGCACGCCGCGGCCATGGCTGAGCTCGGCTTCGAGGTCCTCGGGCTCGATGTCGTGCCCGAGAAGATCGAGCTGCTCGCCTCCGGCCGGGTGCCGATGTACGAACCGGGGCTCGAAGAGCTGCTCGCGCGCCACGTGGAGGGGATCGAGGGGTCCAGCGGGCGGCTGCGGTTCACCACCTCCTGGGAGGAGGTCGGCGCGTTCGGCGACGTCCACTTCGTCTGCGTGAACACGCCGCAGAAGCACGGCGAGTACGCCTGCGACATGTCGTACGTCGACGCCGCCTTCTCCTCGCTGGCCGGCGTGGTGCGTGAGGGCGCGCTCGTCGTCGGCAAGTCGACCGTGCCGGTCGGCTCGGCGCAGCGGCTCGCCGGGCTGCTGCCCGAGGGCGTCGAGCTGGCCTGGAACCCGGAGTTCCTCCGCGAGGGCTTCGCCGTGCAGGACACCCTGCACCCGGACCGGGTCGTGGTCGGTGTCGCCGAGGGCGCGCGGGGCGAGCTCGCCGAGAAGCTGCTGCGCACGGTGTACGCGGTGCCGGTGGCGGAGGGGTCGCCGTTCGTGGTGACCGACTATCCGACCGCCGAGCTGGTGAAGACCTCCGCCAACTCCTTCCTCGCCACGAAGATCTCCTTCATCAACGCGATGGCCGAGGTCTGCGAGGCGGCCGGCGGCGATGTCGCCAAGCTGGCGGAGGCGATCGGGCACGACGAGCGGATCGGCGCGAAGTTCCTGCGGGCCGGGATCGGTTTCGGCGGCGGGTGCCTGCCCAAGGACATCCGGGCCTTCATGGCGCGGGCCGGGGAGCTGGGGGCGGACCAGGCGCTGACCTTCCTGCGCGAGATCGACTCCATCAACATGCGGCGGCGGGCGTCCATGGTGGAGATGGCGCGGGAGGCGCTGGGCGGGGGCTTCCTCGGCAAGCGGGTCGCCGTTCTCGGTGCGGCCTTCAAGCCGGACTCGGACGATGTGCGGGACTCGCCCGCGCTGAATGTGGCGGGGCAGATCCATCTTCAGGGCGGTCAGGTGACCGTCTACGACCCCAAGGGGATGGACAACGCTCGGCGGCTGTTTCCCACGCTGGGGTATGCGGAGTCGGTGGTCGAGGCGGTGCGGGGGGCGGATGTGGTGCTGCATCTGACCGAGTGGCGGGAGTTTCGGGATGGGGTGGATCCGGTGGAGTTGGCCGGTGTGGTCGCCTCCCCCGTGATCCTGGATGGGCGTAACGCGTTGGATCCTGAGCGGTGGCGCGAGGCCGGGTGGACGTATCGGGCGATGGGGCGGCCTCGGGCCTGAGGGGGTGCGGGTCTAGGCGCGGGGAGCGGAGGCGCCGCTAAGCGCGCCGTCCCGTGTGCCCACCCGTCCCGCCCCAGCGGGACGATTGCCCACACGGGCGGGGCGGCGCGGCCTACGGAACGGCGGGGCCCGGCCGCGGGTGCGGTCGGGCCCCTTGCCGTCGGTCACGCGGCCTTCAGTCGCGTAGTTCTCGCGTGGAACTCCGTCTCTCTCAGGGTGCGGGTGGTGTTGGCGTGGGAGAGGGCTATCAGGTCCTGGATGGGCCAGGCTCTGCGGAGGAGTTCCGCGAAGAGGGGGGTGTAGCCCTGGGTCGGGTCGGTGGTGTGGGAGAGGCCGGTCGCGCCGGGGCCCGCCAGGGTTCGCAGGCGGTCGAGGGTGTCGGCCGTGGCCGACGCGTCCGGTGTGACCGGCACCATGCAGACGCCGCCGTTCTCGCCCAGCAGGCGCAGCACGTCGTCCGGCATGCCGTCGGGTTCCGCGCGGGTGAGCAGGACCGGGGCCCGGCCCACCCTGAGGGTCTGACGGACGGTGTCGGGGTCGGCCCCCGCGAGGTCCACGGTGAGACCGAGGCGGTTCATCTCCCGTATCGCCTCACGGGCGAAGCGGTCGAAGCGGGTGAGGCCGACGGCCCGTACGCCGAGCGCGTGGTACGCCCGGAGCGCGGCGACCGAACCGCCGACCGCCTCCCAGCTCACCGGCCCGAGCAGCGCGGCCACCCGGCCGCAGTTGCGGGCGTGGGCCATCTCGGAGGTCGTGTACGCCAGGCGCAGCTCCTCGGGGAAGGCGGCCACCAGCGCGCGGATCGCGTCGATCCGGCGCAGGGTGCCGAGCACGCCCTCGTCCGCGCCCACGCGCAGCGACCAGAGCTGGGCTCCCGCCTCCGGCGCCCGGACCGGCGACAGGTCGTCCGGGTCGAGCACGCGGGGCGGTTCCGTGTGCCCCTCGACGACCGGCTGCGCCGCGAGCAGGGCGCGCGCACGGGTCGACTCGTCGAGGGGCCGGGGATGTTCGGGGGGATCCTGGTCGCCCGCGGACGCGGCGTGGGCGACGGTGAACGTCGTGGTGGTGGGATCGTCGAGCAGATCTGCCATGGGTGACTCAACTCCGTACTACTAGGCAGTACGGTCAACCGTGCCATCGGGCCGGGGGGCGGGCGCGCCGGGCTGAGCCGTTCGGGGGATGGGGACGGGGACGCCGAAGGGGCCCCGCCGTGGCGGGGCCCCTTCTGACGATCAGCCAGTTTTCTTACGCGTCCAGCGTCGCGATCGTCGCCACCGACGGGCCCCGCAGCGCGCGCCGCTCGCGGGCCACCGCCTCCGCGTCGCGCAGCACCCGGACCGCGTTGGACCAGGTCAGCTTGGCCAGGTCCTGGTGGGACCAGCCGCGGGTGAGGAGCTCCGCGACCAGGTTCGGGTAGCCCGCGACGTCGTCGAGGCCGGCCGGGGTGAAGGCGGTGCCGTCGTAGTCGCCGCCGATGCCGATGTGGTCGATGCCCGCGACCTGGCGCATGTGGTCGAGGTGGTCGGCGACCGTGGCGGCCGTCGCGACCGGGCGCGGGTGCTCCGCCTCGAAGGCGCGGTGCAGCTTCATCGCCTCGGCGGTCGTGTCGAGGTGGTCGAAGCCGTGCGCGCGCAGATTGGCGTCGGCGCGGGCCGTCCACTCCACCGCCGCGGGGAGGATGAACTTCGGCACGAAGGTCGCCATCGCGACACCGCCGTTGGCGGGCAGCCGCTCCAGGACGTCGTCCGGGATGTTGCGCGGGTGGTCGCAGACGGCGCGGGAGGACGAGTGCGAGAAGATCACCGGCGCGACGCTGGTGTCCAGCGCGTCGCGCATGGTGGTGGCGGCGACGTGCGAAAGGTCGACCAGCATGCCGGTCCGGTTCATCTCGCGGACGACCTCGCGGCCGAAGGCGGTCAGACCGCCGTGCCGGGGCGCGTCGGTGGCCGAGTCCGCCCAGTCGTTGTTGTCGTTGTGCGTGAGCGTCATGTACCGCACGCCCAGGGTGTGCAGGGCGCGCAGGGTGGCGAGGGAGTTGTTGATCGAGTGGCCGCCCTCGGCGCCCTTGAGGGAGGCGATCCGGCCGTCCTCGCGGGCCGCCTCCATGTCGTCCGCGGTGAGCGCGGGCGCGAGATCCGCCGCGTACCGCTCCAGGAGCTGGTCGACGACGTCGATCTGCTCCAGGGTGGCGCTGACCGCGTTGTCGCCGGTGAGCCGGCAGGGCACGTAGACCGACCAGAACTGGGCGCCGACGCCGCCGGCCCGCATCCGGGCCAGGTCGGTGTGGAGCGAGCCGCTCTGGTCGGTGGCGATGTCCAGCTTGTCGAGGTCGTAGCCGCAGTGCTCGCGCAGCGCCCAGGGCAGGTCGTTGTGCCCGTCGACGACCGGGGCGGAGGCGAGGAGTTCCCGCGCCTCCGCGAGGCGATCGGCCGCGCTCATCGGGCGAACCCGAAGGACTCCGCGCCCTCGACCTTGGCCCGCAGCCGCTTGCCCTTCTCGGTCGCCTGGTCGTTCAGCTCCTGCTGGAAGTCCCGCATGCGGGCGAGGAGTTCGGGGTCGTGCGTGGCGAGGATCCGGGCGGCGAGGAGGCCCGCGTTGCGGGCGCCGCCGACCGAGACGGTGGCGACCGGGACCCCGGCCGGCATCTGCACGATGGAGAGGAGCGAGTCCATGCCGTCGAGGTACTTCAGCGGCACGGGGACGCCGATCACGGGCAGCGGGGTGACCGAGGCCAGCATGCCCGGCAGGTGCGCCGCGCCGCCGGCGCCCGCGACGATCGCCTTCAGACCGCGCTCGGCGGCCTGCTCGCCGTACGCGATCATCTCGCGCGGCATGCGGTGCGCGGAGACGACGTCGACCTCGTACGCGATCTCGAACTCGTCGAGGGCCTGCGCGGCGGCCTCCATGACGGGCCAGTCCGAGTCGGACCCCATGACGATGCCAATGAGCGGATTACTCAACGATCGTTCCTCGCAGGTAGTCGGCGGCGTGGCGGGCGCGCTCCAGCACGTCGTCCAGGTCGTCGCCGTAGGTGTTGACGTGGCCCACCTTGCGGCCGGGCTTCACGTCCTTGCCGTACATGTGGATCTTCAGCTGCGGGTCCCTGGCCATGCAGTGCAGGTACGCGGAGTACATGTCCGGGAAGTCGCCACCGAGAACATTGCACATCACGGTCCACTTCGCGCGGGGGCGCGGGTCGCCCAGCGGAAGGTCGAGGACGGCCCGGACGTGGTTGGCGAACTGCGAGGTGACCGCGCCGTCCTGGGTCCAGTGGCCGGAGTTGTGCGGGCGCATGGCGAGCTCGTTGACGAGGATGCGGCCGTCGCGGGTCTCGAAGAGCTCGACCGCGAGGTGGCCGACGACGTCCAGCTCCTTGGCGATGCGGAGGGCCAGCTCCTGGGCCTGTCCCGCAAGCTCGGCGGAGAGGTCGGGGGCGGGCGCGATGACGGTGTCGCAGACGCCGTCGACCTGCCGCGACTCCACGACCGGGTAGGCGACGGCCTGCCCGTGCGGGGAGCGGACGATGTTCGCGGCGAGCTCGCGCGCGAAGTCGACCTTCTCCTCCGCGAGGACCGCCACGCCCGCCTTGAAGGCGTCGTGTGCGTCCGCCTCCGAGCGCACGAACCAGACGCCCTTGCCGTCGTAGCCGCCGCGCACGGTCTTCAGGATGATCGGGAAGCCCTCGCCCTCGGCGGCGAAGGCCGCCGCGTCGGCCGGGTCCGCGACCAGGCGGTGCCGCGGGCCGGGCGCGCCGATCGCGTCGAGCCTCGCCCGCATCACCCCCTTGTCCTGGGCGTGCGCGAGGGCCGCACGGCCGGGGCGGACGACGACGCCGTCCGCCTCCAGGGCCGCCAGGTGCTCCGCGGGCACGTGCTCGTGATCGAAAGTGATCACGTCGCAGCCGCGCGCGAAGTCACGCAGCGTGTCCAGGTCGCGATAGTCGCCGAGCACGACCTCGCTCACCACCTGGGCCGCCGAGTCCTGCGGGGTGTCACTGAGCAGCTTGAACTTGATGCCGAGGGGGATACCCGCCTCGTGGGTCATACGGGCGAGCTGACCGCCACCGACCATGCCGACTACCGGGAACGTCACCCTCTTAGGGTATCCGCACAAGTTCCGGACACTCGTCCGGCTGTGTTTTGTCACAGCCGGGAGTGGGTTCGCCCACGGATCGCGAGCAACACAGGCGGGTGACAGGAGCGCTGGTTAGCATGGTTTGGTTGACGCCGTCCGGGCGTCGGCCGGAACACCTCCGAAACGGACGGGACAGAGCCATCACGATGAGTGAACCCGGCGCCCTGCGCATGCGACTGGACCGCCTCGTCCGCGAGGTCGCCAAGTTCGGCGTGGTCGGCGGCCTTGGCGTGCTGGTGAACCTGGCCGTCTTCAACCTGGTCCGCCACCTCACCGACCTCCCCGTGGTCCGGGCGAGCATCATCGCCACGGCGGTGGCCATCGCCTTCAACTACGTGGGGTTCCGCTACTTCACGTACCGCGACCGCGACAAGTCCGGCCGGACCAAGGAACTGACCCTGTTCCTGCTGTTCAGCGCCGTCGGCATGGTGATCGAGAACGGCGTGCTCTACGCGGCGACGTACGGCTTCGGCTGGGACACCCCGCTGGCGAGCAACTTCTTCAAGTTCTTCGGCATCGGCGTCGCCACGCTGTTCCGCTTCTGGTCCTACCGGACCTGGGTCTTCAAGGCGCTGCCCGCGAAGGAGGCGGTGCAGACCGCCGAATCGTTCCTGGAGCAGGCGCCCCGCCAGAGCGGGCGCAAGCAGCCCGACCGGGTCTGATCCCGGCCGCACCGACAGACCGAGAACGCCCGGTCCGCTCAGCGGACCGGGCGTTCGCGTTCCGACTCCGTGCGGCTGCGGACCTCGCGGCCGAGGAAGAGGGCGAACACCGGCGGCTGCTGCTGGAGCAGCTCCAGACGCCCGCCGTCGGCCTCCGCGAGGTCCCGGGCGACCGCGAGGCCGATGCCCGTGGAGCTGCGCCCGCTGACCGCCCGCTCGAAGATCCGCGCCCCGAGGTCGGCGGGGACGCCGGGGCCCTCGTCGGTGACCTCGATCACGGACTGGTTGCCGGTGACCCGGGTGCGCAGCGCGACCGTGCCGCCGCCGTGCATGAGCGAGTTCTCGATGAGCGCCGCCAGGACCTGGGCGACCGCGCCCGGGGTGCCGACGGCCCGCATGCCCTGCTTGCCGGAGTGCACGATGGCCCGGCCCGCGCTGCGGTAGGCGGGGCGCCACTCCTCGATCTGCTGCTTGATGACCTCGTCCAGGTCGAAGGCGACGGCGGAGCCCGTACGGGGGTCGCGCGAGTTGGTGAGCAGCCGCTCGACCACGTCGGTCAGCCGCTCGACCTGGGTGAGCGCGATCGTCGCCTCCTCCCGGACCGTGTCGAGGTCGTCGGACATGGCGACCTCCTCCAGGCGCATGGAGAGGGCGGTGAGGGGCGTACGGAGCTGGTGGGAGGCGTCGGCGGCGAGCCGGCGCTCGGCGGTGAGCATCCGGGCGATCCGCTCGGCCGAGTTGTCCAGGACGTCCGCGACCCGGTCCAGCTCGGGCACCCCGTACCGCTTGTGCCGGGGGCGCGGGTCGCCGGAGCCGAGCCGCTCGGCGGTCTCGGCGAGGTCGGTGAGCGGCGAGGCCAGCTTGTTCGCCTGCCGTACGGCGAGGAGCACGGCCGCCACCACGCACAGCAGCGCCACGCCCGCGATGATCATCAGGGTGCGGGCGACCTCGTCGGTGACGACCGAGCGGGCCTCCTCGACGGTCACCGTCTCGCCGCGCTCGCCCTCGGCGAGGCCCCGGATGACCTGGCCGCTGGGGCGGGCGCCGATCTCGATGGCGTCGCGGCCGGGGATGGTGATCCGGGCGTACCGCTTGGCGCCGCTCTGCTCGGCCAGGATGTCGGGGTTGACCGGCTCCCCGCCGATGAGCCGGCTGTCGACGATGGAGACGATCCGCAGCGCCTCGGAGTCCACGCTCTCCTGGGCGCTGTTGGAGATGGTGCGGGACTCGACGATCACCAGGGAGACCCCGAAGACGGCGATGACGACGAGCACCACGGCGAGCGTGGAGTTGATCAGGCGGCGGCGCATGGCGGGGCGGACTCAGCTCTCTTCGGGCGGAGGGAGCGTCAGCTCTTCTCGAAGCGGAAGCCGACGCCCCGGACCGTGGCGATGTAGCGGGGGTTGGCCGCGTCGTCGCCCAGCTTCTTGCGCAGCCAGGAGATGTGCATGTCGAGGGTCTTGGTGGAGGACCACCAGGTGGTGTCCCAGACCTCGCGCATCAGCTGGTCGCGGGTGACCACCCGGCCCGCGTCGCGGACCAGCACCCGGAGCAGGTCGAACTCCTTGGCGGTGAGCTGGAGCTCCTCGTCGCCCATCCAGGCGCGGTGCGACTCGACGTCGATCCGTACGCCGTGGGTGGTGGGGGCGACGGCCGGCTCGGTGGCGCCGCGCCGGAGCAGGGCCCGGACGCGGGCCAGCAGCTCGGCGAGGCGGAAGGGCTTGGTGACGTAGTCGTCGGCGCCGGCGTCGAGTCCGACCACCGTGTCGACCTCGTCGGCGCGGGCGGTGAGGACCAGGATCGGCACGGTGTGGCCCTCGGCGCGCAGCCGGCGGGCGACCTCCAGGCCGTCCATGCCGGGCAGGCCGAGGTCGAGCACGACCAGGTCGACCCCGCCCTGGAGTCCGGCGTCGAGGGCGGTCGGACCGTCCTCCCGCACCTCGACCTCGTATCCCTCCCGCCGCAGGGCGCGGGCCAGCGGTTCCGAGATGGAGGCGTCGTCCTCGGCGAGCAGTACACGGGTCATGGGGTGATGGTAGTCCGCACGGCGGCGCTGCCGGGGCGTGATCCTTCGGCCGTGCGCAACGCCTCTGGATCTTGGCGCGTAACCTGCTGATGACCTTCGATTGAAGGAAGTTGGTTCCGTCGCTACCTGTGATCCATCTCTCAAGTCCTTCCATATCCGGCACTGTCGTGTCGTATGGTGTCGAGAGTTCTGTAGCGGTAATCGGGGACCTTTGGCCGTGTTCACACGCCAAGGGTCTCTTTTCTGCACAAGACGTGCCTCGGCAGTCTTGGGAACAGTGAATGACCTGTGGGCCGGGTCCCGAACGCGATGAAGCGTCGGGGCGTGGATCCCGGGGAGGTGCGACCGCGCTCCCCCGGTGCCGGCCTCCCCCACCGGGCGCACCCCGCTCACGAAGCGCGCGTCCCGACAGAGCAAGGATCGACATGGCGTCCAGCCTGACGAAGGCTTCCGACGGAACCTCCGGTTCCGAGAAGACCTTCCTCGGCCACCCCCGTGGTCTGGCCACCCTCTTCTTCACCGAGATGTGGGAGCGTTTCTCCTACTACGGCATGAGGGCCCTTCTCGTCCTGTACCTGGTCTCCGGCGGCACGGACGCGGCCACGGGCAGCCAGGGCGGCGGTCTCGCCATGACGGCGGCCACGGCCACGGCGATCTACTCCGTGTACGTGTCGATGGTCTACCTGATGGCCATGCCCGGTGGCTGGTTCGGCGACCGTGTCTGGGGTGCCCGCAAGACGGTCGCCATCGCCGGTTTCGTGATCATGGCGGGCCACGCCTCGCTGGCGATCCCCGGCCAAGCGGCGTTCTTCGCCGGTCTGGCGCTGGTCGCCGTCGGCTCCGGTCTGCTCAAGGCCAACATCTCGACGATGGTCGGCCACCTCTACAACGGCCCGGACGACCCGCGCCGTGACGGTGGCTTCACGCTCTTCTACATCGGCATCAACCTGGGCGCCTTCATCGCCCCGTTCGCCGTCGGCACGCTGGGCGAGAAGGTCAACTGGCACCTCGGCTTCGCGCTGGCCGCGGTCGGCATGGGTGTCGGCCTCGCCTGCTTCCTGGCCTTCACCAAGAGCCTGAGCCCGAAGAGCAACATCGTCCCGAACCCGCTCTCCCCGGCGGAGCGCAAGGGCATCCTGGTCAAGGTCGCCGTCGTCGTCGCCCTCGCCGCCGTCTTCTACGGCGCCATCGTCGCGCTCGGCATCTACACCCTGAACTGGGCGCTCGTCCCGATCACGCTCGCCGGCCTGATCATCCCGGTCGCCGTCCTGACGCGCATCAAGCGCGACAAGGACCTCGACAAGAGCGAGCAGTCGCGGATGACCGGCTACATCTGGTTCTTCGTCGCCGCCGCCGTCTTCTGGATGATCTACGACCAGGGCGGTTCGACGCTGGCCCTGTTCGCCGACGGCAAGACCGCGGACACCGTCTTCGGCTTCGGCTTCCCGGCCACCTGGTACCAGTCGCTGAACCCGCTCTTCGTCATGGCGCTGGCCCCGGTCTTCGCCTGGCTGTGGCTGTGGCTCTCCCGCAAGAACCAGGAGCCCAACACCGTCGTGAAGTTCGCGATGGGCCTGGTCCTGGTCGGCGCGTCCTTCTTCGTCTTCATCGTCCCGATGAACATGGCGGGCGACGGCACCAAGGTCTCCCCGATGTGGCTCGTCTCGATCTACATGATCCAGACCATCGGTGAGCTGTGCCTCTCCCCCGTCGGCCTCTCCGTCACCACGAAGATGGCCCCGCAGAAGTACGCCTCCCAGATGATGGGTGTCTGGTTCCTCGCCGTCACCGCCGGTGACTGCACCACGGGTCTGCTCTCGCTGGCCGGTGTGGACCTGAACGGCACAGGGATCATCGCGCTCCAGGCGACAGGCGCCGTCCTGGCCGGCTTCGCGGTCTTCATGTACCGCAAGAAGGTCCAGGCGCTCATGGGCAGCGTCCACTGACCGAGCCCGGTCCCGCAGTACGCACGGAGGGCCGCCGCACCGATTCGGTGCGGCGGCCCTCCGCCGTTTCCGCCTAGCGCCGCAGACGGGCCCACGGGGTGAAGGTGAACACGGCCCCGCCGAGCAGGATCACCGTGCCCGCCACCAGGGCGAGGGCGCGCAGGGCGCCGGTGTCGTCGGCGCCGGTGTGGGCGAGGTCGTCGCCCCCGCCGGAGCCCCCGTTGGCCCCGGAGTTCCCGGAGCCTCCGGCCGCGCCGCCGGCCTGCTTGGTGGTGTCGAGCTCCAGGGAGACCGGGGAGGCGCCCTGGACCTTGCAGGGGATGACGATCTTCGCGCCGCCGAGCGTGACGTTGATGGTCAGGTCACCGGGGCTGAGCGTGGCCTTGCCGGTCGCGCCCGGCTTGTACGTGCCGGTCATGTCGGTGAGGTCGACCGGCTTTCCGGCCTCCAGGGGGGCCGGGTTCGGGGTGCCGGTGACGGTCACGGTGCCGCTGTCGGCGCCACCGATCTTGATCACCATGGACGGTGTGAGGCCTCCCTTGGGGAGCGGGGCCGGGCTGTTCATGACGCCCTTCCCGGTCTTGACGGTGAGGGCGTAGGAGCCGCCGCTCTTCTTGGCGTCGATGGTCACCTTGGAGGCGATCGAGGCGGGGCCGGGCGACGTGCAGGCCATGTTCACCGAGACCTGCTTGCCGGGGAAGTCGGTCTGACCACCGCCCCCACCGGAAGTGCCGCCGCCGGAGGTGGTCGTGGACCCACCCGACGTGGTGGTGGTGCCGCCGCCGGACGTCGTCGTGGAGCCTCCCGACGTGGTCGTGGAGCCTCCCGACGTCGTCGTGGACCCGCCGGAGGTGGTCGTCGACCCGCCCGACGTCGTCGTCGACCCGCCGGAGCTCGTCGTGCCCCCGCCGTCCGTCACCTTGATCGTGGCCGCGGCCCCGACCGACTCCTTCGGCGAGCACTTCGTGTCCGTCGAGATCGGCTTGGACACGTTGATCGTGTACTTGTCGGGCGTCAGCGTGATGTCGCCCGCCTTGTCCAGCTTCAGCTTGCCCTTCATCTCCGGCAGGATCATCGGGCTGTTCTTCTTGATCGGCGGATTCTGCCGCGGCCCCTCCATGGACAGGGTCCCGCTCCCCGCGCCGCCCACCTTGATCGTGCCGGTCGGCTTGACGGTGTCCTTGTCCAGGTCGAGGACGTCGGGGTTCTTGGAGGCGGCCACGACCGTCTTCCAGACCACCTCGACCTCGTCGCCCACCTTGGCCTGCGCCGGTGCCGTGATCTGCACCGTGGTGGTGCCCTGCACCGGCGGGAGGCCGGAGATCGAGGGCGGGATGCACTCGGTCTTGTAGGAGACCTCGGCGGCCAGCGCGGGGCTCGCGGTCAGCAGGATTCCCGCGCCGCCGAGCATCAGCGCGACGCCCGCCGCGAGCGTCCTCCGGGTCGTGCGTGTCGTGCTCACGACTGTCCCTTCGTCGTCGGACTGTTCTCTGACGGTGCGGAATGGGGGGTGAACCACGGCAGGACCGCGGTCGGCTGTTCGTCACCGGCGGTCGCCGGCGGTACGGGCACGGGGGCGCGGTCCGGCACCCGGTGGGGGTGCGGCCGCTGCCGCTGCCGTCGGCGGCCCTGCGGGCGGGTCCGGTCGACGACCGCCATGCCGATCCGGAAGAGGGCCGCCGGGACGACCACCGCGAGCAGCAGCCAGAAGAGCGTGACGCCCCACGGGCGCCCGACGCCCCACGGCTGCTCGACCAGCACCTTGCCGCCGTACCGTACGGACACCTGGTAGTCGCCGTGGGCGCCCGCCGACAGCTCGACGGGCAGCCGGATCAGGGCCTTGCGGCCGGGCGCGAGGGTGCCGCGCCACTGCCGCTCCTCGTACTGCGGCGAGAAGACGCCGTGGCTGGAGCCGACCTCGAAGACCGGGTCCTTGACCGGGGTCTGGCCGAGGTTGCCGACGGTGAAGACCACCTCGCGGCGGGGCGGGGCGCCGAACCAGACGAGGACGCCGCTGGAGCCTTCGAGCCGTACGGTGGCGAGCACGGCGAGCCGGCCGCCGCCGGTCGGCTCGGGCAGCGGCGCCGTGGGGTGCCCGGCGACGGTGAACGCGACGTCCACGACGTCCTGCTGGCCGGTGACCCCGGCCACGTGCACCACGCAGGGGCAGGGCTTGGGCGGTTCGGCGACCGGCAGCTTCTGGCTGAAGGCGCCCTTGGCGTCGACGGTGGCGGCCCGGCCGTCGGCGTTGGCGCAGGAGTTGGTGCCGCCGATGACGCCCTTGCCGGGGGCGCCCTGGCCGCAGATCAGCAGCATGAGCAGGGCGCCCGGCTTCCAGCCTGAGCCGCTGACGGTGAGCTCGCCGCCCTTGCCGCCCTCGCTCTGCGAGAGCGCGACCTTGGGAGCCGCCTCGGCCGCCGCGGGGGCGGCGGGCAGCAGGGCGAACAGCAGCGCGGCGAGCAGGGCGGCGGCCGTGCCGGTACGCAGCGGCCTCGGCGGCCTGGTCGGCCTCGTGGAGCTCATCGGGTCCTCCGTATCGCGTACGCGGTCGCGCCGGACAGCCCGAGCAGGGCGGCGGCCGCGGCGCCGACGCCCGCCACGGAGGCGAAGACGGTGTCCGCGGCGGCCGTCGCGGGGGCCGCGCCGGGGGCGGTGGCCGTCACCCGGACGGTGACCGAGTCCAGGGCGGGCGGGTCGGGCCAGGCTTCGGTGCGGGCGGCCCGCTCGCCGGGGCGCAGGGTCAGCGGCAGCGGGCGTTCGGGCCGGTCGACGAGCCGGCGGCCGAGGACGCCGTCGGCGCGGACGGCCAGGCGCGGGGCGAGCAGGGTGTTGCCGCGGTTGACGAGCGTGTAGTGCAGGGTGCCGGCCCGGTCGACGCGGACGTCCTCGACGGTGAGCGCGGCGAGCCGGGGTCCGCTGACCCGCAGCAGGAGCGGGACGAGCGTTTCGCGTCCGTCGGCGCCGGCGCGGACGGTGCCGCGCAGGTCGCCGGGCGGGGTGTCGGCGGTGACGGTCACCGCGAAGGGCACGTCCGCGCGGGTCCTGGCGGGCACGGTGACGGTCCGGGCGGCGAAGGCGACGCGGGCGCCCTGGCCGGTGAGCCGGACGGTGAGCGGGCGGGCGCCCGGGTTGGTGACGGACAGGGTGTCCTGGAGCACGCTGCCGGCGGCGCCCTCCAGGTAGACGTACGGGCGTCCCGCGGCGGGCGCCGCCGTCCAGCCGGGTGCGGGGGCCGCGCCGACCGCCCCGAGGAGGGCGAGCGCGGCGGCCCCGGTGCCGGCCCACGCCGTCCGCATCAGTGTGCCGTGCGCCGGGTGAGCCAGAGCACCCCGGCCGCGCCGGTCAGCAGCACGGTGCCGCCGAGGGTGCCGAGGGCGACGGCCGAGTCGAGCGGGCCGGTCTTGGGCAGGGTGCCCGTGCCGCCGGAGCCGCCCGAGTCGCCGGAGCCGCCGGAGTCGCCTCCGCCTGAGCCGCCGGCCGCCGTGACGTCCAGTTCCAGGGCGGGCTTGGGGTTGTTCTTGGGGGTGCAGACGGCGGCGTCCATGCCGAGCGCGTGGACGGTGAGGACCCCGGCGGTGAAGGTGACCTTGCCGCTCTTCTTCGGGGTGTACGTGCCCGTCAACCGCCCGATGCTGATGGGGGTGTTCGGCGGGATGGCGGCCGTGTTGGGGACGCCCTTCACCTGGACCTTGCCGCTGTCCGCGCCGCCGACGACGATGTCGGCGCGCGGGGTCATGACGCCCTTCGGGAGTTCGATGGGGCTGTCGGAGACGCCCTTCTGGAAGGACATGGTGATCGTGTACGAACCGCCGCTCTTGACGGCGGTGATGTCGACGGGCGAGACCGCACCCTTGGGGCCGATCTTCGTCTCGCAGGCGTAGTTGACGTCGACGACCGCCGCGTGGGCGGCGGGGGCGGTGAGCAGGACCGTCGCGCCCGCCACCGTCATCGCCGCCGTCAGCGCACCGGCCGTTCTTTTCCGGTTCGGCACCTTGAGCACCCCTCACCGCGTAACTGACGATCTATCAGATTGGCCGTCAAGGTACGCCGGGGGTCTTGCGGAGGGAAGAGAGAGGGAAGTGAAAGTCCTATGCGGGCGCGGCGAGTTCGGCCCAGACCGTCTTGCCGGGGGCGCCCGGGGTGCGGTCGATGCCCCAGGCGCGGCAGAGCCGCTGCACGATGAACATGCCGTGTCCGCCGGGGCGTCCGGCGCGGTGCGGGGTGCGCGGGGCGGGCTGGCCGGCGCCCCGGTCGGCGACTTCGAGGCGCAGCACCTCGGCGAGCCGCAGCACGCGCAGGCTCTCCGGGCCCTCGGCGTGCAGGCAGGCGTTGGTGACGAGTTCGGAGACCACGAGCAGGACGTCCTCGGCGGCGGCCCTGCGGTCGGCGGTGGCGGCCGGGAGCCAGCCCCAGTCGAGGAGCGCCTGCCGGGTGAAGTCGCGGGCCAGCGGGACGGTGCCACTGGCCGCCCCGAGGGCGAGGGTGCGGACCTCGGGGTCGCCGGAGGCGGTCTCCTTCAACGCTTCACCTCACCGATTCAACCGATTGCGAGTTCAGGACAGGGAGTCGGGCCGGCCGGGCGGCCTCAGTCGGGAAGCGCGGCTTCGAGCGACTCGTGCACGGTGAAGACGGCGTCCGCCCCGGTGATCTCGAAGACCCGGGCCACCGCGGGCGGCATGCCCGCGAGATGGACCCCGCCGCCCGCGGCGTCCGCCCTCAGGCGGGCGCCGAGCAGCACGTTGAGCCCGGTGGAGTCGCAGAAGTCGAGCCGCGAGCAGTCGAGTACGAGGCGGGAGCGTCCCTCGTCGAGGGCCCGGTCGAGTGGCGCGCGCAACAGTGCGGCGGTGTGGTGATCGAGCTCACCCACCGGGGTGAGCACCTCGCTCGCCCCCACGGTGCGGACCTCGACCCGGAACCGCCCGGGTGCGCTGCCGATGTGCTGGCGGTACATGCCCCGAACCATACAAGCGCGCCCCGCCCCACCGCACCCAACCCCCTCCCATTCCCTACCAAATCAGACAATTGCCACTTGCAACCATCGGGTCGGAGCGGGTAGGGCTAGAAGGACACGTTCCACATGGCCGGCTTGGAGGCGCCGCACACCGCAGCGAGAGAACAACGATGGAGGAGACCATGCCACCCCGGCTGGACGTCCCGGAGCTCGCGGACCTCCCGCGGATCCCGCCCCTGGACGAGATCGCGCCGCACGACGCGCGCGCCCTGTCCAAGGACCTCTTCGCCCGCCTCGGCGAGCTGGAGGAGGGCACCCACGAGTACGCGTACGTCCGCAACACCCTGATCGAACTCAACCTGGCCCTGGTGAAGTTCGCCGCCTCACGGTTCCGCACCCGCAGCGAGCCGATGGAGGACATCGTCCAGGTCGGCACCATCGGCCTCATCAAGGCGATCGACCGCTTCGAACTGGCCCGGGGCGTCGAGTTCCCCACCTTCGCGATGCCGACCATCATCGGCGAGATCAAGCGCTTCTTCCGCGACACCTCGTGGTCGGTGCACGTCCCGCGCCGCCTCCAGGAACTCCGCATCGCCCTCGCCAGGACCGGCGACGAGCTGGCCCAGCGCCTCGACCGCTCCCCCACCGTCGACGAACTCGCCCGCGCCCTGGACATCACCCCCGACGAGGTCGTCGAGGGCATGGCCGCCGCCAACGCGTACACGGCGAGCTCCCTGGACGCCCCACCCGAGGAATCCGACACCGTCCCCCTCACCGACCGGCTCGGCTACGAGGACCACGCCATCGAGGGCATCGAATACATCGAGTCCCTCAAACCGATGATCGCCTCCCTCCCCCACCGCGACCGCCGCATCCTCTCCCTCCGCTTCACCGCGGGCCTCACCCAGTCCGAGATCGGCGAGGAACTCGGCATCTCCCAGATGCACGTGTCCCGGCTCCTCTCCCGGACCTTGGCGCGGCTGCGGAGGGGGTTGACGGCGGAGGAGTGAACGCGGCGATCCTTACCGACGGAGTCGCCATGTCGCGTACCGCCCATCACGTTCCGCCCTCGCACGGCCGGATCGCCGGGAAGCGTCGTCCCGGCGATCCTTGGCATGCCGTGGTGCTGTACGACCGCCGCCACGGGAGAAGAACCGTGGCCGTGTACTCCTTCCCCCGGCACAGCCGGGACCGCTCCGTCGCGCGCATGGCGGCGGTGGAGGAGCGCCGGGCCCGGCAGCGGCTCCGGGCGCGGCTGGGGGTCGTCGTGCGGCTGGCCAACTCCCCTGCCGGGGAGGTCGACGCCGTGGACGTGCCCCCGGCCCGGCACCGGCGCGCGGCGCTCTGGCTGGCCTGAGCCGCCCGCCGTCAGGCCACCCGCGCCCCCGCGCGCCAGACCTCCGACACCAGCGGGACGCCCGGGCGGTAGGCCAGGTGGACGTGGGACGGGGCGGACAGGAAGGTGAGGTCGGCTCGGGTGCCGGGGGTGAGGCGGCCGACGTCGGTGCGGCGGAGGGCGGCCGCGCCGCCGGCCGTGGCGGACCAGAGGGCCTCGTCGGGGGTCATGCGCATGTCGCGGACCGCGAGGGCGATGCAGAACGGGACCGAGGACGTGAAGGACGAGCCCGGGTTGCAGTCGGTGGACAGGGCGACCGTCACGCCCGCGTCCAGGAGGCGGCGGGCATCCGGCCACTGCGCCCTCGTCGAGAACTCCGCGCCGGGGAGCAGGGTCGCGACCGTGTTGCCGGAGGCGAGGGCGTCCACGTCCGCGTCCGTCAGGTGCGTGCAGTGGTCCGCGCTCGCCGCGTCCAGTTCGACCGCGAGCTGGACGCCGGGGCCGTACGACAGCTGGTTGGCGTGCACGCGCGGGAGGAGGCCCTTCGCCTTGCCCGCCGTCAGGATCGCCCGCGCCTGGTCGCCGTCGAAGGCGCCCTTCTCGCAGAAGACATCGACCCAACGGGCGTACGGGGCACAGGCGTCCAGCATCTCGCCCGTCACCAGGTCCACGTAGGCCGCCGGGTCGTCGGCGTAGTCCGGGGAGACGATGTGGGCGCCCAGGTAGGTGACCTCGTCCGTGTGCTCCGCCGCGATGCGGAGTGCGCGGGCCTCGTCCTCGACCGTCAGGCCGTAGCCGGACTTCGTCTCGAAAGTGGTCGTGCCCTGCTGGAGGGCCTCCCTCATGTAGCGGGCCACGTTCGCCGAGAGGTCCGCGTCCGTGGCGGCGCGGGTCGCCGCCACCGTCGTACGGATGCCGCCCGCCTTGTAGGGCTGGCCCGACATGCGCGCGTTGAACTCGGCGGTGCGGTCGCCCGCGAAGACGAGGTGCGAGTGGGAGTCGACGAAGCCGGGGATCACGGCGCGGCCGGTCGCGTCGACCTGGCGGTCGGCTGCGGGGGCCTGGGAGGCGGGGCCTGCCCAGGCCACCTGGGTGCCGTCCAGGACCAGGGCCGCGTCCGTCAGCAGGCCGAGGGGCGAACCGTCGCCCAGGGTCGGGTCGTTGGTGACCAGGCTGGCGATGTTCGTGATGAGCGTGGTGGTCATGAGTGCTCTCCGTGGGTGGGGCGGGTGCGGCCGGGTGGGTGGTTGTGCCCACCCTCCCCCAGACTTCGTCCGGGGGGACCCCCAGCCCTGCGGAACGATTGCCCACAACCGGGGGCGGCGTGGGCGGGCGGGCCGTCAGTCTCTGAGGGCCGCGATCGACTCCGCGAGGGCTCGGCCCGCGTCGGGGACGGACGCGTGTACCCCGTCGCGTACGACGTGGCGGCCGCCCACGACCGTGTGCCGGACGTCCGCTGCCGACGCTGCGAATACCGCCGTCTCGGCTGCCAGGCGCGGTACCGGGCCGGCCGTCCTGACCGAGTCCAGGGCGATCGTCGCGAAGTCGGCCAGGGAGCCCGTCTCCAGGGTGCCCGCGTCCGGCAGGCCCAGGGCCGCGTGGCCGTCGGCCGTCGCCGCGCGGAGGAGGGCGGCGGCCGTCCAGTGGCCTCGGGTGCGGGTGCGCAGGCGCTCGTTCAGTTCCATCGCGCGCGCCTCCTCCAGGAGGTCGACGACCGCGTGGCTGTCGCTGCCCAGGGAGAGGGGCGAGCCGGCGCGCTGGAGGGCGGCCGCCGGGCCGATGCCGTCGGCCAGGTCGCGTTCGGTGGTGGGGCACATGCAGGTGCCGGTCGAGGTCGAGCCGATCAACGACACGTCCCCGTCGGTGAGGTGCGTGTTGTGGACGCCCGTCGTGCGCGTGCCCAGGACGCCGTGCTCCGCCAGGAGCTGGGTGGGGGTCATGCCGTGGGCCGCCAGGCAGGCGTCGTTCTCCGCCGTCTGCTCGGAGAGGTGGACGTGCAGCGGGGCCCGGCGTCCCCGGGCCCAGTCGGCGACCGTCGCCAGCTGGTCGGCCGGGACGGCCCGTACGGAGTGGATCGCCGCGCCGATACGGACGCCCTCCCGCTCCTTCAGCGCCGAGACCCGCTCCGCCCACGCGTCCGCCGTGCCGTCGGTGAAGCGGAGCTGGTGCTGCTCGGGGGCCGCGCCGAAGCCCGAGGAGAGGTAGGCCGTGTCGAGGAGGGTGATGCGGATGCCCGCCTCGCCCGCCGCCGCGATCAGCGCCTCGCCCATCGCGTTGGGGTCGGCGTACGGGGTGCCGCCGGGCGCGTGGTGGAGGTAGTGGAACTCGCCGACGTTCGTGATGCCGGCCAGCGCCATCTCCGCGTACACCGCGCGGGCGAGCGCGAAGTAGCTGTCGGGGGTGAGGCGTTGGGCGACGGTGTACATCACCTCGCGCCAGGTCCAGAAGGTGCCGGAGCCCACCTGGACGGTGCCGCGCAGCGCGCGGTGGAAGGCGTGCGAGTGGGCGTTGGCCAGGCCGGGGATCGTCAGGCCGCGGAGGGCCACCGCGCCTGGGGGCGGGGTGGCGACGTCGGTGCGGACCGCGGCGATGCGGCCGTCCGGCGACACGTCCAGGGCCACGCCCGGCTCGACGTTCGTGTCGAGCCAGGCGTGCTCCAGCCAGTAGGTGGTCACCTGCACGCCAGGTCCTCCAGTACATCGGCGAGTGCGAGGACGCCCGCCACGCAGTCGTCCTCGGCCGCGAACTCGGCCGGGGAGTGCGAGACGCCCGTGGGGTTCCGTACGAACAGCATGGCGGTCGGGATCGACGCGGAGAGGATTCCGGCGTCGTGTCCCGCGCCCGTTCCGAGGACGGGGACCTTGTCGCCGGTCCGGTCCAGCAGGATCCGGCTCAGCTCGTCGCGCAGCGCGTGCGAGAAGTCCACGACCGGGGTGAAGGACTCGCGGACCACGGTGAGGTCGATGCCGGCCCGCTCGGCGTGCTCGCGCGCGGCCGTCTCGACGCCCGCGATGAGCGCGTCCAGGGAGCCCTGGTCGGCGGCGCGCGCGTCGAGCCAGCCGCGCACGAGGGACGGGATCGCGTTGACGCCGTTCGGCTCGACGGCGATCTTGCCGAAGGTGGCGACGGCGCCCGCGAGTTCGGCCTCGCGGCGGGCGGCCAGGACCGTCTCGGCGTACGTGAGCATCGGGTCGCGCCGGTCCACGAGCCGGGTGGTGCCCGCGTGGTTGGCCTCGCCCGCGAAGTCGTACCGCCAGCGGCCGTGCGGCCAGATGGCGGAGGCGATGCCCACGGCGTCGCCGGACAGGTCCAGGGCCCGGCCCTGCTCCACGTGGAGCTCGACGAAGGCGCCGATGCGGGCGAGCCGCTCCGGGTCCGCGCCGATGGCCTCGGGGTCGTATCCGGCGGCCTCCATCGCCTGCGGGAGGCTGATCCCGTCGGCGTCGCGCAGCTCGAAGGCCTTCTCCTTCGTCAGCTGCCCGGAGGTGAGCCGGGAGCCGACGCAGGCGAGCCCGAAGCGGGCGCCCTCCTCGTCGCCGAAGTTGACGATGGCGAGGGGCCGCCGGAACGAGACGCCGCGCCTGCGGAGTTCGTCGAGGGCGGCGAAGGAGGACACCACGCCGAGCGGGCCGTCGAAGGCGCCGCCGTCGGGGACGGAGTCCAGGTGCGAGCCGGTGACGACGGCGTCACCGGCGGCGGGGTCGCCGAGCCAGGCCCACTGGTTGCCGTTGCGGTCGGTCTCGACGTCGAGGCGGCGGGCCTCCGCCTGCATCCGGAACCAGAGCCGGCAGTCGGCGTCGGCCGCGGTCCAGGCGTGCCGGCGGTAGCCGCCGGAGGCCGCGTCGCGGCCGATCGGCGCGAGGCTGTTCCACATGGCGTGGAAGGTCGGGGAGGTGCCCGCCGAGGCACCCCGGGAGCCCCGGGGTGCCTCGGCGGCGCCGGAAGGCGAGGTCACGCGGAGTCACCCTCGCGCATCGGCACCCGTACGCCCTTCTCGTCCGCGACGCGCTCCGCGATGTCGTAGCCCGCGTCGACGTGGCGGATGACGCCCATGCCGGGGTCGTTGGTGAGCACGCGGCGGATCTTCTCGCCCGCCAGCTTGGTGCCGTCGGCGACCGAAACCTGGCCCGCGTGGATGGAGCGGCCCATGCCGACGCCGCCGCCGTGGTGGATGGAGACCCAGGACGCGCCGGAGGCGACGTTCACCATGGCGTTCAGGAGCGGCCAGTCCGCGATGGCGTCGGAGCCGTCGAGCATGGCCTCGGTCTCGCGGTACGGGGAGGCCACCGAGCCGCAGTCCAGGTGGTCGCGGCCGATGGCGAGGGGCGCGGCGAGGGTGCCGTTGCCGACCATGTCGTTGAACATGTCGCCGGCCTTGTCGCGCTCGCCCTGGCCGAGCCAGCAGATGCGGGCGGGCAGGCCCTGGAAGTGGACGCGCTCGCCGGCCATCTTGATCCAGCGGTGCAGCGACTCGTTCTCCGGGAAGAGGTCGAGGATCGCCTTGTCCGTCTTGTGGATGTCCGAGGCCTCGCCGGACAGGGCGGCCCAGCGGAACGGGCCCTTGCCCTCGCAGAACAGCGGGCGGATGTAGGCGGGGACGAAGCCGGGGAAGGCGAAGGCGCGGTCGTAGCCGGCCAGCTGGGCCTCGCCGCGGATGGAGTTGCCGTAGTCGAAGACCTCGGCGCCCGCGTCCATGAAGCCGACCATGGCCTCGACGTGCCGGGCCATCGACTCGCGGGCGCGGGTGGTGAAGCCGGCCGGGTCCTTGGCGGCGGCGTCGGCCATGTCGTCGAAGGCGACGCCGACCGGGAGGTAGGACAGCGGGTCGTGGGCCGAGGTCTGGTCGGTCACGATGTCGATCGGGGCGCCCTCGGCGAGCATCTGCGGGAGCAGTTCGGCGGCGTTGCCGAGCAGGCCGATGGAGAGCGGGCGACGGGCGTCGCGGGCCTCGGTCGCCAGCTGGAGCGCGTGGGCGAGGTTGTCGGCCTTGACGTCCAGGTAGCGGTGCTCGATGCGGCGCTCGATGGCGCGCGGGTCGACGTCGATACAGATGGCGACGCCGTCGTTCATCGTCACGGCGAGCGGCTGGGCGCCGCCCATGCCGCCGAGGCCGGCGGTGAGGGTGATGGTCCCGGCCAGGGTGCCGTTGAACTTCTTCGCGGCGACGGCGGCGAAGGTCTCGTAGGTGCCCTGGAGGATGCCCTGGGTGCCGATGTAGATCCAGGACCCGGCGGTCATCTGGCCGTACATGGTGAGGCCGAGGGCCTCCAGGCGGCGGAACTCCTCCCAGTTGGCCCAGTCGCCGACCAGGTTGGAGTTGGCGATGAGGACGCGCGGGGCCCACTCGTGGGTCTGCATGACGCCGACCGGGCGGCCGGACTGGACCAGCATGGTCTCGTCCTGCTTGAGGGTGCGCAGGGTGCGGACCATGGCGTCGAAGGAGCGCCAGTCGCGGGCGGCCTTGCCGGTGCCGCCGTAGACGACCAGCTTGTCGGGGTGCTCGGCGACCTCGGGGTCGAGGTTGTTCTGGAGCATCCGGAGGGCGGCTTCCTGCTGCCATCCCAGGGCGCTCAGTTCCGTACCGCGCGGGGCCCGTACGGGGCGGGGTCCTGACATGGCGGTGCCTCCTCGAATGTGGTTCAGATATTCACATCCTGACCGGCTGAATAGAAGTAGTCAACAGCTGCGCCGTCACCCCACCCGGTGGTGGGATGGGGAGATGGCTTCCTCACGTCGCGACCAGGCCGTCCGCGCCGCCGTAGAACAAGGACTCCTCACTCCCTCCGAACCCGTCGTCGCGCTCCTCGACACCGACGGCATCCGCGCCTCCGCCGCCGCCCTGACCAGCGCCTTCGCCGCCGTCACCGACGCCCCCGTGCTGCACGCCTTCGCCGTGAAGGCCGCCCCGCTCGTACCCGTGCTGCGCCTGCTGTACGAGGCGGGGCTCGGCGTCGAGGTGGCCAGCCCCGGCGAGCTCGCGCTGGCCCGCGCGGCCGGCGTGCCACCCGCCCGTACCGTCCTGGACTCCCCCGCCAAGACCCCCGCCGAACTGCGCCAGGCCCTCGCCCTGGGCATCGCCGTCAACGCCGACAACCTCCAGGAGCTGGCCAGGCTCGACGCGCTGGTCGCCTCCGCGCCCACCGCCTCGCCGCTCGGCCTGCGGGTGAACCCGCAGATCGGCGCCGGGTCCATCGGCGCCCTGTCGACCGCCACCGCCACCTCCAAGTTCGGCGTGGCGCTGCGCGACGACGGCGCCCGCGAGGCCGTCGTCCAGGCGTACCTCGACCGCCCCTGGCTCACCCGGCTGCACACCCACACCGGCTCCCAGGGCATCCCGCTCGCCCTGATGGCCGAGGGCGTCGGCACCGCCTACGCGCTCGCCGAGGAGATCAACGCCAAGGCCGGCCGGCAGCAGATCGACACCCTCGACATCGGCGGCGGGCTCCCGGTGAACTTCGCCTCCGACGAGGAGACCCCCAGCTACGCCGAGTACGCCGCCCTGCTCGCCGCCACCGTCCCCGGCCTGCTCGACGGGCGCTACGCCCTGGTCACCGAGTTCGGGCGCTCGCTGCTCGCCAAGCACGGCACGGTGCTGGCCCGCGTCGAGTACACCAAGGTCTCCGGCGGGCGCCCGATCGCCGTCACCCACGCCGGCGTCCAGGTCGCCACCCGCACGGTGTACGCGCCCGAGTCCTGGCCGCTGCGCGTCCTCGCGTACGACTCCCAGGGCCGCCCCCGGGTCGGCGAGGAGACCGTCCAGGACGTGGCGGGACCCGCCTGCTTCGCCGGGGACCTGCTGGCCACCGGGCGGTCGCTGCCGCTGCTGCGGCCGGACGACGTGGTGGCCGTGCCGGACACCGGCGCGTACTACTTCGCCCACCACTACGCGTACAACAGCCTGCCCCGGCCCGCCGTCCACGGATTCACCCCGACGGACGACGGCGGCATCGCCTTCAGCACCGTCCGCAGGGCCCAGAGCCTCGACGAGATCGTGGCCGAGGCGGGCGGCGACCGGCCCGGCGCGCTCCTGCGGGAAGGGCCCGGCGGTGGTCCCATGAAGCCATGACAGGAACCACCTCCGTGGTCGTCGAGCGCCGGGTCGCCGCCTCCCCCGGGCGGGTCTGGGAGTCGATCACCGACCTGCGGGACATGCCCCGGGTGCTCAGCGGCGTCGAGAAGGTCGAGGTGCTCACCCAGGGCGGTTTCGGGGTGGGCACCCGCTGGCGCGAGACCCGGCGGATGATGGGCAAGGCGGCCACGGAGGAGATGACCGTGACCGCCTGCGAGCCGCCCGAGCGCTATGTCACCGTCGCCGACTCGCACGGCATGCACTACGTCAACGAGATCGCCCTGCTCCCCGAGGGCCCGGCCGTCTCGGCCGAGGCGACCACCCTGCGCATGACCTTCAGCGCCCGCCCGGCCCACGACCGCAAGCCCGGCCTGGCCACCCGGCTGCTCAGCCGCTTCGGCGCGCGGGCGGTCGCCCGCGCCCTCGCCAAGGACCTCGCGGAGCTCGCGGCGGCGGTCGAGAGCCGGGCGTAGGGCGGGCCCGGGGGCGTCTTCCGGACGGACCTAGCACGCCTCTGACAAATTCCTCTGGAAAATGCCAGAACCCCTCCCCCGGGCCGCGACGTTGAGTAGCGTCACGATCACTGCCGTACGCCCGCACGCCGCATCGGGAGGGGATCTCGCGTGCCCGGAATCGACGAGTGCCTACTGGAGGCCATGGGCCTGCCGGGGGCGCGCGGCGCCTGGCTGGTCGACTGGACCAGTGGGCTGGCCCTCGGCTCGGCGGGCGAGTCCCCGGTCGGCGACCACGAGACGACGGCGGCCGAGACCGCCGAACTGGCCCGCGCGGCGGCCGAGTTCGAGTCGCCACCCGGCGGGACGGTGCCCGAGGCCGCCCCCGTCGAGGACCTGATCCTCACCACCCGCACCGGCTACCACCTGCTCCGCTTCGTCGAGACCGCCTTCGACAGCAGCGTCTTCCTGCACCTCTGGCTCGACCGCGACGCGGGGAACCTGGCCCTGGCCCGCATCCGGCTCGGCGACCTCGCCGAGAGGCTGGTCCTCGGATGACCGTCTCCCCGATGCTCACCCGCCTCGCCGCCGAGAAGGCGACCGGCGCCCTGCTCCGCGACCACGGCACGCTCTACCTCGTCGACGGCCGGGTCGTGCACGCCGAGAGCCCCTCCGCGCCCGGCCTCGACGTGCTGCTCACGACCGGCGGACGGCTGCCCCGCGAGCGCTGGGACGAGGCCGTGGACCGGGCCGGGGCGCACCGCGCCGTCGGCCGCTTCCTGGTCGACAGCGGCCGGCTGCACGACGGCGAGCTGGAGATCTGCCACCTCGGCGCCGTCTTCGACGCCGCCTTCTTCGCGCTCGCGCCCACCAGCCGCCCGAGCCGCTTCCGGTACGGGGTGGGGCACTGGTTCGGCGCGGTGCGGCCGGTCGACGCCGAGGCCGTCGAGCGTGAGACCGTCCGCCGCCGCGAGCTCCTCGACAGCGTCTGGCCCTACCCGGCCGTCGACACCGCGCCCGTCGTGCCCCGCCCGGCCGCCCCCGGTCAGCCGGTGGGCGCCCGGCAGCGGGCGCTGCTCGCGGCGGCCGACGGGGCGCGGACCCCGGCGGAGATCGCGCGGGCGCTCGGCAGGCCCGCCTTCCACACGCTGCTCGACGTGCGACGGCTCGCGGCGGCCGGGCTCGTCGAGACCCCGAGCGAACCGCCGCCGCCCGACCCGCCCGCCGTGCCCGCCTGGGTCGGCGAGGTCGCCACCGACCCGGACATCGCCCTGCTCCGCCGGCTCCGCGACGCCCTGGAGGCAGCACTGTGATGAGGCGTGCCCTGCGCCTGCGCGCCGAGAGGAGACAACTGATGACCGCAGAAGCCGAGGTCCTCGGCGAGCTGAGACGGCTGCGGGCCCGCCTGCCGCAGCTCACCGGGGCACTCGCGGCCAGCGCCGACGGTCTGGTGCTGGCCCGGGACACCGTGGACGGCGAGGCGGAGAGCGTGGCCGCGCTGACCGCGGCGGCCCTCGGCGTCGGCCGGCGGCTCACCGAGACGACCGGGCAGGGCGGCTTCCGCGAGCTCCTGGTCCGGGGCGAGCACGGCTATGTGGCGACGTACGCGGCGGGCGGCTCGGCCGTCCTGACCCTGCTCGCCGAGCCCCGGATCAACGTGGGGCGGCTCCATCTGGAGGCCCGCCGGTCGAGCGCCCGGATAGGGGAGCTCGTGGACGGCGCGCTGGAACGCAGAGAACTGAACTGAGACCTGAACCGACCGCACACCCCTCTGTCCCGAACTCACCCGAAGGAAGTACGTCAGCATGGCGAACACCGAGACCTCCCTCAAGGAAGCACTCCAGATCGACGGCGCGCTGGGCGCGGCCCTCGTCGACTACACGAGCGGCATGGCGCTGGGCACCATCGGCGGCGGCAAGGAGCTCGACCTGGGCATGGCCGCGGCGGGCAACACCGATGTGGTCCGGGCCAAGCTGCGCGCGATCGAGATGCTGGGCCTCCAGGAGGAGATCGAGGACATCCTGATCACGCTCGGCACGCAGTACCACCTGATCCGGCTGCTCAAGGCCCGTGGCAACACCGGCCTGTTCCTGTACCTCGCGCTCGACAAGGGCCGGGCCAACCTGGCGATGGCCCGCCACCAGCTGAAGAAGATCGAGTCGGAGCTGGAGGTCTGACGCCCCGGAGGACCTACTCCACGAACAGCCCGCGCGCGGCCGCCTTGGTGTCGAACTCCTCCAGGCGGGCCTGCGCGTCCGGCAGCCCGTCCGCCATCGCCTCCAGGAGCACCCGGCCGAGCAGCATCGGCGCGCAGGCGGTGTCGAAGGCGAGGCCGGTGCCGACGGCCGCCGGGATGAGCAGGTCGCTGTGGGCGGCGACGGGCGCGAACGCGGACTCGGCGACGGTCACCACGGTGAGCCCGGCCGAGCGCGCGTACTCCAGGGCCTCGACGACCTCGCGCGGATGCCGGGGCAGCGCGAAGCAGAGCAGCGCCGTGGCCCCGGCGCGTACGGCGGCGTCGACGCGGTCGGTGAGCATGGTGCCGCCCTCGTCGAGCAGCCGGACGTCCGGGTGCACCTTGGCGGCGAAGTAGGCGAAGCCCCGCGCCTGCGAGGACGCGGCCCGCAGACCGAGCACGAGCAGCGGCCGGGAGCCGGCGAGCAGCCGCCCGGCCCGCTCGACGGGCGCGGGGTCGGCGAGCAGGTCGGCGAGGTGCCGCAGATTCTCGATCTCGGCGAGGACGGCCTGCTGGTACTCGTTGTACCCGGCCTCCTCCCGCTCCTCCTTCACCGCCGCCGCGGGCACGCTCTCCCGCAGGTGCCTGCGCAGCGCGGGGTAGCCGTCGAAGCCGAGGGCGACGGCGAAGCGGGTGACGGAGGGCTGGCTGACCCCGGCCAGCTCGGCCAGCTCCACGCTGGACAGGAAGGGCACGTCGGCGGCGCGCCGGACCATGCAGTGCGCGATCCGTCGCTGGGTCGGTGTCAGCCGCTGCCCCTCGAAGAGCGTCTGCAGCCGTCCGGCCGGGCTGTCGCTCATGCCGTCCCCCTTCCGCCTATTCAGTCACCTGGAACTCTGCATGAGGATATGCAGGCAGGCAAGGGAGGCGGTGACGGGGACCGGGCGGAAGGCTTGCGCGGGGACCGCCGCACCCCCGTTTCCGGGGGGCGGGACGACGGCGGTCCCCGCGAGGGACACGGGCCCGGGTCAGGGCCGGTCCGCGTCCATGGCGTCGATGGAGGCCCGGGAGCCGCTCCGGAGGTCCGTGACGCCGACGAGTCCAATCTGCCGGACGCGTGTTAAGCGGGTGCTGCGGGTACGTGTCGCGCTCGTACCAGTTGCGCGAACGCACCCGCGGCCGGGTGGATCAGTGCTGCTTCGCGGTCCCGTTGGCGGCGAGGAAGGCGAGCAGGTCCTGGCGGCTGACCACGTCGGTCGGCTTGCCCTCGACCAGCACGATCGCCGCGTCCGCCTCACCGAGGACGGACATCAGGTCGGCGACCGGCTCGCCCGAGCCGACCTGCGGCAGCGGGGCGCACATGTGGTGCTCCAGCGGGTCCTCCAGGGCGGCCTTCTGGTTGAAGAGGGCGCTCAGGAGCTCGCGCTCGACGACCGAGCCGACGACCTCGGCGGCCATGACGTCGGGGTGACCGGCGCCGGGCTTGACGATCGGCATCTGGGAGACGCCGTACTCGCGCAGCACCTCGATGGCCTGGCCGACCGTCTCGTCCGGGTGCATGTGGACGAGCGAGGGCAGGCCGTGCGACTTGTGGCGCAGCACGTCGGCGACGGTGGCGGAGGTGGTGTCCTCCAGGAAGCCGTAGTCGGCCATCCACTCGTCGTTGAAGATCTTGGAGAGGTAGCCGCGGCCGGAGTCGGGCAGGATCACCACGACGACGTCGTCCGGGCCGAGCTCCTTGGCGACCTCCAGGGCGGCGACGACCGCCATGCCGCAGGAGCCGCCCACGAGCAGGCCCTCCTCCTTGGCGAGGCGGCGGGTCATCTGGAACGAGTCCTTGTCGGACACGGCGACGATGCGGTCGGTGCCGGTCCGGTCGTAGGCGGTCGGCCAGAAGTCCTCGCCGACACCCTCGACCAGGTACGGGCGGCCGGAGCCGCCGGAGTAGACCGAGCCCTCGGGGTCGGCGCCGACGATCTGGACCTTGCCGCCGCTGACCTCCTTCAGGTACTTGCCGGTGCCGGAGATGGTGCCGCCGGTGCCGATGCCGGCGACGAAGTGGGTGATCTTCCCGTCGGTCTGCTCCCAGAGCTCCGGGCCGGTGCTCTCGTAGTGGGAGCGCGGGTTGTTCGGGTTCGAGTACTGGTCCGGCTTCCAGGCGCCCGGGGTCTCACGGACGAGGCGGTCCGACACGTTGTAGTACGAGTCGGGGTGCTCGGGGTCGACGGCCGTGGGGCAGACGACGACCTCGGCGCCGTACGCCCGGAGGACGTTGATCTTGTCCGTGGACACCTTGTCGGGGCAGACGAAGATGCACTTGTAGCCCTTCTGCTGGGCCACGATCGCGAGGCCGACGCCGGTGTTGCCGGACGTGGGCTCGACGATGGTGCCGCCGGGCTTGAGCGCCCCGCTCTCCTCGGCCGCCTCGATCATGCGCAGCGCGATGCGGTCCTTGACCGACCCGCCGGGGTTGAAGTACTCCACCTTGGCCAGGACGGTGGCCTGGATGCCCGCAGTGACGTTGTTGAGCTTCACCAGCGGGGTGTTGCCGACGAGGCTGATCATCGAGTCGTGGTATTGCACCGTAATCTCCGGGGTCTCCGTAATGGTGTGGCCAGCGTATTGCGTGCGATGCGTAGACGGAGGCGCTTACGGGGCAGTGAGTAGTCACGAGGTGGCTCGAAGGAGGTGACGGCCCTGATGTCCAGCGCGAGGGTGGCACGGCGGATCGCGGCGGGTGCGGCGTACGGCGGCGGGAGCATCGGCCTGCTCGGGGTGGCGGCCGTCGGGGTGCTGCTCGCCGAGGTGCAGCTGGCCAAGCGGTCGGTGGGGGGCGGGGTGGCCCCGCTGCCGCCGGGCGCGGACGGCCGGTACGGACACGCGTACGGCACGGAGACCCCGCTCAGGCTGGCCCTTCTGGGTGATTCCACGGCGGCCGGACAGGGCGTGCGCCGCACGGGGCAGACCCCGGGGGCGCTGCTGGCCTCCGGGCTCGCGGCGGTGGCCGAGCGCCCGGTGGACCTCAGGAACGTGGCCCTGCCCGGGGCCCGCTCGGACGATCTGGAGCGGCAGGTCTCGCTGCTGCTCGCCGGGCCCGCCGGGGCGCCCGACGTGTGCGTGATCATGATTGGCGCGAATGACGTCACCCACCGGATGCCGGCGACCCAGTCGGTGCGCGCCATGGCGTCGGCGGTGCGCCGGCTGCGGACGGCGGGCGCGGAGGTGGTGGTCGGGACCTGCCCGGATCTGGGCACGATCGAGCCGGTCTACCAGCCGCTGCGCTGGCTGGCCCGGCGGGCCTCGCGGCAGCTGGCGGCGGCGCAGACGATCGTGGTGGTGGAGCAGGGCGGCCGGACGGTGTCGCTGGGCGACCTGCTGGGGCCCGAGTTCGCGGCGAACCCGCGCGAGATGTTCGGCGTGGACAACTTCCACCCGTCGGCGGAGGGGTACGCGACGGCGGCGATGGCCCTGCTCCCGACGGTCTGCGCGGCGCTGACCCTGTGGCCGGAGGCGGACCGGATCGACGTGGACCGGCACGAGGACATGCTGCCGGTGGCGAAGGCGGCGGCCGAGGCAGCGAAGGAGGCCGGCACGGAGGTCAGCGGCGCCCGCGCGCCATGGGCCCTGCTGAAGCACCGCAGGCGCCGGCGGCTGCCGGTGCCGGGGGCGCCCGCCGCGGAACCCGAGGGCGCGGACGGGTCACGGAAGGGCGGGGAGGCCGGGGAGGGCGGTCCGGGCTCCCGGAGCACCCCCGTACGACAGGACTGAGCGGAGGCCCGGAAAACAGGACTGAGCGTACGCTTAGAAAAGAGGTCCGCATCACATGCCGCGGCCGGTGACCCCATGCGGTACGTACGGGTAACTTCCCTTTCAGTCCGCCCACCCAGCACCCTCCTGGAGCCGTGATGCCCGAAGCCGTCATCGTCTCGACCGCCCGCTCCCCGATCGGCCGGGCCTTCAAGGGCTCCCTCAAGGACCTGCGGCCCGACGACCTCACCGCCACGATCATCCAGGCCGCCCTCGCCAAGGTCCCCGAGCTCGACCCGCGCGACATCGACGACCTGATGCTCGGCTGCGGTCTGCCCGGCGGCGAGCAGGGCAACAACCTGGGCCGGATCGTGGCCGTGCAGATGGGGATGGACCACCTCCCCGGCTGCACGATCACCCGCTACTGCTCCTCCTCGCTCCAGACCTCCCGTATGGCCATGCACGCGATCAAGGCGGGCGAGGGCGACGTCTTCATCTCGGCCGGCGTCGAGATGGTCTCGCGCTTCGCCAAGGGCAACTCGGACTCCTGGCCCGACACCCACAACCCGTTCTTCGCCGAGGCCGAGGCCCGCACCAAGGCCGTCGCCGAGTCCGAGGGCTCGACCTGGCACGACCCGCGCGAGGACGGCATCGTCCCCGACGCGTACATCGCCATGGGCCAGACCGCCGAGAACCTGGCCCGCTGGAAGGGCATCACCCGCCAGGAGATGGACGAGTTCGGCGTACGGTCGCAGAACCTCGCCGAGCAGGCCATCAAGAACGGCTTCTGGGAGCGCGAGATCACCCCGGTGACGACGCCGGACGGCACCGTCGTCGCCACCGACGACGGCCCGCGCGCGGGCGTCACCCTGGAGGGCGTCTCCGGCCTCAAGCCGGTCTTCCGCCCCGACGGCCTGGTCACCGCCGGCAACTGCTGCCCGCTGAACGACGGCGCCGCCGCGCTCGTGATCATGTCCGACACCAAGGCGCGCGAGCTGGGCCTGACCCCGCTGGCCCGGATCGTCTCCACCGGCGTCTCCGGCCTCTCCCCCGAGATCATGGGCCTCGGCCCGGTCGAGGCCTCGAAGCAGGCGATCCGCCGCGCCGGCCTGACCACGTCCGACATCGACCTGGTCGAGATCAACGAGGCCTTCGCCGCGCAGGTCATCCCGTCCTACCGCGAGCTGGGCTTCGACCTGGACAAGGTGAACGTCAACGGCGGCGCCATCGCCGTCGGCCACCCCTTCGGCATGACGGGCGCCCGCATCACCGGCACCCTGATCAACAGCCTCCAGTTCCACGACAAGCAGTTCGGTCTGGAGACCATGTGCGTGGGCGGCGGCCAGGGCATGGCCATGGTCATCGAGCGCCTCAGCTAACCGCCCCGCGTCCAAGCCGTGACCGAATCTCCCCCAGGATGTGACCTACGTCCCGGGGGAGCCTCGTTTCCGCAGGTCACAGGCGTTTCGGGACTAAACGCCTGGTAGAAATACCTGTCCAATTCGTGACGTAATGCACTGACAGGGAGCACCACCCCGGTCCAAGCTGATGTAGGAAGTCGGGGGATCGACTCGGAATCGGGAGTACGTCAGTGAGCGCACTGTCTCTTGCCCTGCTGGTGACCACGGCGGCTGCCACCGTCGTGGGCGTCGCCGCTCTGCACTCCGCCCACGCTCTCCGTAAGCAGGTCACCGCGCTGCGTGGCGAACTCGCCGCCGCCCACGGCCTGTCCGTCCCGCACGCCCGCCCGACGCCGGTCGCCGAGATACGGGCCGCGGTCGTCGAGGCGCTGGCCGAGGAGCGCGAGCGCGAGCTGGCCGAGGCGCGTGCCTTCTGGGCCGCGCAGGAGGCGCGGGACGCCGCCGACGCCCCGTCGCTGCTCGGTGGCGCGGGCGCCCCGACGGATGACGGCGGTCCCTACTTCGTGCCCCGCCAGGCCGACTTCGTGGGCCTGGAGGCGATGGCCCTGGAGGCGATGGAGGCGGAGGCCGCCGCGCTCGACGGCCCCGACCCGCTGGACGCCTTCGACACCTTCGACGAGTTCCCTGAGCTGACCGGGGCCTCCGAGTACCCGGAGGACTCCCCCGAGCTGGCCGCGGCCCGCCGCCGGCACCCCTCGCACCCCGACTTCGTGCCGGTCCAGACCCCCGTGGTCACCGACCACGAGCGCACGGTGGCCCGCCTGGAGGAGCTCGCGGACACCCGCACGGCGCTGACCGACGTCCGCCCCGGCCCGCTGGGCACCCTTGACGTGTACGTCTTCGCCGACGGCACCACGCTCTGCATGACCCCCGGCCACCGGGAGACCGCGGAGCGCCTCGCCGAGGCCCTGCGCTCGGGCCACACCCCGGTCCTGCTCGGCGGCTCGGGCGTCTCCGGCGCCTACGCGCTGACCTTCTCCTGCGGCGACGCGGCGGAGGACAACGTGTACATCCTGGCGGACCGCGTGATCGCGAGCCTCTGACCGACGCCTCCGTTCCCCAGGGGCGTCCATCCGACCGGCGCCCTCCGTTCTTCAGGGGCGTCTAGAGGCCCGAGCGCGCCTCCGCCTCACGTACCAGCCTCACGGCCTCGTCCAGGTCCCCCTCGGGGGTGCCGGCCGGGGCCGTCCGCAGTGCTTCGGCCAGATCCTCGGCGGCGACCGCCAGTTGGTCGGCGACCACGAAGACCCCGGCGTCCGGCAGCTCCAGCGGCTCGCGGTCCGGGAACTCGACACGCTGCGCCCGGGTCGCCAACTCCCTGGCCAGCGCCAGGCCTTCGGCGGCGGCACCGCGCTGGAGGCGGCTCTGCGGGGCGGCCCGCAGCCGGTCGGCGAACCGCTCTGCGGCGACGGTCAGTCCACTCGTATCACGCACGGTACGAGCCTATGCGCCGCCCGGGCACCATTGCCAACGGGCGAACGCTCGGGCACGGTGACGTGAAGGAGCAGCACACGGCACAACGCGTCCGGAGGCGCCGATGTCCCACACCTTCTCCGAAGAGACCCACCGCAACCTCCTCGCCCGCATCCCGCAGCGCACCGGCCGCGAGATCTCCGAGTGGCTGAAGACCGTGGAGGACGGGCCCTCGCTCCTCCGCTTCGAGGACAAGGTCACGTGGCTGCGCGGGGCGCACGGCCTCGCGTACGGCCACGCCAAGGCGATCATCCGCGAGTACGACCTGCGCCGGGCGGCCCGCCGGATGCTCTGACGGCGGACCGCGCGCGGCTCACTCCTTCACCCACCGGCCGAGGAAGTCGCGGACCAGCTCCGCGATCTCCTCGCCGTGCGTCTCCAGGGCGAAGTGCCCGGCGTCCAGGAGGTGGATCTCCGCGTCCGGCAGGTCGCGGGCGAAGGCCTCGGCACCGGCCGGGCCGAAGATCTCGTCGCCGCGTCCCCAGGCGGCGAGCAGCGGGGGCCGGTGGGTGCGGAAGTACTCCTGGAAGGCCGGGTAGCCGTCCAGGTTGAACTGGTAGTCCCAGAAGAGCTGGAGCTGGATCTCCTTGTTGCCGGGCCGGTCGAGGCCGGCCTGGTCGAGGGTCCAGGTCTCGGGCCCGACGCGGTCGAGCCGGTCGGCCGGGACGCCGTGGGTGTACTGCCAGCGGGTGGCCTCGGCGGTCAGCAGCTCGCGTACGGCGGGCTCGTGCGTCGCGCGGTCCCCGGCGTGCGCGAAGAGGACGTCCCAGAAGGGCGTGAAGCCCTCCAGGTAGGCGTTGCCGCTCTGGGTGACGATCGCGGTGATCCGCTCGGGGTGGCGGGAGGCGATGCGCAGGCCGATGGGGGCGCCGTAGTCCTGGATGTAGAGGGCGAAGCGGTCGACGCCGAGCCGGTCGAGCAGCTTCAGGGTGATCTCGGTGAGCCGCTCGAAGCCGTACGCGAAGTCGGTCACGGCGGGGGCGGCGGAGGCGCCGAAGCCGATGTGGTCGGGGGCGATCAGGTGGTACGAGTCGGCGAGCTCGGCCATCAGTCCGCGGTACATGTGCGAGCTGGCCGGGAAGCCGTGCAGCAGCACGAGGGTGGGGCGGGCCGGGTCGCCGGCCTCGCGGTAGAAGACCTCCAGGCCGTCGATGTTCTCGGTGCGGCCGCGCAGCGCGAATACGGACATGGGGTGCCCCTTCCTCCAGAGGAGAACGATCGTTCTCCCTCTGCCCTGTAGAGTAGGAGAACGATGGTTCTCGGCGCAAGCGCAGACGCTCGCGCATGACGGAGGAGTGATCGGGATGGACCCGGAGACCGCCGAGCTGAAGCTCCTGGAGACGGCCGAGACGCTGTTCGACGAGCGGGGGGTGCAGGCCGTCGGCATGGACGCCATCCGCGGCGCGTCGGGCGTCTCGCTCAAGCGCCTCTACCAGCTCTTCCCGTCCAAGGACCATCTGGTCTGGGCGGTCCTCAAGCGCCGCGACGGCGCCGTCCGCGAGGCCATCGCCGCCCATGGCGCCACCCACGCCACCACCCCGTACGGGCGCAGCCTCGCGGTCTTCGACTACCTCGGCGACTGGTTCGCCGACCCCGGCTTCCGGGGCTGCGCCTTCATCAACACCTTCGGCGAGATGGGCGGCATCTCCCCCGACATCGCCGACATCGCCCGCGGCCACAAGCAGGCCCTGCGGGACTACTTCGCGGAGCAGACCACCGCCATGAACGCCCCGCCCGCCCTCGCCGACCAGCTGGCCCTGCTGGCCAACGGCGCCATGGCCGTGGCGGGCATCACGGGCACGTCGGAGCCCGCGGCGCAGGCGAAGGACGCGGCGAGGATCCTCCTGGACGCGGCGGTCTCCTGACGGCCCCGGAACGCGGAAGGGCCCGCCCGGCAGAAGCCGGACGGGCCCTTCGCTCACTCAAGATCCGACGGATCAGTCATCACCCTGGAGGATCGACAGCAGTCGCAGCGCCTCCAGGTAGATCCACACCAGGGTCATGGTGAGGCCGAAGGCCGCCAGCCAGGACTCCTCGCGCGGAGCGCCGTAGGTGATGCCGTCCTCGACCTGCTTGAAGTCCAGGGCGAGGAAGCAGGCACCGAGGACGATGCCGATGACACCGAACAGGATGCCGAGGCCACCGCTGCGGAAGCCGAGGCCGTCACCGCCGGCGAAGACGGCGAACAGCAGGTTGACCACCATGAGCAGCATGAAGCCCATCGCGGCGGCCATCACGAAGCCGTAGAAGCGGCGGGTGACCCGGATCCAGCGCATCTTGTACGCGATCAGCACACCGGCGAAGACCGCCATGGTGCCGAGCACGGCCTGGATGACGACACCGTCCGCGATGTACGTGGAGACCGCGGCGGAGAGCACACCGAGGAACACGCCCTCGAAGGCCGCGTAGCCCAGGATCAGCGCGGGCACGGGCTTGCGCTTGAACGACTGGACCAGCGACAGGACCAGCGCCACCAGGGCGGCGCCGATGGCGATGCCGTAGGACTTGCCCAGGTTCGCCGGGTCGACCGGCAGCAGCAGCCAGGACAGGACGGCGGTGACCACGACCGTACCGAGCGTGATGGCCGTGCGGCTCACCACGTCGTCGATCGTCATCACATTGCCGCGCACCTGCTGCGGCGCACCGAGGGCGGTGTCCTGCGGCGCGTACGGGTTGGTCGCGTACGGGTTGGTCGCACCCTCGACGTACGGATTGCCGGTGGCGTACGGGTTGGTTCCGACGGCGGGGCCCCCGGCCTGCGGCTGCTGCGCGTTGAAGCCGGCGTAGCCGTTGTCGCGGCTGAACCCCCGTCGCGAGAAGACCGGGTTGCTGCTCCTCATCTCACTCCTCCATGGCCGCACTGCGCGGCGTCCCCTCAAGAGTAATAGGCAAGCAAAAGAAACTCCCTAGTGCTCGGGGAGGATCTTTGGGCGGGGAGGGGAGGAGCTGTGCCCGGAACCGGATTCGAACCGGTACGGCCCGAAGGCCAGCGAGGTTTAAGCTCGCCGTGTCTGCATTCCACCATCCGGGCGGGTCGCGAAGCTCCGCGTTGGCACATGAGCCTATCGGGGCGGGTCGCTCGTTCAGCGGAACGGTCTTCCGATGTTGTCTTATTTTATTGACACCTGAGGGTGTGTCAGTGCAGGTGGGGGGCCTTACCCGAAGGGTGGTGGGGGTCGCGGCAGCAAAGAGTGGGGCGTCGGATTGACGGAAACTCGCCGACAGGTCGCCGGTAGTCCGTCAAGATCAGGGTCGCCGTCATACCTCAGGAGGAGAGCCGGGGCCCTCGGTCCGACTCCAGGCTGCCCCAGGAACGGGCACGTGGACGGACGCCCGGCGCCATAACGCTCGACACGATGGAGTGGTTCCCGAACAGTCGCAGTGACAGGAGTCGCCGTCGTGACCACCACCCCCACCGTGCCCCGCTCGACCGCGGTGGCCGCCCGCGCCACCGACCTCTCCAAGGTCTACGGACACGGCGAGACCCAGGTGGTCGCCCTCGACCGCGTCACCGTGGACTTCCGTCAGGGCGAGTTCACCGCGATCATGGGCCCCTCCGGCTCGGGCAAGTCGACCCTGATGCACTGCGTCGCCGGGCTCGACTCCTTCAGCTCCGGCTCCGTGCGAATCGGCGAGACCGAGCTCGGCTCCCTCAAGGACAAGCAGCTCACCCAGCTCCGCCGGGACAAGATCGGCTTCATCTTCCAGGCGTTCAACCTGCTGCCGACGCTGACCGCCCTGGAGAACATCACGCTGCCGATGGACATCGCGGGCCGCAAGCCCGACAAGCAGTGGGTGCAGACGGTCATCGACATGATCGGTCTGTCCGGCCGGCTCAGCCACCGCCCGGCGCAGCTCTCCGGCGGTCAGCAGCAGCGCGTGGCCGTGGCCCGCGCGCTGGCCTCCAAGCCCGAGATCATCTTCGGTGACGAGCCCACCGGAAACCTGGACTCGCGCTCCGGCGCCGAGGTGCTGGGCTTCCTGCGCAACTCCGTGCGCGAGCTCGGCCAGACCGTGGTGATGGTCACCCACGACCCGGTCGCCGCCTCCTACGCGGACCGCGTGATCTTCCTCGCCGACGGCCGGATCGTCGACGAGATGCTCCACCCCACGGCGGACGGCGTGCTCGACCGCATGAAGGCCTTCGACGCCAAGGGCCGCACGAGCTGACGCGGCCCCGCCGCACCAGCCGCACGAGCTGACGCGGCCCCGCCGCACCCCGCCCTCCGCCCCTGCTTCCGTTCAGGACCCCACCCATGTTCCGTACCGCCCTGCGCAATGTGCTCGCGCACAAGGCCAGGCTGCTGATGACCGTCCTCGCCGTCATGCTCGGCGTGGCCTTCGTCTCCGGCACCCTCGTCTTCACCGACACCCTCTCCAGCGCCTTCCGCGGCCAGTCCGCCAAGAGCTACGACGACGTCGCCGTCGCCGTCACGGCCGCCCCCAACCAGCAGGACCCGAACAGCACGCCGGGTCTCTCCGAGCAGACCCGGCAGAAGATCGCCGGGCTCGACGGTGTCGCCGGGGCGACCGGTCGGGTCAGCGGCTTCGCCGGTGTGCCGGACAAGGACGGCAAACTGATCGGCGTCGGCTGGTCCAACAAGGGCACCAACTTCGCCCCCGGCCAGAACGGCAAGGACCCGGCGTACGCCTTCACCAGCGGCGAGGGCCCGCTCAAGGACGACCAGATCGCGCTCGACAAGGAGAGCGCCGACAAGGGCGGCTACAAGGTCGGCGACCAGGTCCGGGTGGCCACCAACGGCCCGGTCGAGACGTACACCCTCTCCGGTGTGTTCACGACCGAGGACGGCGCCGTGAACGCGGGCGGCAGCCTCGTCGTCTTCGACACCGCCACCGCGCAGAAGCTGTACCTGAAGCCCGGCCACTTCCTGGAGATCAGCGTCGCCGGCAAGCCCGGCGCGGACTCCGCGAAGATCCTCTCCGAGGTGCAGAAGGTCGTCGGCGACACCGCCGAGGCCCAGACCGGCCAGGCCCTCGCCGACAAGCAGGCCAAGGACATCGAGACCGGCCTCTCCGCGCTCAACCAGATGCTGCTCGCCTTCGCCGGCATCGCGCTCTTCGTCGGCGTCTTCCTGATCTCCAACACCTTCACGATGCTGGTCGCCCAGCGCACGAAGGAACTCGCGCTGATGCGCGCCGTCGGCGCCTCGCGCAAGCAGATCACCCGCTCCGTGCTCGCGGAGGCCGGTGTGGTCGGCCTGGTCGCCTCCGTGGTCGGCTTCGGCCTCGGCATCGGGCTCGCCGCCGCCCTGCGCTCCGCGATGACCGCCTTCGGTCTGAAGGTCCCCGCCGGTGACCTCGTGATCGGCTCGACCCCGCTGATCTCGGCGCTCGCCGTCGGCATCCTGATCACCATGCTGGCCGCCTGGCTGCCCGGCCGCCGCGCCGCGAAGATCCCGCCGGTCGCCGCCATGAGCAGCGTCCACGCGGTGGCCACCACCAAGTCCCTGGTCGTGCGCAACACCATCGGCGCGATCGTCACCGCCCTGGGCGCGGTCGCCATCATCGGCGGCGCCGGCTCGGGCGGCGACAACGGCCGGATGCTGATCGCGGGCGGCGCGTTCCTCACCCTCATCGGCGTGATCGTCCTGATCCCGCTGCTGTCCCGCCCGGTGATCGCGCTGGCCCGTCCGCTCCTGAAGCCCTTCGGCGTGGCCGGTTCGCTGGCCGGCCAGAACGCGGTCCGCAACCCGCGCCGCACCGGCGCCACGGCCTCCGCGCTCGCCATCGGTCTCACCCTGGTCACCGGTCTCTCGGTGCTCGGCGCCACGGTCGGCTCGGCCGTGGACCGGATGACGACCGACCAGGTCAAGGCCGACTACATGATCTCCATGGCGAGCGGCGACGGTCTCAACCAGGCCGCGCTGGACGCCGTGCGCACCACCCCGGGCCTGGCGGCCGTCTCGCCTCAGCAGGCCGGATACGTCCAGGTGAAGGGCGACTTCAAGTCCGTCTCCGGTGTCGCCCCGGGCGACATCGAGAAGCTCCTCAACCTGAAGGTCGTCGACGGCTCGCTGGGCTCGCTCGCCCAGGGCAAGGTCGCCGTCGAGGACAAGGCCGCCGAGAAGAAGGGCTGGAAGGTCGGCACGACCCTGCCGGTCGAGTTCTCGGACAAGAAGAAGGGCTCGCTGACGGTCGGCGCGGTCTACGAGGGCAGCGAGTTCGTCTCGCAGATGGTCCTGGACGCGAAGATCCTCAACGCGCACGACCCCAAGCCGTACATCCCGCAGATCCTCGTGAAGATGGACGGCGGCGCCTCCGCCTCGGCCGAGAAGTCCCTGATGAAGGCGCTGGGCGACAACCCGGCCATGACCGTCATGGACCAGAAGGACATCAAGGACTCCTTCGGCGGCGTCATCAACATGATGCTGAACATCATGTACGGCCTGCTCGCGATGGCCCTGATCATCGCGGTGCTCGGCGTCGTCAACACCCTGGCCATGTCGGTCTTCGAGCGCCAGCAGGAGATCGGCATGCTGCGGGCGATCGGTCTCGACCGGCGCCGGGTGAAGCGGATGGTGCGCCTGGAGGCCGTGGTCATCTCGCTGTTCGGCGCGGTGGTCGGCATCGGCCTCGGCTCGTTCCTCGGCTGGGCGATCGGCGAGACGCTGAAGAGCAGCCTGCCGGACTACGCGCTGGTGCTGCCGTGGGGCCGGATCGGGATCTTCCTACTGCTCGCCGGACTGGTCGGCGTGCTGGCCTCCCTGTGGCCGGCCCGCAGCGCGGCGAAGCTGAACATGCTCTCCGCGATCAAGGCGGAGTAGCCGTCCCGTAGTGCGCGAAGGGCCGGACCCCCAGGGGGTCCGGCCCTTCGGCGTACGGACGGGTCAGCTGCCCGCGCAGTACGTCATCAGGTACTGGTGGTTGGCCTTGAACTGGTCGTAGAGCGCCGGGTTGTCGATCTTCAGCAGCGTCTCGTCGTTGGCCCGCAGCGCCGGGTACGTGTAGTTGTGGCTGCCGGTCCACACCAGCTTCCGGCCGGCCACGCCGTCGTACGTACCTTCGACCAGCAGGTACTTGGAGTGCAGCCCCGCCTTGGCGACGCCGGTGCCCCGGTCCTCGTAGCACTGGACGCGCTGGGTGAGCTTGCCCGAGACGATCGACTCGACCGTGGCGCCCATCGAGCCGGGGGCGCCGTCGTGGGCCAGGATCACCGAGCAGCCCGCGTTCTTGAGGGCGACCAGCTTGGTGGCGACCTCCTTGCGGGTGAAGAGGTTGGCCGCCATCCGGATCTGGGTGCCGCCGGTGCAGCCGACGTTGTCCAGGATCAGCTTGACGGTGTCGGTCGAGGCGTCGTTGTCGTACGTGGTCCCGGCGGCCTCCTTGCGCGGGAAGAAGTACGCCTTGTACGCGCCGCTCGCCGGGGTCTTGTAGTAGTGGCTGAGCCCGGTCGCGGAGGTGCCGTAGGCGAGCAGGTCCGCGAAGTAGTCCTGGTAGATGCCGTAGAGGCCGGTGTCGACGATGGTGACGGCGTTGTTGAAGAGGTCGGTGCGCTGGACGCCGGTCATGTTGGCGGAGGTCTGCACGACGACGTCGTTCGCGCCGCCGGTGTTCGAGAACAGCCAGAACTTGTTGTGGTTGATGGCGCCGTCGGGGTCGCCGGGCAGCTGCCGGGTGCCGATGCAGCCGCGTCCCGCCGGGCAGGCGAAGACCCAGGAGCCCTGGGCGCGGTCGGTGCCGAGGCGGGTGACGAGCCGGGGGTACTCGCCGCCGGTCATGGTGGCGGAGGTGTTGTCGACGACGACCCGGACGTTCACCCCGCGGTCCTTGGCGGCGCCGAGGGCGTCGGTGACGGTGTCGTCGGTGAAGGTGTAGAGCCCGGCGGTGATGGTGGCGCCCGCCGGGGTGCCGCCGATCAGGCCGATGATGTGGTCACGGACCCGGTCCTGGGCGGCGGCGTCGCCGGACGGGTCGTTGAAGGTGGCGGTGGTGGTGACCGCGGCGGTGTCGGCGGCGGTGTCGGCGCCGGCCGGGGCCGGGGCGGCCGCGAGCAGACCCGCTGCGACGGCCAGGGCGAGTGCCAGACGGGTGGGACGGCGCAAGGTTCCCCCAAGAGCACAGGACGACAGATACATGACAATCCGGACAGGAAAGGGACGGGGTGCCGGTCCGTACCGGCACCCCGCCTTCCGGATCCCGAAGGTCCGAACGTATCAGCGCCCTTCGGCCTCCGGGGCCCCCTCGGAGCCACCCGGCCCGCTCCCCGGCTCGTTCCACACCCTCGGCCGCAGCGCCACGCCCGAGACGCCCGAGCCCGGCGTGCGCACCGCGAGGAACTGGTTCACCCCGATGCGGTTGCGCTCGAAGGAGACCGCGCAGGCCGCCATGTACAGACGCCAGATCCGCGCCCGCCCCGGCGAGGTCAGCCGCACCGCCCGGTCCCAGTCCGCCTCCAGGTTCGCCACCCAGCGGCGCAGCGTCAGCGCGTAGTGCTCGCGGATGGCCTCCACGTCCCGCACCTCGAAGCCCGCGTCCTCAAGGGTCGTCAGGGTGCGCCCCATCGGCGCCAGTTCGCCGTCCGGGAAGACGTACGCGTCGATGAACTCGTCCACCTCGTAGGCCGACTCGTCCGGCTCCGGGCGGCGCGAGATCTGGTGGTTCAGCAGCCGCCCGCCGGGCTTCAGGAGCGCGTACAGCGCGTCCGCGTACTCCCGGTACTTCACCGTGCCCACGTGCTCGGCCATGCCGATCGACGAGATCGCGTCGAACGGGCCGTCCGCCACGTCCCGGTAGTCCTGCACCCGGATCTCGATCCGGTCGGTCAGGCCCTCCTCCGCGATCCGCTTGCGCGCGAACGCGGCCTGCTCGCGGGAGAGGGTCACGCCGACGACCCGGGCGCCGTACTCGCGGGCCGCGTGGATCGCCATCGAGCCCCAGCCGCAGCCGACGTCGAGCAGCCGGTCGCCCTCCTTCAGGCCCAGCTTGCGCGCGATCAGGTCCAGCTTGTCCCGCTGGGCGTCCTCAAGGGAGCCCTGCTCGGTCCAGTACGCGCACGAGTAGACCATCGACGGGCCCAGCACTATCCCGTAGAACTCGTTGCCCACGTCGTAGTGGTGACTGATCGCCTGCTTGTCCCGGCGGCGGGTGTGCCGCACGCCGCTGCGGCCGCGCATCTCCTCCACGGGCGGCTTCGGCGGCGGGAAGGGGCCGGCCAGCTTCAGCAGGGTCGCGGCGGCGGCCCGCACCTTCGGGTCGCGCGCGGTCTCCAGGAGCCCGCGCGACTCCTCGCCCCGCTCCCACAGGAATCCGGCGAGCCGGTCGAGGACCGTGTAGAGGTCCCCCTCGACGTCGATCTCCCCCGCCACCCATGCCCGGGCGAGCCCGAGCTCCCCCGGCTTCCACAGCAGCCGGCGCAGGGCACGGCGGTCGCGGATGATCAGTACGGGGCCGTCCGCGGGACCGGACTGGCTGCCGTCCCAGGCCTGGATCCGTACGGGGAGCGGGGCTCCCAGCACGTCCTCGGCGAGGGCGGTCAGCCGCGACGCGGCGTCGGCCATGATGAAACACCTCCGTGATCTCGTGCCCCAGAAATGCTTGTCACCAAGGGAACACCGTCGGTGGCCGTTCCACTCCCGTTCGAAGGCAACGCGTCCGGAAAAACACGCGAAAGGGCCGTCCGCACCACGGATGGCGGACGGCCCTTTTCGGGTCTTGCTGGGTCTTGCTGAGTCCTGCCGGAGTTACGAGGCCTTGGCCTTCTCCTGCACCGGGGCGGCCGGCGCCGGGGCGGGCTTGGCCGCCTCGTAGAACTCCTCGCGCGGGGTCTCCATGGCACCCAGGGAGACGACCTCGCGCTTCAGGAACATCGCGAGGGTCCAGTCGGCGAAGACGCGGATCTTGCGGTTCCAGGTCGGCATCGCCATGCCGTGGTAGCCACGGTGCATGTACCAGGCGAGACGGCCCTTGACCTTGATCTTCATCTTGCCCATGACGATCATGGCGACGCCCTTGTGCAGGCCGAGACCCGCGACGGCGCCCTTGTTGGCATGCGCGTACTCCTTCTGCGGGAAGCCACGCATCCCCGACACCACGTTGTCGCCGAGGACCTTGGCCTGACGCAGCGCGTGCTGGGCGTTCGGCGGGCACCAGGCGCGCTCGGCCGGGACGCCGGCCTTCATCGCGGCCAGGTCCGGGACCTGGGCGTTGTCGCCCGCGGCCCACACGTAGTCGAGGCCGTTGACCTGGAGCTTCTCGTTGCAGTCCACGTGGCCGCGGGGGCCGAGCGGCAGACCGAAGCGGGCGAGCGCCGGGTTCGGCTTCACACCGGCGGTCCACACGATCGTGTTGGAGTCGACCTCAAGGCCGTTCTTCAGCACGACGTGGCCGTCGACGCAGGAGTCCATCGAGGTCTGGAGGTAGATCTCGATGCCGCGGCCTTCAAGGTGCTCCTTGCCGTACTGGCCCAGCTTCGGGCCGACCTCGGGAAGGATCTTGTCGGCGGCGTCGACCAGGATGAAGCGCATGTCCTCGCGCTTCACGTTCTGGTAGTACTTCGCCGCGTCGCGGGCCATGTCCTCGACCTCGCCGATGGTCTCCGCGCCGGCGAAGCCGCCGCCCACGAAGACGAAGGTCAGCGCCTTGCGGCGGACCTCCTCGTCGGTCGTCGAGTCGGCCTTGTCGAGCTGCTCGAGGACGTGGTTGCGCAGGCCGATGGCCTCCTCGATGCCCTTCATGCCGATGCCCTGCTCGGCGAGGCCGGGGATCGGGAAGGTACGGGAGACGGCGCCCATCGCGATGACCAGGTAGTCGAACGGCAGCTCGTACGCCTCGCCGACGAGCGGCGAGATCGTGGCGACCTTGCGGTCCTGGTCGATGGTGGTGACCCGGCCGGTGAGCACCTCGGCTCCGCGCACGACGCGTCGCAGCGGGACGACGACGTGGCGCGGCGAGATGCTGCCGGCGGCGGCTTCGGGGAGGAAGGGCTGGTAGGTCATGTACGACCGCGGGTCGACGACCGTGACGGTCGCCTCCGCGTAGCGCATCTTCTTGAGGATGCGCCGAGCTGCGTACAGGCCTACGTACCCGCCGCCTACTACGAGGATCCTGGGACGCTCCGTGGTGCTCATGCATCCGAGTATCCACCCCTGCCTGGGGGGTTGCTCGTGCGCCCCTTCACAAGGTTGTCGGGGTCCTCTGCTACACTCCGCCGCCCACGTGACCCAGGTCATGGTCCTGCAAAGGAACCAGGGGGTGCCCGTGGACGTTGTTCACCCCCTGTGAACTGGCCCGGAGAGCCTTACGCAACGCAGAACCATGGGGTGCGTTCACACGAAGGAAACATCGAGCGAAGTGGCCCCCGGACCTACGAAAGGGCCCTGAGAACCCCCTCGAAGGGACCAAAGGCCCTCCTCGGGCGCCATCAGGGCCCTTTCTCTTGTGAAGAACTTCACGAACTTTTCCGACGGGACGTCCTCCAGGGGGCCCTGTCAGGCCTCATAGGCACCCGCTATGCGACGGATAGCGCGATCCCATCGAGGATGTCGTGCTCGCTGACGACCACCTCGGCGGCGCCGACACGCTCCATGATCTCGGCGAGGACCAGCGCACCCGCGATGATCACGTCGACCCGGCCGGGGTGGATCACCGGGATCGCGGCCCGCTCGTCGTGGGTGGAGGAGAGCAGCCGGGCCACCACCTCGTCGACCTGGCCACGGGAGATCCGGGCGTGGTGGATCTTCGTGGAGTCGTACTCCTGGAGCCCGAGCGCGATGGCGGCGACCGTGGTCACCGAGCCGGCCAGGCCCACCAGCGTCTCGGCCTCGCCGATCGGCACGGCCTCGGCGGCCAGGTCGAGCGCGGCCCGCACGTCGGCGCGGATCGCGGCGATCTCCTCGGCGGCCGGCGGGTCGTGCCGCACATGCCGTTCGGTCAGGCGTACGCAGCCGATGTCGACCGAGCGGGCGGCCTCGACGTGCCGGTTGCCGACGACGAACTCGGTCGAGCCGCCGCCGATGTCCACCACGAGCCGCCGGTCGTCGCCGTGCAGCTCGCCGGTGGCGCCGGTGAAGGAGAACTCGGCCTCCTGGTCGCCGGTGATGACCTCGGGCTCGACGCCCAGGATCCCGACGACCCCGTTCACGAAGTCGGCGCGGTTCTCGGCGTCGCGGGAGGCGGAGGTGGCGACGAAGCGCAGCCGGTCGGCCCCGACCCCGTACTCCTCGATGACGGCCGCGTACGCGCGGCAGGCGGCGAAGGTGCGCTCCAGCGCCTCGGGCGCGAGCCGGCCGGTCCGGTCGACGCCCTGGCCGAGCCGGACGATCGTCATCCGGCGGTCGAGCTCGATCAGCTCGCCCGTCTCCGGGTGCACGTCGGCGACGAGGAGGCGGATGGAGTTGGTGCCGCAGTCGATTCCGGCGACCCGGGTCACTCGGCGGACCCCTTCTCGTCACCGCACGGCGACACGCACGGCCCCTTCGCCCACCACTCGGGCAGCATCGCGAGGGCCTCGTCGCCGAACGGGTTCACGCCCGGGCCGGCGGCCAGCGAGTGCCCGACGAGGACGTGCAGGCACTTGACCCGGTCCGGCATGCCGCCGGCGCTCGGGAAGCCCTCCAGGACCTCGATGGCGTCGCGGCGCGCAATGTAGTCCTCGTGCGCGGCCCGGTAGGCGGCGGCGAGCTCCGGGTCGGTGGCGAGCCGGGCCTGCATCTCCTTCATGACCCCGTTGGCCTCCAGGGTGCCGATGGCCGAGGCCGCCCGGGGGCAGGTCAGGTAGTACGTGGTCGGGAACGGCGTGCCGTCGGGGAGCCGGGGCGCGGTCTCGACGACGTCCGGGTTGCCGCACGGGCAGCGGTGCGCGATGGCACGCAGGCCACGGGGCGGGCGGCCGAGCTGTGCCTCGAACGCCGCGATGTCCGCGTCGGTCGGCTCGGTGCGTTCGGTCTGCGGAGGAGGCGTTTCCATGGTGGATCCTGGGGTTGGTCAGTGGCGGTCGGCGCTGTCCACGCCGTCCCACAGGTTGTCGTACCAGGGGCGGTCCGTCGCGCCCTGGTCGGTGCGGGGCCGGTGCTCCGCGTCCGGGTCGTTCACGGTGAAGCCGGTCTCGCCGGGCATCAGGTAGTGCAGGTGCTCGCGGGCAAGCCGGCGCACATAGGCGGGGTCCTGGAGGCGGGCCTTCTCGTCCTTCAGCTGCTCGACCCGCTGGGCGGCCTCGGCCGACTTGCGCTGCTGGTCGGCGATCTCGCCCTGCTGGGAGACGTACTGCCGCATCGGGTAGGCGAGCGCCACCACGAGCGAGCAGACGACGAGGGCGAGGAAGGCCGCGCGGCCGGTGAGCCGGGAGCGGCGGGCCTGACGGCGGGTCTGGGAGCGGTAGACACGGGCGGCGGTCTGCTCGCCGAGCAGCCTGATCCGGGTCGCGGTCGAGAACCGGTCCCGGTCCTTCACGGCCATGTCGTACGCCTCCCCTTTTGCTGCCGACCCTCTTCACACGCACGTCCCCGCACACGGTACGGGACCGGGTGCGGGGACGTGCGGATCAGTGCGGGTGTCAGCCCTTGAAGCGCGGGAAGGCGCTGCGGCCGGCGTAGACCGCGGCGTCGTCGAGGATCTCCTCGATGCGCAGCAGCTGGTTGTACTTGGCGACGCGCTCGGAGCGGGCCGGGGCGCCGGTCTTGATCTGGCCGCAGTTGGTGGCGACGGCCAGGTCGGCGATGGTGACGTCCTCGGTCTCGCCGGAGCGGTGCGACATCATGCACTTGAAGCCGCTGCGCTGGGCCAGCTCGACGGCGTCCAGGGTCTCGGTCAGCGAGCCGATCTGGTTGACCTTGACCAGGAGGGCGTTCGCGGAGCCCTCCTCGATGCCGCGGGCGAGGCGCTCGGGGTTGGTGACGAACAGGTCGTCGCCGACCAGCTGCACCTTGGCGCCCAGCTTGTCGGTGATGACCTTCCAGCCGGCCCAGTCGTCCTCGAACAGCGGGTCCTCGATGGAGACCAGCGGGTACGCGGCGACGAGCTCCTCGTAGTACTCGGTCATCTCGGCGGCCGAGCGGGACTTGCCCTCGAACTCGTACTTGCCGTCCTTGTAGAACTCGGAGGCGGCGCAGTCGAGCGCGAGCGCGATGTCCTTGCCCGGGACGTAGCCGGCCTGCTTGATGGCCTCGACGATGAGGTCGAGCGCGGCGCGGTTGGAGTCCAGGTTCGGGGCGAAGCCGCCCTCGTCACCGAGGCCGGTGGACAGGCCCTTGGTCTTCAGGACGGACTTGAGGGTGTGGTAGACCTCGGTGCCCCAGCGCAGCGCCTCGGAGAAGGACTCCGCGCCGATCGGCGCGATCATGAACTCCTGGATGTCCACGTTGGAGTCGGCGTGCGAGCCGCCGTTCAGGATGTTCATCATCGGAACGGGCAGCAGGTGCGCGTTCGGGCCGCCGAGGTAGCGGAAGAGCGGCAGGTCGGACGCCTCGGAGGCGGCGTGCGCGACGGCGAGGGAGACACCGAGGATGGCGTTGGCGCCGAGCGAGGACTTGTCCGGGGTCGCGTCCAGGTCGAACATGGCCTGGTCGATCAGGCGCTGCTCGGTGGCGTCGTAGCCGACGAGCTCCGGGCCGATCTGCTCGATGACCGCGAGGACGGCCTTCTCGACACCCTTGCCCTGGTAACGGTTGGGGTCACCGTCGCGGAGCTCAAGGGCCTCGAACGCACCGGTGGAGGCACCGGACGGCACGGCAGCACGGCCGGTGCTGCCGTCGTCGAGGCCGACCTCGACCTCGACCGTGGGGTTGCCTCGGGAGTCCAGGATTTCCCGGGCTACGACGACGTCGATGGACGGCACGAGCATCTCCTTCTGGGATGTGACGCTGGTTGTGACGCATGCGGCAAGGTCTCGTTTCGCCTTGCGACAAGAGCCTAACCGGCTCCGGGGCTCCGGCCAGCCGGACGCCCGCCCCCTGGGACGAAAAAGGACCCAAGGGCATGCATCTGAGGACGAAAGACCCCTTACTACCGATGGGTAAGGGCCCGAACGGGGAAACCCCGGCCCGGAGCGCACGGGGGAAGGGCGCTCCGGGCCGGGGTGGTCACCGCGGGAGGGTCGTCAAGCTCACTTGAGGTGGAGCTGCTGGCCCGGGTAGATCAGGTCGGCGTTGGTGACGACGTCCTTGTTGAGCTCGAAGAGCTTGGCCCAGCCGCCCTTGACGCCGTGCGCCTGGGCGATCTTGCTGAGGGTGTCGCCGGCGACGACCTTGTACTCGCCGTCACCCTTCTTGACCTTCTGGCCGGTGGGGGTGGTGACGGTCTTCTTGGAGACGGTCTTCTTCTGCGTGGCCTTCGGCGCCTGGCGCTGCTCGCTGCGGGTCGTCGGCTGCTCGGTGGAGCGCTTCGACGAGGAGGAGCTGGAGGACGAGGAAGAGGACGAGCTGGAGGGGCTCGACGAGGCGGAGCCGCCGTTGTAGGTGGCGCTGGAGAGACCCACGCCACAGCTCGGCCACGCGCCCTTGCCCTGGCCGGCCAGGACCTTCTCGGCGATGGCGATCTGCTGGGACTTCGACGCCTGGTTGGCGGTCGGGGCGTAGGCGGTGCCGCCGTACGCGGCCCAGGTGGAGGCCGAGAACTGCAGGCCGCCGTAGTAACCGTTGCCGGTGTTGATGGACCAGTTGCCGCCGGACTCGCACGCGGCGACGGCGTCCCACTCGGAGGCGGTGGCGGCCGAGGCGGTGCCCGCGGTCATCAGCGGGGCGGCGACGGCGACACCGGCGACACCGGCGAGCGTGATGGCTCGGGTGGCCTTGGAGGGACGACGGTGTTTGCCCTTGTTGCCGGAAAACAGCATGGGAATTCTCCTCACCGACGCCTACGAGGTGAGCTGTCGGGTTCGGGCGTAGTGAGTTGCCCGGCCGCGTGTCCTTGCACGCGGCTTCACCCCAAGCCGATCGTCGGCCGTCTGTCTCAACGGCCGGGGCCGGCACTTACCTTGGGTCCCCCGCTCCTGCCTTCGGCGCTGACGCGACGACTGTTCCCATCGGTCGGCGGCAGGATTCGGCGTTACCGGTCGACGGGGCCCGCGGTGGCGAGCGGTCACGACCGTAGACATAGACCCGGCGGAAGTTCAAAGACCATCAACCCGGAAAAATCGCCCCTACTTGCTCCCCGGGGAGGGGTGTTTACGCAGGTGAGGGGCGACGCGAGCAAACTTTGCGGACGTGACACGCCAGTTCGGCAAGAGAGACCCATGTCTCACTTACTCATAACGGACATTCAGCTACGAACTACTCCGCCGCCGGGGCGGGCGCAGGCGTCAACTCAAGGCTCTGACCAGGGAGGATGAGGTCCGGGTCGACGCCGACCGTCTTCTTGTTGGCGTCATAGAGGGCGGTCCAGCCGCCGGGCAGCGCGTTCTCCTGCGCAATGTCCGACAGACTGTCACCCGGCTTGACGGTGTATTCGCCAGCCTTGCCCGAGTTGTCCGACTTCTGCCCGATGACCGTGCCTTCGGCCGTCGCGTTACCGCCGGTCACGCCATCCGCCGACCCGTCAGCCGGTGCGGCGTGACGTCCGGATTCGGGCGTGGCGTCCGAATTGCCCGGCTGCTCTGGCGCGGCGTCACCACGGTGCTTGCCGGAGCCGGGGGTGGCCGGATCCGTCGTACCGGGAGTAGCGGGGGTACCCGGGGTACCCGGGGTACCGGGAGCGCTCGGCGTACCGGACGCGTCCGGCGTACCCGGCGTCGTCGGCGTGCCGGGCGTCGCGGAGCCGCCGGGGGTGGCCGGGGTCGCGGGCGCGGTCGTGGCGCCGCCCGACGGGGTCGCGGGGGTGGCCGGGGTCGTCGTGCTCGCCCCGGAGCCGGCCGGGGTGCCGTCGGTCCGGTTGGACTCGGCGACCGGACCGGTGGACGCCTTGGGCTTGACGGCGGCGCCGGGCGCGACGGCGGGCTTCCTGCCGTCGTTCTTCAGGCCCGCGATCGGCGCGCAGGTGGCCCACTGGGTGTCACCCGCGGCGAGCGCCTTGTCGGCGATGGCGATCTGCTGCGCCCGGCTGGCGAGGTCCGCGCTCGGCGCGTACGCGAGGCCGCCGTGGCGCTCCCAGCTCTCCTGGGTGAACTGGAGACCGCCGTAGAGCCCGTTGCCGAAGTTGGCGCTCCACGCGCCTCCCGACTCGCACTCGGCGACCCGGTCCCAGGTCGGGGCGTCCGCCGCGGAGGCGGAGCCGGTGGCGAGCAGCGGCAGGGCCATGGCCGAGCCGGTGACGCCCGCCGCGACGACGAGCGCGGGGGCCTGGCGGGGTCTGCGGTGTCGTCCGTTCCCGGAGCGCATACGGACTGCCTTTCGCGTGACTGCTGAGACTGCGGGTGAACGTAGCGGCATTCGAACGTGAGTCACAAGTCGATGCAGCGGAGATCACGCGAAGATCACAGTCTTGACGGTCCGTCAGCTGGTTGGACCTTTGTGGGAAGCGCTGAACTCCACCGGAAGCGTGCGCAGGCCACGCATGATCAGCCCACCGCGCCACCGCAGTTCCTCGGGATCGGCCCCAAGTCGCAGGTCCGGCAGGCGAGTCAGGAGCGTCGCCAGCGCCGTCTGTCCCTCAAGGCGCGCCAGCGGGGCCCCCAGGCAGTAGTGGATGCCGTGCCCGTACCCGAGATGCTGGTTGTCGCGGCGCGCCAGATCCAGGGTGTCCGGCTCGTCGAACCGCGCGGGGTCGCGGTCCGCGGCGGCCAGCACCACCAGGACCGGGTCGCCGGCCGGGATCTCCTGGCCGCCGATCGTCACCGCCTCGGTGGCGTACCGCCAGGTCGCGAGCTCCACCGGCCCGTCGTACCGCAGCAGCTCCTCGACGCCCGTCTCAAGCAGCCCGGTCTCCCCCGCCGCGATCGACTCCTGGAGCCTGGCCCGCTGCTCCGGGTTGCGCAGCAGCGCGTACACGCCGTTGCCGATCAGGTTCACCGTGGTCTCGAAGCCCGCGAAGAGAAGGATGAAGGCCATCGCGGCGGCCTCGTTCTCGGTGAGGTGCTCGCCGTGGTCGGAGGCCTTGATGAGCCCGGAGATCAGGTCGTCGCCCGGGGCCTCGCGCTTCTTGTGGATGAGTTCCAGCAGATAGCCGCGCATCTTCTTCACCGAGCGCGCCACCCCGCCGCGCGGCCCGCCGCCGTGCCGGATCATCATCCCGGCCCAGTCCCGGAAGTCGTCCTGGTCCTCGGCGGGCACGCCCAGCAGGTCGCAGATCGCGTAGATGGGGAGGGGGAAGGCGAACTCGTGGATGAGGTCCGCGCTCCCCTTCTCCACGAAGTCGTCGATGAGCCGGTCGGTCAGCTCCTGCACCCGGGGCGCGAACTCCGCGACCCGGCGCGGTGTGAACGCCTTCGACACCAGCCGCCGCAGCCGGGTGTGGTCCGGCGGGTCGATGTTGAGCAGGTGGGTGGTCAGCTCGGCCTTGCGCTCGCCGGGGATGCCCGTCTTGCCCTTGGCGTGCGCCGGCTCGTCGTGGTGCGCCGGGTTCTTCGACAGACGCTGGTCGGCGAGCGCCTGCCGGGCGTCCGCGTACCGGGTCACCAGCCAGGCCTCCACCCCGCTGGGCAGCTTCGCCCGGTGCACCGGCGCGTGCTCGCGCAGCCAGGCGTACGCGGGGTAGGGATCGGTGGCGAACTCCCAGGTGAAGAGCTCGGGGGCGGGCGGTGGAACGGAGGCGGCGGCGGGCTGGTCGGACATGGTCCCGACACTAACCCGCCGCCGCCGGGGCGCCCGTCACAGCCGGGCGTACCCCTCTTTACAGCCGGGCGTACACCCCCTTCGCCGTCAGCTGGTCGAAGGCCAGCCGGACGACGGTGGCGCTGTCGACCGGGAGCGGCCCGGTCACCGTGGTGATCTCCGCGTCCGACAGGGCGCGCCGTACCAGCGTGAACTCGTCCAGCGAGCCCGTCAGCCGGTCCTTGTCCGCGCCCGCGCTGTCGGGGCGCGCCCCGAGCCGGAAGCCGCGTACGTCGAAGCCGTCCTCCACGGTCAGGGCGCCGGAGACGGTGCCGGTCGCGACCGCCTGGAGGGCGGTCCCGTCGCCGACCGACAGGGTCAGCGTCCCACCCTGGCGGCGCAGCACGACATGCCGCCAGGCGCCGTCGCCGAAGACGGTCCCGGCCGGGGCCGCGGCCTCCAGGGCGGTGATGCCCCGGTCGGTCTGGACGTGGGCGACGACCTTGTTCTCCGGGGACAGCGCGCGGATCCACAGCTGGCGTTCCGAGGTGCCGACGCCGTACGCCCAGACGAGCACCGGGCTGGTGTTGTCGGCCTGCCGGAAGCGCACCCAGGTCGCCAGGGTGAAGTCGCCCGAGCCGAGCGCCCGGTCCTCCCCGTACGGGAGCTCGACGGCGCCCGTCTTCCCGTCGAGGTCGAGGCTCCGGCCGAACCTGGCGCCGGTGTCGGTGACGGTGGCGCCGGGGCGGACGATGCCGTGGCCGCAGTGGCGGGAGGCGTCGGGGGTGGCGCGGGCGGCCGGGTCGTCGGCGGGCCGGGCGACCAGGTGCTGCTCGGTGTTACCGCCCTCCATGGTCCACCAGACGTACGGGTCGCGCGGGGCGCTCGATCCGCCGACGGCCGTGGCGTACAGGCCGGTCTCCTCGGCCGCCGTCAGGGCCCGCTTGTAGTAGCGGAAGTCGTCGAGCTCGCCGGTGAGGACGTCGGTGCCGGTGGACTTGGAGCCGACGCGGAAGCCCTCGGGGGCGGCGATGCCGTCCGTGAAGGAGCCGGTCAGGCCCTCGGCGGTGGTGGGGGTGCCGTTGTCGACGCGCAGGCTGACGGTGGTCGCCTCGGCGTCCCCGGCCGTCTTCTTCCTGCGGGTCAGGGTCAGCAGGTGCCAGGCGTTGTCGCCGAACGCGGCCCGGTCGGCCTTGGTGTCGATCACGTCGAGCGGGATGGAGGCCCCGGCGGTCTCCAGGCGGGCGGTCAGCCGGTCGGCGGAGGGCTTGGCCCGCACCCACAGCGAGGGCTTGCCCGAGGTCGATCCGTACGCCCAGAGCAGCGCCGCGTCCTGCGGGTTCGCCGTGGAGTCGTAGCGGAACCAGAGGGCGAAGGTGAACTCGCCGGTGCCGTTGTCGACGGCGGGGACGTAGGGCACCTCCACGCCGGGGAGGTTCGGGCCGACGGCGAGGGCGCCGCCGCCGATGCGGCCCTTGACGACGGCGGCCTCGGTGCTGGTGGTGCCGAGCACGGTGCCGTCGGCGCAGTGTCCTGAGACGTCGTCCTGGATCCGGGTGGTCACCAGGGGCACGGGGTCGGCGGTGTCGATCACCTCGAAGGGGAGGTGGGCGCGCAGCGCGGCCGGGGCCACGTCCTCGGGCCGCGTCCCGCGCAGGGCGTCCCGCTCCTGGTCGGTCAGGACCGTGCCGTACATCCGGAACTCGTCGAGGGTGCCGGTGAAGCCGTCGTTGGGGTCGGTGCCGGGCTTGTCGCCGAGCCGGATGCCGGCCGGGTCGGCGGTACGCGCCGGGGCGAGCCGTCCGACGTCGGTGCGGGTGTCCTGGGCGGAGAGGTCGTCGACCCGGAGGGTGACGGCGGCGCCCTGGCGGGTGAGGACCAGATGGTGCCAGGCGCCGTCGCCGAAGGCCTTGGCGGTCGGGTGCGCGGGCGCCTTGAGGGTCAGCGTCACATGCTGCCCGCTGTCGCCCTCGACCCGGGCCATGACCTGGTTGTCCTTCGGCTGCACCCGGACCCACACCTGCGGCCGGGGGTCGCCGACCCCGTACGCCCACATCAGGGTCTGCTGCGGGGTGGTGTCGATGGCGTCGTACCGGAAGAAGAGGGAGTACGTGACGTCTCCGGCGCCCGGGTCGAGCGCGGGCGCGTACGGCAGGTCGGCGGAGCCCGCGGTGCCGCCGTCCAGCTTGAGGCCCTGGCCGAAGCTCCGGGCGCCGAACTGGGCGCCGGGGGCGAGCGTGGCGCCGCTGCCGAGGGAGGCGTCGGCGGCCTCGGCGGTCGTGTCGGGGCTGGTGCGGCCGGCCGCCGGGGAGGTCTGCGGCAGCGCGGAGCCCTGGGCGGCGAAGGTGCCGGGGATGCCGAGCTCGGCCATCGCGAAGCGGGTGAAGTAGATGTGCTCGGCGGAGAAGGACTGGCCACCCTCGTGGACCATGCCGATCTCGCCGGCGGACAGCTCGGCCAGGTCGGAGTAGCCGGCCCGGTCCCCGAGCACCTTGGCGACCTGCCCGCCGGGGGCGTCCCGCCAGGTCTCGCCGCGGTCGTCGGAGTACCGGATCCGCATGCCCTGGCGCAGTGTCATGTGCGAGGGCGTCGACATGAGGAGCAGGTCGCCGGGGCGGCTGCGGTAGGTCTGGCGGGGGGCCAGGATCCCCGCCTGCACGTCCGGCGCCTTGAAGCCGTTCGTCAGCTTGAACCTCGGCACCCTGAGGGCGCCGTCGGGGTCGTCGACGCCGACGGAGTGGGTGCGGTGCCCCTCCACCTGGGTGGCGTCGGTCGCGCTGACCCGTACGTCGTAGGGGCTGCGGGCGCTGACGTAGAGCTGGCCGCCGGGCAGCTCGGCCACCACCGGCTCGCCGGGCTTGGCGACGGGGGTGTCGGCGGTGGTGCCGGGCGGCAGGGCGGGCAGGTCCCTGGCGCGCAGGAAGGAGTTCTCGGTGACGCTCGCGGTCCAGGTCGCGCCCTTGTCGTCGCTGTAGAGGACGCCGGCCCGCTGGTCCTCGGCCCCGGCGGTGTCGCTCGCGGTCTCGTAGGCGCCGACGACCAGACGCCCGGCGTGCGGGCCCTCCTGGAGCTGGACGCCGTGCGAGGGGCCGGTGCCGAACCACTTCTTGCCGCTCGTGGTCAGGCGCGGGATCGCCCGCGGGGCGCCGAAACTGAGACCGTCGTCGTCACTCCGCTGCACCCACGACATACGGGTGCTGACCGGGGTCGCGGTCTCGGAGTTGGAGAGCAGGAAGACGGCGCCGTCCTTCTCGGCCACCGGCGAGGGGTTGCCGCGCACGTGCGGCGCGTCCGGGTCGCTCTCGCCGCCGGACAGGACGACCCGGACCGGGGACCAGGTGCGCCCGTCGTTGGTGGAGCGGCGCATCACGATGTCGATGGGGCCGCGGTCCGCGCACGAGGGGGAGGTACGGCCCTCGGCGAAGGCGAGCAGGGTGCCCCGGGCCGTCTTGACCAGGGTCGGGATGCGGAAGCAGCCGTATCCGGCGGTCCCGGAGCGGAAGAGGACCTGCTGGGTGCCGAGGGCGCCGTCGGTGGATATGCGGGTGCCGCTCGCGGCGGCGGGCGGGGCGGCGGCGAGGCCGAGCGCGGGCACCGCCGGGAGCAGGACGGCGAGAGCGGCGAGGGAGACCGGCCAGGCCCCCGGGCGACGCCCGCCGCTATGTCGTCGGGCCTCTCGTTTGCCATGTCCATTACGGAATAGGTTCATGATCGAGAACCTAGGCGCGGCGCGGTCCGGGAAGCAGGGATTCCGCCCCCGGCCCCGAGGTTGTGATCCTCACGTGACGCCCCGTGGCCTAGATTCACCCCGTGGATGCCCAGTTGCTACGAAGTACGTTCGCGGTCGTCGAGAGACGGGCGGAACACGCCGTCACCTTCTTCTACTCGCACCTCTTCTGGAACAACCCGGGCGTGCGCGAGCTGTTTCCGCAGGACCTGGGCCCCCAGCGCGACCGCCTCTTCGCCGCCCTCACCCACGTGGTGACCCACCTGGAGGAGCCGCGGCTCGCCCACTATCTGCGGGAACTGGGCCGCGACCACCGCAAGTTCCTGGCCACCCCCGCGCTCTACTCCGCCGTCGGCACCAGCCTGCTCGCCGCCTTCGCGCACGCCGCCGGACCCGCCTGGACGATCGAGGCGGAGAAGGCGTGGACCGAGGCGTACGGGCGGGTCGCCGAGCTGATGACGGCCGGTGCCGAGTCCTCCGAGAAGGAGGGGCAGCCGGCCTGGTGGGACGCCGACGTCGTCGGCCACGACCGCTACGGCGACGACCTGACGCTGCTGACCCTGCGGCCCCGCCGCCCCTACCCGTACCTGCCCGGCCAGTACGCCAGCGTCAGCACCCTGCACATCCCCCGCGTCTGGCGCACCTACTCCTTCGCCAACGCGCCCCGCCCCGACGGCACCCTCGAACTCCACGTCAGCCGGGTCGCCAACGGCCTGATGAGCACCGCGCTCACCGAGGACCTCCGGGTCGGCGAGACACTGCGGCTCAGCACCCCCGGCGGCGCGCTCACCGCCCGCACCCCGCCCGGCAAGCCCCGCACCTACATAGCCGCCGGCACCGGCTGGGCACCCGTAAGGGCCCTCCTGGAGGAGGCCGCCGAGGACGAACCCGAGCTGGAGGGCCGCCTGTTCGTCGTCGCCCGCGCCAAGGAGTACCTGTACGGGAGACCGGACGCGGAGCGCTTCCGCGAGCTCATACCCGGCCTGCACGTCACGTACATCACCGCCGCGCCCCGCCGCCCCCGCGACCAGGCCACCGAACGCCTGGTCCAGGCCCTCCGGGCAGCCGTCCACTGGCCCGCCCACGACGTCTACCTCGCGGGCCCGCCCGGCTTCCTGACCGAGGTCGCCGAGGAACTGGAGGAGCTGGGCACCGACCCGGCCCGCGTCTTCCACGACACACTCCCGGCCGCGGGCCGCTTCACCACCCGCCCGAACACCCACGCGGAGTGGCTGCTGGAACCGCCACCGCTGCGCTGGCACAACCCGGAGGCGCGAGCGCCGCGGGAGGCTTGAGCGGTACTCGGTACCCCGCCCCCCTCACCCGGCCTTCGCCGACGCCGCACGAGGGCTGCCGCCTACTCCGTACCGCCGCCCCCGCCGACGCCCTCCGCCGCACGGGGGCTGACCGCGACTCCGTACCGCCGCCCCGCCGACTGCCGCCGCCGCACGAGGGCTGACGCCTACTCCGTACCGACCCCTACTCCGTACCGCCGCCCCCGCCGACGCCCTCCGCCTCGCGGATCGCGTCCCGGTAGAGCCGGCCCGCCGCCCGCAGTGCCGCTTCCGGGTCGACCCCGGCGGCCTCCGCCCGTACGGCGAGAGCGAGCAGTTCGTACCCGATGCCGTCGCCCGTGGGCGGGGCCACGTCGAGCCCGGCCGTGCGGACCCGGCCCGCCAGCTTCGCGGCGAGCGCGAGCCCGGGCTGCCCGAGCGGGACCCCGTCGGTGACGGACTCACGCCGCTTCTCGTCGGCCTTGGTCCGCAGCCAGTGCTCCTTGACCTCCTCCGGCGTCTCGGCGGTCGCGTCGCCGAAGACATGGGGATGGCGGTGGATCAGCTTCTCGACGATCGTCCCGGCCACGTCGTCGACGGAGAACGGCTCCTCGGCGTCCTCCTCCGCGATCCGGGCGTGGAAGACCACCTGGAGCAGCACGTCGCCGAGCTCCTCGCGCAGCGACTCCCGGTCGCCGTCCTCGATGGCCTCGACGAGCTCGTACGCCTCCTCGATGCCGTACTTGGCGAGCCCCTCGTGCGTCTGCCGCGAGGACCAGGGACACTCGCGCCGGATCCGGTCCATGACCTGGACCAGGTCGAGGAGCCGGGCCCCGGGGAGGTCGTACGAGCCGGGCAGCAGTTCCAGGTCGGGCATGGCGACGCGCCCGGACCCGGCGAGCCGGGCGAGGCCGTCGGTCAGCGCCGCGTCGCCCTCGCCCGAGGGCAGCACCAGCACGGTCCGGCCGCCGGCGCACGCCTCGACCAGCTCCTGGGCGGAGGGCCGCAGGAGCTCGACGGCCACGCCGGCCTCGCGCAGATAGGGCAGCTGGGGGTGGCCGGCGTCGGGGCACAGCACCCGGTCGGCCTCCCGCAGCGCCTGCCAGGCGGGCCAGGACAGGAGTCCGGGCGCGACGCGATGGCTGGCGGTGAGCAGGACGACGCGGCCGGGGTCAGAGTTCTGGGCGTTCACCCTTCGAACCTACCCCGGCCCGCCGCTCACAGGCTCTGCTCGGGCGCCTTGCTGATCTGCCGCACCCAGGGCGCGGTGTAGGTGCCGAGCTGGATCTTCTGGTCGTCCCAGGTGCCGAAGCGCGGGTTGACGTCGATCTTGAGCGCCTTGGAGGCCTGCCCGAAGGCGTCGCTGATCTTCTTCTGCCCCTCGGGGGTGTTGGTGACCCCCAGCTTGTCGGCGATCTTGTTCATGAGGACCGCGCGCCGGGCGACGTCGTCGATCTGGTCGGGGGCGACGCCCTGCTGCTGGAGCAGGGTGGCCGCCATCTGCTGCTCCCCGCCGCTCTGCCGGGCGAAGTCGGCGCGGGTCTGCTGGATCTCCGCGCGGCTGGCGGTGACCCCGTTGTCGGCCGCGACCTTGTCGACGACCCGGTCGAAGATCATGCCGTTCAGCTTGCGCCGGCTGAGGTCGCCGGTCTCCTTGATCAGCTGCGCGGACTGCCCCGAGGCCTGCTGGGCGGCCCGCACGTCCTCGACCTGCGCCTGCAGGCTGGACACCTCGATCCGCTGCCCGCCCACGACGGCCGCCGCCCCGGGATGGGCGTCACTGCCGCAGGCGGTGAGCAGGGGGGCCGCGGCGAGCAGGGCGACGGCGGAGACGGAGAGCGCGGTGCGGCGGTGCAAAGGAGCCTCCCGGCGTGGGTCGTGCGTCAGTGGGACGACCGTGCGGTGATCGATGTTAGGCAGTCGCCGTGGCCCGGGCCACTACTTGGAAGCGACTGTTTCGGTCAACGACTCACGTGTTCGGGTGGTGTCGGGTCCCAGCATGATCGTCCGGGAGAGGAGGAAGGTGATCGGGATCGCGGAGGCGGCGGCGATCAGGGGGGCGTAGGTGGGGTTGATGGAGAGGAGGTCCACCAGGATGTAGACGCCGGCGGTCGTGATGGTGAAGTTGGCGGCGTTGGTGAGGGGGAAGAGGAGGAACTTTCGCCAGGTGGGGCGGGTGCGGTAGGTGAAGTAGGTGGTGAGGAAGAAGGAGCCGATCATCGAGAGCGCGAACGCCAGGACGTGGGCCGCCAGGTAGGGGAGGCGCAGGCCCAGGAGGATGTAGAGGGCGTAGTACGTGCCGGTGTTGACCGCGCCCACCAGGGTGAAGCGCAGGATCTGCCAGGTGACCGTCATCGGCGGAGGAGCTGCCTCTCGTGGGCCGCCGCGCGCGGGGACGGGACCGGCGTGTTCGTGGCCTTCACCAGGTAGTGCGGGCGGCGCTTCACCTCGTAGTAGATGCGCCCGACGTACTCGCCGACAAGCCCCAGCATCACCATCTGGACGCCCGCGAGCGCCGTCACCGTGACGAGCAGGGTGACATAGCCGGGCGTGTCCACGCCGTTCACCAGGGCGACACCGACGATCCAGGCCGCGTACGCGAAAGCCACCGCGACCAGTGCGAGGCCGAGATAGACGGCGGCCCGCAGTGGCTTGTTGTTGAACGAGAGAAGGCCGTCAAGACCGTAGTTGAGCAGCTTTCCGAAGGTCCATTTCGAACGGCCCTCCTCCCGTACCGCATTCTCGTACTCGAACGTCGTCGTCCGGAATCCGACCCAGGCGAAGAGGCCCTTCGAGAAACGGTTGTATTCGGTCAGTTCGAGAATCGAGTCGACCGTACGCCGGGAAAGCAGCCGGAAATCGCCCACACCGTCGACCAGCTCGACGTCCACCAGCCGGTTGATCGCCCAGTAGTAGGCGCGGGCCGTCACCGTGCGGGTGACCCGGTCGCCGGTCCGGGTGCGCCGGGCGATGACCTGGTCGTACCCCTCGCCGTGCAGCGCCACCATACGGTGCACGAGCTCCGGCGGGTGCTGGAGGTCGGCGTCCATGATCACGACGGCGTCGCCGCGCGCGTGCTGGAGACCGGCCAGCATCGCCGCCTCCTTGCCGAAGTTGCGGCTGAAGGAGACATAGCGCGCCCGGGGGTCGCCTGCGGCGATCTCCTCCAGGAGCGGCAGCGTACGGTCATGGCTTCCGTCGTCCACGTAGACGATCTCGAATTCTCCGTCGAAACGCGAGAGTTCCTTCGTCACATGGTCGTGGAAGCGACCGATGATCTCTTCTTCGTTGAAGCACGGGACCACGATCGAGAGCAGCACGCACGCCACGACAACGGGTGCGGATGTCGGCGCCGGATTCGACCGGTGACCGGGAGGCGACCATTGAATGAACTGACCTTCCCGGCCGCCGATTTCACACCATCACACCTCTTCTCGCTGCCATATTCGGTCCACGATGAAGATCCGGATTCCGCGTGCCGCCGGGCTCGCCGCGCTGCTCACCGTGCTCTCCGTGGTCGCGGGCGACGTCGTCGCGAGCACCTTCCCGTTCGGCCGGCACCGGCGCGCCGTCAACGACCTGGCCAACCAGTTCCTGCCGTTCCACGCGCACCTGTGGGACCTGCTGCACGGCCGGGCCGACGGCGGGCTGCTCCTGAACTGGCAGTCCGGCTGGGGCAGCAGCTTCCTCCCCGACCTCGGTACGTATCTGACGAGCCCCTTCGCCCCGCTCGTCGCCCTCTTCCCGCGCGCCGACCTCGCGTACGCCCTCTACGGGATCACCCTCATGAAGATGGCGGCCGCCTCGGCGGCGATGGCCTGGACGCTGCTGCGGATCCGGCCCGGCGTGTGGTGGGCCGCGGGCCTGCTCGGCGCCGCGTACGGGCTGTGCGGCTGGGCGCTCCTGGAGGCCGTCTACAACCCCATGTGGATGGACGGCCTGATCGCCTTCCCCCTCCTGTGCCTGGTGGGGGTGTGGGTACGGGAGGGGCGGCGCCCGCTGCTCGGGACACTGGTCGTGGCGGTCTGCTGGACCGCGAACTTCTACACCGCCTACATGGCGACGATCGGCGCCGCCCTCGTCCTGCTCGTCACGGCGCCGCGCTGGCGCGTGCTGCTGCGCGGCGCGGTCACCGTCCTGCTCGGCGTGGCCCTCAGCGCGCCCCTCCTGCTGCCCATCTTCCTCGGCACCCGGTACGCCTACCCCGGCGTCGTACGGGACTTCGCGGCGGCGGACGGGAGCGACCTCGCCGCCCGTCTGATGCCCGCCACCTACGGCTTCGCCACCCCCGCCCTCTTCGTCTTCACCGCGGTCCCGGTCCTGGCCGCCGCCCTGCTCTTCGCGCCGGGCCGCCGTCCGGAGTGGCGCTGGCCCGCCCTGGCGACCGCCGTCCTCCTCTCCTTCCAATGGGCCCCCACCCACCTGGTGTGGCACGCCTTCGCCACCCCCAACGGCAGCCCCTACCGCCAGACCTTCGTCCTGACCGGCGTCCTGGTGCTCGCCGCGTGGCACGCCGTCGCCGACGGGCTGCCCGAGCGGCGGGCGCTGCTCGGCGGCGCCGGTCTCGTCGCCGTGCTCGCCCTGGCGGCGCTCGGCAGCGAGCAGGCCACCGGCTGGGGCTGGGCCCTGTTCGCGGCGGGCCTCGCGGCGCCCTTCGCCGTACGGCGCGGGCGGCCCGCCGCCGCCGTCGCCGTCCTGGCCGCCGTCCTCGTCGCCCAGGCCGCCGCCACCACGGCCAACGGCGACCAGGAGCGGCTCGCCCGCCTCGACGACTACCCGGCCTGGAACGCCGCCGACACCCGCCGGGCCGCCGCGCTCGCCGAGGCCGACGGCTGGCCCGCGTACCGCACCGACTCCGGCCGCCCCCAGGTCACCGGCAACGAGCCGATGTACCTCGGCGGCCAGGGCGCCGCCTACTACAGCAGCCTCACCCCCGACGTGCTGACCCACACCCTTCAGGCCCTCGGCGGCGGCTGGACCTCCCGGGGGCGCAACCTCCAGAGCCTCGACAACCCGGTGACCGACGCCCTGTTCGCCGTCGGCGCGCGCTGGCGGGACGGCGCAGTCGTCCGTACGGGCCCGACGGCACCGCTCGTGACGGTGCGGCCCCCAGGCCCGCCGCCCGCCTACGGCCGCTCGCCCTTCCGCAACCAGGAACTCCTCCTGGGCGCCCGCGTCTACGAACCCCCGGCCCCCGGCGGCGCCTGCCGCCCCGGCACCGAGACCTTCCTCTGGGCGCCCGACTTCACCGGCACGGCCCGCCTGGGCGACCGTACGGTGAAGCTGCGCGGGCAGCTCCAGAAGTGGCGGGCCACATTGACCTCCCTGGGCGTCCAGACCGTCCCCGGCGCCCGCCCGGTCCTCACCGGCCACGGCCACCACGGCGAACTCGCCTGCCTGGACCGCACCCGCCTGGCCATCGCCGTCGCCGCCCTCCGGGCCACCGCCCCCACCACGATCACCGTCACCTCCACCGGCTTCCGCGCCACCCTGCGCCCCGGCACCCGCGGCACCGTCGTCCTCGCGGCCCCGCGCATCGCGGGCTGGCGGTGCGAGGGGCGCCCGGCGGACGCGTACGGGGGCCTGGTCGCGGTGCCCGCGGCGGGACGGGCCGAGGTGAGCTGCGCCTTCCGTCCGCCGGGCCTGCGCGCGGGACTGGCGGCGGGCGGGGCGGCGGCGCTGCTGCTCGCGCTGTGGGTGACCTGGACGGCGACCGTCAGCGCAAGAGCTGCGGCGCGTACGTCTCGACCGCTGCCATCAGCTCCTTCTTCGACGGATTCACCATCGCCCGCCCTGCGACCGTGACGGTGGGCACGGTCTCGTTCCCGTCCGCGACAAGCCGCACGAAGGCGGCGGCTTCGGGGTTCTCCCAGATGTTCACCGTGGTGTACGGCAGCCGCGTGAAGCGCAGTTGCACGAACAGCTTCATGCAGAACGTGCACATGGGCCGCCAGTAGACGACGACCCCGTCCGGATCTCCGTAGGGCATGGCCCCGTCCTCCCCCGTACAAAGTGATGACGCCGATGATCACTGTGGGGGGTCGAGGGCGACGCCGTCCAGGATGTCGTGCTCGCTGACCACGATCCGGTCGGCGTCCGTCCGTTCCATCACGGTACGGACCACGAGCGCGCTCGCGGCGAGGACGTCGAGCATGCCGGGGTGGATCCCGGCCAGCGCCCGGCGGCCCGCCGCGGGGAGGGCCAGGACCTTTTCCGTCACCCTGGTGACGTCCTTGCGATCGAGCACCGCGCGGTGCACGATTCCGTCGCCGCCGAGGACCAGGGCGGCGACCGAGCCCACGGCCTCGGAGAGCCCGACGAGCGTCGCGCTCCGGACGGACGGCAGCACGGCCAGGGCCCGGTCGAGACCGGCGGCGACCGCGTCCCGGGCCTCCGCGACCTCGGCGGCGGTCGGCGGGTCGGCCCGCAGATACCGTTCGGCGACCCGTACGCACCCCACCTCGGCCGAGACGACGTGCCGGGCGATGCCGGCGCCGTACGCGAACCGGGTGGACCCGCCGCCGATGTCCGCGACCAGGAACGGGGGCCGCACGCTCGCCGCGAGGCCGCGCACCGCCCCGGCGAAGGCCAGCCGGGCCTCCTCCTCGCCGCTCACGGTCCTCGGCGCGACCCCCAGCACCTCCCGCGCGAGACCGTCGAGCGCCCCGCCGCCGCCCGCCGCCCGCCGCGTGGACCAGGTGCGGCACATCCGCACGTCCTCGGGGGCGACCCCGAGCCCGCGCAGCTCCGTCGCGTACGCCGTGAGGACGGTACGGGCCCGCTCCAGCGCCGCCGGGGCGAACCGCCCGTGGGCGTCCAGCCCCTCCCCCAGGCGCACGATCTCGAAGCGCCGGGTGAGCTCGCGCACGTCGTCGCCGTGGTGCTCGACGACGAGGAGCCGTACGGAGTTGGGGCCGCAGTCGATGGCCGCGACGCGGCGGGGCGGGATGCGGGGGAGGGGGACGAAGGGGTTGCCCACCTTCGGCGCGCTCGCTTCCAGGTTGCTCATGCCAGGGGAACGAGCGTGACCGGATCCACGTACCGCACGCCGATCTTCGTCATCCGGTCGTCCTCCGGCAGGGCGTTCAGCATGATCACCGGTTTGCACGCGTACAAGGCTGCGCGACGGAACAGGTCACCTGCCAGTAGGCCTCGGCAGGTTGGCCGCTTCTCGCCTGTCGCGCGGCACGCGTCCGGCGCTTAATGGGGCTCCCGCGCGACGCGGGGTGAGTGACGAGTGCACGGGGGAGCACATGGACACCACGGGGAACACCGCCGGCTCCGAGCCGCCGCCGCCGAGACCGCCGACGCCGCCCACACTGCCGCCCACACCTCCGCCCGTACCGCCGTCCTCGCCGCCGCCCGAGCCCCCGGACGAGCAGCCGGCGCCGTTCCCGCCGCTGCCGCGCCGGGGGGAGATCCTGGAGATCTCGGTCAGGCGCCGGACGCTCTGGGTGGGAGCGGCGGCCTTCCCGCTGCACAACCTCACGCGGGTCGAGGCCTTCAAGCCCAAGCCCGACCGGGGCGCGGCTGTCATGCGCTTCTTGAAGTGGCTGGCCGTCACCGTCGTCGCCTTCGCCGTGATCCACGCGGTGACCAAGGGCGAGGTGGGCGTCGGGGCGGACGGCAGTCCGCTGTTCCTCGCCGTCCTGATCGGCCTGGTCGTCGTCCTCTTCAAGGAGTTGTTCGAACCGCGGAAGCCGATCCTGGCCGTGGAGACGGCCGGCGGCTCCTGGGCGGTGGCGACCCTGCCGAACGTGGACGAGCTGCGGGCCATCGCCGGGCGGATCGTCCACGCGATCGACCACCCGGAGGCCGAGTTCGTGGCGTACGTGCACCAGCTGAACAACCACTACAACGGCCCGGTCATCAACCAGACCGGCAGCGGGAACACGGGGATCAGGCTGTGAACGAGCCCACGCACCACTCGACGTACAACGGCTCCGTCATCCACCAGACCGGCGACGGCAACGTCGGCATCAACTACGGCTCCGTCGGCGCCGCCGAGGACCCGGCACTCCGCGCCGCCGTCGAGGAGCTGACCGCCGAGCTCCGCCGCGTCCTCGCCCACCTCACCCCCGACCAGACCCGCGCCGTCGAGGAGGCCCTGCCCGTCCTCGCCCTGGACCGCGCCGAGATGGCCCGGCGCGGAGGCCTCACCCTGGCCCGGCTCGGCCAGATCGCGGCCGCCGTCGGCCCGGTGGCGCAGCCCGTAGGGGACGCGCTGGGACGACTGCTCGCGCTGCTGCCGCAGTAGAGGCACTGGAGGTGCTCAGTACAGCTTCTTCACCGCGGTGTTCAGGGTGTTCTTCCACGGGATCACGGGCGGATCGCCCCAGTAGCTCTGCCACAGGACCAGCGTCACCGTGTCGCCGTCGCGGCCCACGCCCCACAGGTAGTTGTAGTCGGGACGCTCGGTGGCGTTGGAGTCGAAGGTGTGCAACCCCTGAAGGGTGGCGCCCTCCTCGACGTTGATCACCCCGTAATCGCGGTAGGTCGCGGTCACGCCCGGCCGCTGCGGGGCGTGCGCGCAGGCGAAGTAGTCCTGCCGGGCCTTGTCCGCGAAGGCGATGGCCTCGGCCTCCGTGCCGAAGACCGCCACCTTCTGCTGGGCGAACGCGGTCTCCGCCGTGGTGAACTCCCGGTTCCACACGTTGACTTCGGCCGGCTCGGCGGGCCAGCCCGCCGGACAGTCGAAATCGTTGCCCCACCCCCGGATGGTCGGGTTGGCGCGCCACGACTCGGTCCTCGGCAAGTCGGAGATGTACAGGGTCCCCGGCTGCGGCCGCCACTGGTCGGCAGCCACCGCCTGCCCCGGAGCCACCCCGACCCCCAGCGCCCCGACCGCCAGCACAGCGGCTCCCACCGAGACCGCGCCCCCGCGCAGCCGTGCACGTACCCCCATGGCTTCCCTTCCTCCGTGCGCTTCGATCACCCCGTTCCGCCCCGCATTGGGGCGGACTCCCTGCCATGGTCGGGTGCCCGCGCCCGCGCGGCAGGGCCTTTCGATCGGAATGACCGAAAAATCCGCGACTGTTGACCGAGAACGTGGCCAGTGCGGCGGCCGCAGGCGGTCCAAAAAGCCCGGCCCCCGCTGTCGATTCCGCGACGCCCCGATCGACGTCCTGGTGTGAGGCGTTTCGCCGCACGAGGATGCGACAGGACCCTACGGAGGAGACAGTCATGGATCAGCTGCTGAGAGTCATGAACTTCAACGTGTCGAGCGACGGGATCGGTGCGGGACCCGACGAGCTCCAGAGCCTGGAGAGTCCGTTCGGCCTCCCCCACGCGGAGCGCCTGTTCTCGTGGGCCGGGGCGACCGCGAGCTGGCCGATGCGGACGGACGCCGGTGGCAGCCGGGGGCTCGACGACTACTTCACGCGGGACTTCGCGCGGAACATCGGCGCCGAGATCATGGGCCGCAACAAGTTCGGCCCGCAGCGCGGGCCGTGGCAGGACCACGAGTGGCAGGGGTGGTGGGGCGAGGAGCCCCCGTTCCACACGCCCGTGTTCGTCATGACCCACCACGAGCGTCCGTCGATCACGCTCTCCGACACGACGTTCCACTTCGTCGGCGGCGACCCGGCCGACGTCCTCGCGCAGGCGCGGGAAGCCGCCCAGGGCCAGGACGTGCGGCTCGGCGGCGGGGTCAGCACCGTCCGGCAGTTCCTCGACGCGGACCTCGTCGACACGCTGCACATCGTGGTCTCGCCGGTGGAGTTCGGCTCCGGCATCAGGCTCTGGAAGTCGCCGGAGGAGCTGCTGGACCGCTTCCACCTGGAGGTCGTGCCGAGCGCGAGCGGGGTGGTGCACCACCTGTTCTGGCGGCGGTGAGGGGCGGGCCGGCGGGCGGCACGGAAGCGTTCCGCGCCGCCGTTCCCGGCCCGAGAAATAGTAGCCATGTAGACAGTAGCCATGTACGGTATCCGTCATGAGCTCAGCAGCAGCCGAAGGCGCCACCGCCGGATTCCTGGTCTGGCGCCTGTCGATGAAGTGGCGGGTGGCCGTCGACCGGGCGGTCGCGCCGCTGGGGATGACCCACGCGCAGTACGCGGTGATGGCCTCGCTCTACGGCCTCGGCCGCGCCGGGCAGCGCCCCAGCCAGCGCGAACTCGCCGACCACACGGGCCTCGAAGCGCTGTACGTGTCCAAGCTGGTCCGCGCCCTGGAGACCTCCGGGCTCGTCTCCCGCACCCGCGACCCCGCCGACCCGCGCGCGATCCGGCTTGAGCTCACGGAGCGGGGGCGGGACGTGACCCGCCGCGCGATCACCGTCATCCAGGGCCTGCTGGACCAGCTCCTGGAGCCGCTGGGCGGCCAACACGGCGAGCGCGCGGCCCAGTTCACCCACGAGCTGGCCGCGCTGCTCGACGTACCTCTTGATCCGACGCACGCCGACGAGAACGAGAAGGAGCAGTCATGACCACCACCGCCCCCACCACCAACGGGCGTGTCATCGCCCTCGCCCACTACGCGGCCCGCGCCGTCCTGGAGAGCGTCCTGACCCGGCACGGCGTCACGTTCCACCAGAGCGTGACGCTCCGGGCCGTCACCCTCGCGGGCGGCTCCGTCACCCCCGAGCGGCTGATCGCCGACGTCATCAACTCGTTGAAGATCGAGGAGTCGGCCGTACGGGAGGTCGTCGCCGAGTTGACGGCGGCGGAACTGCTGGAGCCGGACCCGGCGGACGCAGGGCGGCTCCAGCTCACCGCCGCCGGGCAGGAGTTGCTCGACACCACGACCACCGAAACGGCCGAGGTCAGCGCCCGCCTCTACGCCGACATCCCGGCCGACGACCTGACGGTCGCCGGCCGGGTCCTGACCCTGGTCACCGAGCGCGCGAACGCGGAGCTGGGGCGGGCCTGAGGTGCGGCGTGGACGTCAGAGGAGACCCACGAGCAGCGTCGAGGTGTAGAGCGCGCCGTTCTTGTAGATCTTGATGGATCCCAGGGTGACCAGGCCGAGCGTGGTGTTGGGGTAGTCGGCGGTGAAGGGGGCCGTCGCAGGCGGATTGACCATGAGCGGAAGGCGCGGCTTGCTCCCCCACTGGACTTCCCAGTTGGCGGTGTGGTCGTCGAACCCGGTGTCGAACTGACCTATGAGTCTCACCGTATTCCCCGGCATCTCGGTGAGCGTCACCCGGCCGGAGACACCCCGGTTGAGGAGCGAATTGAAGTCCGCGAACGCGACGCTGCCGGGGGAACTCACGGCGGATGGCAAGGCGGCGGGAGTCGCGGCGGGTGCGGCCGCGTAGGCGGCGGGGGCAGTGACCGCGAGGCAGAGCGTGGTGACGGAGACGACGGCGGTTCGACGCAGGTTCATGACGGCCCTTCGTGTCATCGCTGGGGACGGTGCCGATATCCGCACAAAGCGGAACGACTACGTCCCATAGTGGGCGCCGTCCGGCGGCCTCGCATCCCCGGGGCGCACAACACCCGCCGTCACTCCGCGTGCTCGTCCTCCGTCAGGTGACGGCGGAGGAGCACGTTCGCGTCCGTCTCCGCACTGGCGTCGTAGCGCAGCCGCGCGTCCCGCCGCCGGTCCGCGAGCCCCTCGCAGACCGCGCATCCCGGCGCCGGTACGGGCGCTCGCGCTGCGTGGCGGGCCGCACGTGCGCCGGATCGGCCTGCCACTCGCGCCCGCCGCCGAGCGGCCGAATCATCGCGTACGGCCCGGCACGGCCCCGGAACTCGCCTACCACACACGCCACTTCGTCGTACACGAAACTGCCGCATTCCATGACAACCACTCCTGTCCGTGGACTACCCTCCGTAGTGGGGCATGTCGAGGATGGACCCGGGGTGGGGTGGGGAGGCCGGTTGCACGGTCGTAGTTCCCGTCCCCGAACCGTTAATTCCACACCTTCCACGAAGGAGTGCGTGATGCGATGCCGCCGAGACGGGTGATCACGGGCCGCAGCCAGGAGCCGCGCAAACGGTTCGCCGAGGAGCTGCGCAAACTGCGCCAGGAGCGCCGGATTAGCCTGCGGAAGCTGGGTGATGTGGTGGGGTGGGATGCGTCGCTGTTCTCCAAGATGGAGCAGGGAGAGACAATCGGCGGCCCGGAGGTCGTCCAGGCGCTGGACACCTTCTACGGGACTCAGTCGATGCTGCTGGTGCTGTGGGAACTTGCGGCTGGGGACCAGACACAGTTCCGGGCGAAGTACCGCAAGTACTTCGCCTTGGAGGCGGAGGCCGTCAGCATCTGGCACCACACGGCCGGCGTGGTCCCGGGCCTGCTCCAGACGAAGGCCTACGCCTCCACTCTTATGGAGTCGGGCATTCACCAGGGCGACGAACTGACACGTCAGGTCAAGCTGCGCCTGGGACGACAAGAGCGACTGACGGGTGCCGACACGCTGGGCTTCCGCTCGATCCTGTCAGAGAGCGTACTGCGCAGGCCGCTGATGGATCCGGCTCAGTGGCGGGAGCAGTTGGAGCATCTACTCACGATGGCAGACCGCCGGAATGTCACCATCCAGGTAGTGCCGCACTCTGGTGGGATGTACGCGTTGAGCAGCACAGATGTGATGTTCCTCAGGCTTACGGACGGCCGCGTGGTGGCCTGGGTGGAAACCAGCTACTCAGGCACGCTGGTCGAAGATACGGCCGATGTCGACCGGCTACAGCTCCGATACGATCGAGCTCGTGATCTGGCCCTTTCCCCGGCGGATTCAAGGAAGTTCATCATGAGCACGTTGGAGGAAGCGCAGTGCGAGACGTCGACCTGAGCACCGCCGTCTGGCGCAAGAGCTCGCACAGCAACGACGAAGCCGGTGCCTGCCTGGAAGTCGTCGACGGCCTCCCCCTCGTTCCCGTCCGCGACAGCAAGAACCCCGCCGGTCCCGCCCTCGTCTTCGAGGTCTCCGTCTGGTCCGTGTTCGTCGACGGGGTGAAGGTCGCCACCCGTTGAGGTGACGTGAGGGCGCCGAGATGTCGGAAAGTGACCCCGCCCTGACTGTGGGTGGAGATGATGGCCCCGCTGATCATCCACCCCCAGTCGAGCTGGAGTCCCCATGTCGAACGTGCCCTCCGACCTGTCCTACACCGACGAGCACGAGTGGATCCTCAAGGAAGCTGACGGCACGTACACCGTGGGGATCACCGACCACGCGCAGAAGAACCTCGGCGACCTCGTCTTCCTCGAACTTCCCGCCGTCGGGAAGAAGGTGGAGGCCGGCTACTCCATCGGCGTCGTCGAGTCGGTCAAGGCCGCGTCGGACATCTACTCGCCGCTGACCGGCGAGGTCGTCGCGGTGAACGAAGAGGCGACGGAGTCGCCCGAGGACGTCAACAGCGACGCGTTCGGAACCTGGCTGTTCAAGATCAAGCTGGCGGCCGGCGCGACGACCGACCACCTGCTCTCCGCCGCCGACTACAAGAAGCTGATCGACTGAGACCCCGTCGGGGGTACGGCCGCTCGCGGCGGCCGTACCCCTCGGGCGGACCTAGTAGCCGAGGTCCTTCTGGTCGGTGGTCAGACGGCCGGCGATACGCAAGTTCCCGTCGGAGTCGAGCACCGCGATGATCTTCTTCGTGGAGCCGTGGTGGGTCGTGAAGTAGATCTTGTCCGCCTCCTGGGAGGAGGAGTAGTTCGTGTTCACGGACAGCTCGATGCTCACGGGGGAGCTGATGACCACGTCCTTCTTCGGGGTGCCCGGGTAGACCTGGTTGTCGCGCAGCTTCACGCGGCCGTGCGTGTCACCCTCGTTCCAGTCCGACGCCACGCCGAGGTCGATGTCAGCCATGTGATTTCCCTCCGGTTGCAGTGGAAGAGCCCTGCGGCCCGAGCGTCACAAGACATCCCGAACCGAGCGCAGAACCTACGCAGTTCCTTCACGCGACGGCACCAACTCGGCGGACAGTGACCGGATTTCACTCACGTTCGTCGCGAATTGACGCCAAGGTGTCGAGGCGCGCCAAAACGCCCGAAAGGTGCCGTGACAGGAGCAGGGGTGACGACTAGCCGCCGTCACGCGGCGCGACGCTCCGACTCCGGACGGCAGTCCCGGCACAGCCCCGGTTCCGGCGCCCTGAACGCCCGCTCACAGCCGTCGCAGGTCTGGAACGGGTGCGGGGCCGAGGGCGCCGGGGCCGCTACGGAGGGTGTGGCCGGCAGCGGCGGCGGGAGCAGGTGGGTGAGGCGGTAGTCGATGATTCCGGCCGGATGTTTGAGGTCGTCCGGCAGGCATGTGGTGAGGGCACGGCGCACGGCCTCGGGGGCGTTGCCCTGCGCGAACCAGGAGGCCACGACGGGGGCCAGGCGGTGCACGTCGCGAGAGGACAGGGCCAGACGCGGGTCATGGACCCGCAGCCCGATGAGAAATTCGGCCGCCGGTCCTTCGGGCGGCGCCACGGGGGCCGTCGTCTTCCACGCGGGCGCGGGCGCGGGCGCGGACTTGGGCGAGCGGGGAGCCGCTTGCCGTACGGGAGCGGGCCTGGGCGGCGGCGGGGCGACGGCGGCGCCGTCGCCCGAGGGAGGGGCGGGGTCAGGGTCGGGGTCGGGATCCGGGTCCGGGTCGGGATCCGGGGCCGGGTCAAGGGCCAGGGCCGGGACCAGGGCAGGGGCCGGGGCCGAATCGAGGGCCGGGGCCGGGTCGGTGCCCGGGGCCGGGCCGGGGTCCGGAGCCGGGTTGGGGTCCGGGGCCGGGTCGGGGTCCGGCTGCGAGGCCCACGCCTGGCCCAACTCCGGGTCCAGCTCCGGGGACCACTGCGAGGCCAGGCTCAGGCCCGGGCCCAGGCCGGGGCCTGGGTCCCGCCCCAGCTCCAAGTCCCGGTCCAGGCCTGGCTCCAGGCCTGGCTCCAGGGCCAGACCCGCGCCCGGATCCCGACCCAGCTCCAAGTCCCGGCCCAGGCCCGGGCCCAGCCCCGGCTCCCATTCCAGCTCCGGGCCCGGGCTCAAGCCGGGGTCCGGGTCCGGGTCCGGGCCCAAGCCCAGCTCCGGGGCCAGGCCCACGTCCGGGCCCGGCCCCGAGTCCAACCCCAACCCCCCGTCCGGCTGCCCGCCCGCCCCCGCCCCCGGCTCCCCCGCCCCCGGCGGCTTCCGCTTCGGCGCTTGTGGGCGGGGCGGCCCCGTCCGCTGCTGCGGGGGCGGGTTCGGGATTGTGTAGGACATCGTTCGGGTGATCACGTGGCCGTTGGGGAGGCGCGTTCTCGCGCGGGTCAGGTAGCCGTGGCGTTCCAGTTCGCGGAGGGCGGCGGCCAGGCGGACTTCGCCTTCTGGGAAGCGCTGGGCCAGGGTGCGGATCGTGACGCTGGCGCCTTCCGGCAGGGACTGGATGTGGGCCGACAGGCCGATCGCGGTGACGCTCAGCTCCCCGTGCTGGAGCAGGTCGTTGGCGAGGATCGTGAAGCCGCTCGTGAGGCTCGTCCTGACGTGGCTTACACCGGATCGGGTGGCAGTCTGGAGAGTCGGGGGCAACGCGCGCCTGGGCGCGCTAGGGTTCTTCTCATCCATCGGGAAGCTCTACTTCCTCGGTGGTCAGGCCCTCGATCGGGATCGTTACTCCCGGCCGGGGGCCGAACTGTTTTCCAGTGCGGTCGGCGTGAGCATATGCCAGGCAACCCGCCTCAAATCCAGTCCAGTTGGTGCAGTTCGCTCGTGTGGGTGACGGGCTTGCGTGAGGTGGACGGGGAGGGGGGAGGGGTGGGTTGGTTGGTACTTTCCCCCGGTACTTTTCTTTGATCCCGCGCCCCGCCCGCTCGCGGGCCACCGCCTCGCGGTCGGCCACGATCCGGCGCCCGGCAGTGCGGGTCAGCGGGCCCTCCCCCTCTCAGGCCTCGCCGGAGAGCAGGGGTTGTAGGAGCGGGACGTACAAGTCGGCTACCTCTTCCGGGTCGAGCCGGGTCAGCCGGTCGGCCTGGACGGTCGCGTAGAGGGCGCCTAGGCCGAGCATCACCCCGATGGCCATCTCCGCCCGCAGCGGGGCGCCCTCGCCGGGGAGGCGGGCGGCCAGCGCGTCGATCACCTGCGTACGGAAGTTGGCCCGCGCCTGCCCGCCGAGCTCCAGATGGTGGCGGGAGAAGGCGATCCGCAGGATCGGGTCGCGGGTCTGGCCGCGCTGGGTGGCGATCAGGTGCAGGACCATGTGCCGGGCGAGACGCTCCAGAGGGGCGTCGAAGAGCGCGGTGGCGTCCGCGTCGAAGGTGAAGACCTGGGTGAACAGGTGCTCCTTGGAGCCGTAGTACTTCATCACGAGCGCCGGGCTCACCCCCGCGTCGGCGGCGATGGCGGCGATGGTGGTGTCGGCGTAGGCGTGGCGCGCGAAGGCGCGCCTCGCCGCGGCGAGGATGTCCGCGCGCCGGGCGTCCGCGTCACGGGGCCGGCCGGGCCGGGCCGGGGCCGGGCCGGGCGTCGGCGGGGTCGGCGGCGGCGTCGGCGGCGGCGTCGGGGGCGAGGTCGGCTTCGGGTCGGGCATCTTGTTCAGTCTCCTGGAGGGGGAGCGGGCGGCGCGGGACGAGGCAGGCGGCCGCGCAGGCCAGCAGCGCCACCGCGCCCGCCGCTGCGAAGGCCACCCGGTACCCGTCCAGCGTCGGCGCCGCCACCGTGTCGGTGAACAGGCGCGTGTGCTGGGCCAGCACCGTGGCGACCACCGCGCTGCACAGCGCCTGCCCGATGGTGCGCATGAGGACGTTGAGGCCGTTCGCCGCCGCCGTCTGCTCCAACGGCACCGCCCGCATGATCAGCATGGGCAGGGCGGAGTACGCGAGCGCCGTGCCGACCGAGACCACGGCCGCGCCCACGACGACCGCCCACAGCTCCCGGCTGTCGGCGAAGCGCAGCACATAGCCGGCCGCCATGACCGCCGTACCCACGGTGAGAGTGGCCTTGGCCCCTCGGGCGGCGGACAGGCGGGCGGACAGGGAAGCGCACAGCATCATGATCACACCGCTGGGCAGCAGACACGCACCCGCCGCCGCCACCGAGAGCCCCAGACCGTACCCGGTGGCCCGGGGCGCCTGGACCAGCTGCGCGGTGACGAGCGAGTTGGCGTAGAAAGCGAACCCGGCCAGCAGCGCGGCCACGTGCGGCAGCAGCACCGCGGGCCGCGTCGCGAGCCGCACGTCCACCAGCGGCCGTGCCGCGCGGCGCTGGTGGACCGTCCAGCCCGCCAGGATCAGCAGCGCCGCCACCGAAAGACCCAGGAACCGCCCGCTCCCCCAGCCCCACTCCCCCGCCTTGGACAGCGCCAGCAGCAGAAGCACGAGACCCGCGCTCAGCCCGCACGCCCCGAGCAGATCGAAACGCCCCGGCGACCGGACCGGCTCCTCCCGCAGCAGCCACCACGCCAGGGCGAGCACGCCCGCCGAGAGCGCGGCCATGGCCCAGAACATCGCGTGCCAGTCCGCGTACTGCACCAGCAGCGCCGCCAGCGGCAGGCCGAGGGCCGCGCCGACGCCCACCGTCGAACTCATCAGCGCCACCGCGGAACCCGTCCGCTCCGGCGGCAGCACAGCCCGCAGGAAGCTGATCGACAACGGCACCACCGCCGAACCCACTCCCTGGAGCGCCCGCCCCGCCAACAGCCACGGGAGGGTGGCGGCGAAGGCGCACACCAGCGATCCGACGGCGAGCGCCCCGAGCGTGAGCAGCAGCATCCGCCGCTTGCCGTACATGTCCCCGGCGCGCCCCAGGAGCGGCGTGGCGACCGCGCCGGTCAGGAGCGTGAGCGTGACCACCCAGCCGACGTCGACCGGCGACGCGCCGGTCAGCCGGGGCAGTTGCGGCAGCAGCGGCACGACCGCGGTCTGCACCAGCGTGGTCACGATGCCGCCGGCCGCCAGAACGGCCATGACGGCCCGGCCTGCGGTCGGAGACGGCGACGGCGACGACTTCGACGACTTCGACGACGGACGCGCATCAGTGGGCACGACGGAACCCCCTCCGAGGTGAATGGCGTTCACCAAGATAGGTGAACGCCATTCACCTCACAAGGGCGGATAGCGGGGCTCTCTAAGCTGCCCGGATGAGACTGACCAGACTCGTAGTTGGGGCCGCCCTTGCCGCCTCCGTCCTCCTGCCGACCGGCCCGGCGGCCCAGGCCACGCAAGCCACCCAAGCCGCCCAGGCCGCCCAAGCCACCATCGAGCCCTTCGACGCGCGCTTCACCCTCACCCGCGTCGACGGAGTCAAGACCGATCTGATCTCCGCCGTGGAAGCCGCGGGGGTTTCCACGGCACCCGTCACAGAAGTGCTCGGCTCGCGCACCGGGCGGCCGGGGCTGTGCCACGCCACCGGGCTCAACGGGGCCCTGCGGCCCGACGGGTTCTGCTGGGACGACCAGGACGACAGGACCGGATACACCGACACCGGCGGCGGCTGGATGCCTCAGGGCTTCGCCGGGGCGCACGCGTCCGGTTCGGCCGACGGGCTGTACCAGGGGCGGGCCCTGTTCGCCGCGTCCTGGTACTTCGGCGTGCTGAACCAGCCCGAGGAGTACACCCGCGTCTCGATCGCCGAGTCCGCCGGCGGCGGCGCCCCCGTCTCGTACGGGCACATGGCCCTGGTGGAGCCGGTCGCGGGCGGCGACTTCAAGAAGCCCACGTTCCAGTCCCACGCGGACGGCGTCGCCTGGTACAAGGACCGTCTCTTCGTCGCCAACGGCGCCGAGCTCCAGGTCTACGACCTGAACCACCTGTGGCGGATGACGGACACCGCCTCCTCCGCGACCGGCCTGACGGCCGGCCGGAGCTCGGCCCGCTACCACCGCTGGGCGCTGCCGCTCGTCGCCCGCTACAGCACCATCAGCACGGCGACGCTCGACGACCCCTCGACGGCCTTCCTGAGGGGCACCCCGCGCGCCTGCGGGCCCGCCGCCGAGAACCTCGGCGAGCTCTGCATGAGCAGCCTGAGCGTCGACCTCTCCGACCCGGCGGGCCCCGCCCTGATGTCGACCGAGCACCGCTCCGAGGGCGGCGCCCGGATCGTCCGCTGGCCGCTCGACTCCCTGGAGGCGGGGACGCCCGAGCAGGTCGTCTCGTACGGCACGGCGTACACGAGCCCGGCGACCGGTATCCAGGGCATCGCCAAGGGCGGCGACACCTTCTACATGAGCGGGAGCTGCCCGACGGGCTACCCGGCCGGTTACGCGTGCCTCCACGCGGCCCGCGCGGGCGAGGCGCCCCGCGTGCTCACCCAGGCGCCGTACCTGACGCAGGGACTCTCGTACGACCCCCGCGCGGGGCGCCTTTGGGGCTACAACGAGGCGCTTGAGAACGCGAGCGGCGGGCGGCGGGTGGTGTTCTCCGTCGACCCGGCGGCGGGCGCGGTGAAGGACGGCTGGGGGTGGCTGACCAACCACCACCGGCCGGGCGCGATCTGCGCGACGCCCCTCGGCAACGCGACGGCCAACGGGACGACCGTCACCGTCTGGCCGTGCACGGGCTCCGACCTCCAGCGCTGGAGGTACGACGAGACGAACCGGTTCCTCGTCCACCAGGCGAGCGGCCGCTGCCTGACCCCCAAGGCCAACGCGTCGAACACCGACGGCGCCGTCCTCACCCTGTGGACCTGCAACCCGTCAAGCGACGTCCAGCGCTTCACCCCCGACCCGGCGACCGGACTCCTCGTCAACCCGTACGGCAAGGCCCTCACCCCGAAGGCCAACTCCCTGGCGGACGGGACCGTCCTCACCCTGTGGACGAAGTCCACGGGGGCCGCCGGTGACGTACAGGACTGGTCCGTGAAGGGCTTCTGAGCCGCCGACAGGAGAAGAGGGGCCGGTCCCGCCAGGACCGGCCCCTCTTCTCTTGCGTCGCGCAGTGCGCGGTTACTTCTTGACGGGGTCCAGGCAGAGGACGAACTCCTCCGCGTCCCACTCCTGCACGAGGCGCGACTCGCCGAGCTCGCCGCACTTCTCGGGGTCCGTGGTGTCGTCGATGGCCTTGACGACCTTGTACAGGCCGGCCTTGCCGGAGGAGCAGTCCTCGGTGGACACGTCCGGGTTGTCGTTGGCACCGGTTACGGTCACGCACTCGCCCGCCTTCGCGTGCACGGGCGCGTCACCGGTGACGTACGGGAGACCCAGCTTCACGGCGAGAAGGACCACCAGGAGCACGACAGCGCTACCGATCTTCTTCAGCGCGCCGCCCTTCTTCTCGGGAGCGGGGGCGGGCGCCTGCGCGGGAGCGGCGGCGAACGGGTCGGACGGCTGAGGCGTGGTCATGGGGGGATCCTTGAACGGCGTGGACATGATCAAACGCGCACGTTACAGACCGCGAAAAGCCCAAAACGGATCCATTCCCTCCGGTTTTCCAATCGGATACGGAGTCGTGATCCTGTCGGCCCGTCAGGTCACAGGCGGGGGTCGACCGGCCCGTACTCGCCGAGCTGTTGCAGACACTGGGCCGCGTCATCAAGGAATTGAAGAGTCTGCGGGTCCTCCGGGCCTGCCTCCGCCGCGCGGTCCGCCGCGAGGCGGCGCAGCTCCGGCAGGGCACGGCGGTACTGGCCCGCGTCCATCAGCGTCGACGCGTACTGCTTGCGCAGGATGCGGACGACCGGCGAGTGCTCGCCGTGCTCGGCGGCAGCCGCCGGGAGGATGCTGCCGAGCAGGTCCACGGCCTGGGTCAGCGCGCCCTCGCCGAGGAGGCGCTTCACCTCGTCCACGGCGGCGGCCACGTCCGGCTTGGCGGGCGCGGGCGGTACGGGCGGTACAGGCGGCGGGGCGGCCTGCGGCGCCCGGTCGGGCCAGGGGGCGTGCGGGCGGCGGAAGGGGCGCGACGGGTCGAGCGGGCCCGCGCCACCGGGCGCACCGCGCGGCGGCAGGAGCGGCATCAGGTGCTCGTACACCTCCTGCGCGCCCGAGGGGCGGGCCAGCGGGTCCTTCGCGAGCAGCCGCAGCACGAGCGCCTCCAGGGGCTCGGGCACCTCGGGCCGGATCCGGCGGACCGGGACGGGGGCCTCGTACAGGTGCCGGTGCAGCACGCCGAGGGCGGTGGAGCCGGCGAAGGGCACGTTGCCGCTGAGGAGTTCGTGGAGCAGCACCCCGAGCGCGTACAGGTCGGTGTACGGGCCGACGGCACCGCCCATCGCCTGCTCGGGCGCCATGTAAGCGGGGCTGCCGATGGGCGAGCCGGTGTGGGTGAGGCGGGTGGTGTCGGTGTCGAGGACGGAGGCGACGCCCAGGTCCAGGACGATGACCGTGCCGTCGGGGCGGACCATCACGTTCCGCGGCTTGAGGTCGCGGTGCACGATCGGCACCGCGTGCACGGCGGCGAGCACCGCGCACAACTGCGCGGCCACGGAGACCGCCCACGGCCAGGGGTACGGGTCCTGCTCGGCGAGGTGGTCGGCGAGGTCGGCGCCCTCCACGTACTGCATCACCAGGTACAGGTCGTCGCCGTCGCTGCCCGCGTCGTGGACGGTGACGAGCCCGGGGTGGCCGACCTGGGCGGTGACCCGGCACTCGCGCACGAAGCGGCGGCGCAGCTCCTCGGCGGCCGTCGCCGGGCCGCTGATGGCGGCGGGGTTGAGCAGCTTCACCGCGACCCGGCGGTCGAGACGGCCGTCGTACGCCGTCCAGACCTGGCCCATGCCGCCCTGGCCGATCAGGGTGGACAGCTCGTAGCGCCCGCCGATGACCCGCCCGTTCACCGCCCGCCTTCCCGGGGGGCCCGGTCCTTGCGGAGGAGGTCGCTGAGCTCGTCGAGCTCGGCGCGGACCTGGTCGATGCGGGGGCTCGCCACGGGGGGCGCCGGGGGCGTCGGGGGTGCCACGGGCTGGGGCTGGGGCTGGGGCTGGAGATGGGGCTGCGGCTGGTGGTACGCGTGCGGCTGCGGGTAGCCGTAGGACGGCGGCGGCTGCTGGTACGGGAGCTGCTGGGGCTGGGGCTGGTGCTGGTGCTGCGGGACCGTCGCCGCGTACGGGTTGTACGGCGGCGCCGGGACCGCCGCGCGGGCGGTGTGGTCGTGGCGGATGTCCACGACCAGGAAGTACGCCGTGAACGCGACCGCGTTGAGCAGGATCACTCCCACGAGCCAGTCGGCCCGGCTCGCGTTCTCGTCCTCCGGCATCAGCACGATCCCGGCGATGACGACGGCCACCGAGACCCCGAGCAGGATCCAGTCGACGACCCGGCGGGTCAGCAGCGCGATCCGCAGGGCCGTCGCCCAGACCAGCATGCCGATGCTGAGCAGCGGGAGCGCCGCGAAGAGCACCCGCAGCACGATGACCGACGCCGGAACACCGCGCTGCGGCGGCACGGGCTGCGGGTGGCCGTGGCCGTACATTCCTGCTCCTGGTCACCTGAATGGCTCTGTTTGTCGAGGAGAGCGTATCCAAGTGCGGCCCGGGGCGTCAGGGAGCTACGGTGCCGTCCGCGAGCCCGTCGTACATCCCCTGCACCAGCTGCTCGCCGAGCCGTCCCGCCTGCCGCAGCGCCTCCTCGAACTCCGCCAGGGCGCGGAACCGCTCCCCGTAGCGCCGCTGCTCCGCGAGCGGCAGGCGGGGCAGCTGGAGGCGGCGGACGTCGAGCCGGGTGGCGGTCGAGGCGTACGAGCTGGCCTGCCGGTTGTTGGCGGTGGCGCGCAGGAGGCCGGCCAGGAACCAGGGGTCCAGGGCGGCGGGGTCGGGGCGCAGCAGGTGCACGTTGCGGCCGAGGGCGGCGCCCGCGGTCGCCTGGTCGACGACCCGGGTGACGGAGCCGCCGCCGAGCACGGGGACGACGACGTCACCGGCGACGAGGAGCACCGGCTCCTCCCCCGGGCCCTCGGGCGGGGCCTCGGGCAGCACCCCGGAGGGGGCCTGGCCCGCGAGGACGTCGGTGTCGGTGAGGACGGCCACGGGGGCGCCCGGCACGGCCGTTCCGGCGCCTCCCGCGCGGAGCACGACCGCGCCCGCGCGGGCGAGCTCTCCGACCGTCGTCGCGGGCCGGCGCAGACCGCCGGGGGTGGGTCCCGCGGCGGGCGGCGGGGTCAGTTCACGGGTGCGGCGCAGGGTCTCGGTCAGCCGCTCGCGGACTCCGGACAGCTGCGCGGCGCCCTCGGCGGCGGCGGGCGGCGGGAGATGGCGGGCGGGGGTCAGGTCGACGTCGTCGTCGAGGAGCTCGACGACCGGGACGCCACGGCTCTCGCCGGGGGTCTCGGCGAGCGCGCCGTCCCGGTCGAAGGGGCGCCAGGCGTCGAGGACGGCGCTCTCCACGGCGGGCCAGTCGAGCCGGTCGCGGCCCGTGGCGGCGCCCCCGGTGTGGTCCGACGCGGTGTCGACGAGCAGCAGTTCGGCGGGGGGCCGCTCGCCGGGGGCGGGCCTGCGCAGCACCCACAGGTGGAGCGGGATGCCGTACGGGGGTGCCGCGCCGGCCGGGAGGGCGACGACGGCCCGCAGGGCGCCCCGGCGCAGCAGGTCGGCGCGGACCCGGCGGCCGGAGCGGCGGGAGGCGGCGGCGGGCGGCATGAGCAGGACGGCGGTGCCGCCGGGGCGCAGGCGGGCGAGGGCGTGCTGGACCCAGGCCAGTTCGGACTCCGTACGGGCCGGGAAGCCGTACTCCCAGCGGGGGTCGTAGGCCAGCTCGTCGTGGCCCCAGTTGCGCTCGTTGAACGGCGGGTGGCACAGCACGGCGTCGGCGGTGAGCGCCGGGAAGGCGTCGGCGCGCAGGGTGTCCCCCGCGTGGACGCGCACGTCGGCGTCGCCGGAGAGCGCCAGGCGCAGGGCGGTCAGCGCGGCCAGGTCGGGGTCGGCGTCCTGGCCGTGCAGCGCGCGGGGCGCGGGCCGCCCGGCGGCGGGGTCGGCGGCGGCCGCGAGCAGGGCGCCGGTGCCGCAGGCGGGGTCGAGGACGGTGTCCGCGGGCCCGGCGAGCGCCGCCATGAGGGCGGCGGGGCCGGGCGGGGTGAGCGTGTACTGGCGCGGATTGGCGTCCAGGTGGCGGCCGAGCAGGAACTCGAAGGCGTCGCGGGCGCCTTGGGCGGCGGCGCCCGTGGTGGCGGGCCGTCCCGCCGTCGTGGCGTCGGCGGCGGCGAGTTCGACGACTCCGCGCAGGAGGGGGACGGACGGGGCCAGTTCGGTGACGGAGGGCGTGCGGACGGCGCGCTCGTCGCCGAGGCGCTCGGTCAGCGTCTCCTCCAGGGGGACGGGGAGCACCTCCGCGAGCCGCTCGTCCGGCACGGCGGCCAGCGCGGGCCAGGCCGCCCGCCTGTCCCGTACGAGGAGGAGCGCGCAGCCCGCGTGGACGAGGGCGGTGACGGCTCCCGCGGGGTGCCCGGCGACCAGCTGCCAGACGCGCTCGCGCAGCGGGACCTCGGCCAGCTTGCCCTGGGCGCGCAGCCACTCCTCGACGTCGGCGAGGGCGAAGGACGGGCTGGTCTCCGTACCGCCGACGGGCTTGGGGAAGTCGGGGTGGCGGCGCCGCCAGTTGCTCACGGCCGCCCGGCCGACCCCCGCGAGACGGGCGATGCCCGCGGCGGTCACCTCTGCTGCGCTGTCGGGCACCTGCCTCAACTCCCCTCATTGGCGTGTGTGTGACGCCGATCTTACTGACGAACACCGTCGACACCACTTCACGACGTGAGCCGATCTGTTTTTCGTGAACGGTGTTGACTCGGTTCACAGACTCTGTTGTGATTGATCCATCGCGCCAGACAAACTCACTGTCCGGGAGGACACACCCATGTCGCACGACACGCAGCTCCCGCACTCCCCCGCCCCCGTGGCCCTGCGCAACGGGCTGGGCACCGCCGCCCTGATCCTCGGCATCATCGGCACGCTCTCCGGCCTCATCCCGCTGTTCTTCTGGCTGGCCGGCATCCTCGGCCTGATCGCTCTGATCCTCGGCCTGGTCGGCAAGGGCCGCGTGAAGCGCGGCGAGGCGAACAACAAGGGTGTGGCCCTGACCGGCGCGATCCTCGGCCTCGCGGCCCTGATCCTCTCGGTGGTCGGCGCGGTCATCACCTTCACCGCCGTCAGCGACGCGGTGGACGAGATCGACAAGGCGATCAAGGACTCCGCCCCGAAGGACCCGGCGTCCAAGGCCCCGGCGGGCAAGGGCGACGCGGCCGGGAAGGGCGGCGCGGCGAGCAAGGACAAGCCCCTCGCGGCCGGTGACACCGTCATCTACGACGACGAGCTGAAGGTCACCGTGACGGAGGCGAAGGCGTACAAGCCCAGCGAGTTCGCGGCCGGTCACACCGAGGGCAACAAGGCGTACCAGGTCACCGTCACCATCGAGAACGGCACCAAGAAGAAGTTCGACACCACCCTGGCGACCCTCCAGGCCCGCGCGGGCAAGGACGGGGCCACGGCCGAGCAGATCTTCGACGAGAAGGTCGGCAGCGGCTTCAGCGGCTCGGTCCTGCCGGGCAAGAAGGCCACCGCCACCTTCGCCTTCGACGCCCCCGCCGCCGCCAAGGACCTCACGGTCGAGGTCGGCCCGGGCCTGGACTACAACGCCTCGCAGTGGGACCTGAAGATCGGCTGACCCGAGCCACCCCGCACAATCAGCACCACGTACACCCCGATCCCCCTCGGAGAACCACCATGCCTGCCACCGTCCGCCCCCTCCGGCGCGCCACCCTCACCGCGGCCCTCTGCGCCGCCGTCGCGCTCGGCGCGACCGCCTGCGGCCCCTTCTCCGGCAGCTCCGGCGGCACGAAGGACGGCGCCGACTCCGCCAAGTCCACGGCCCCCGCCAAGCCCGCCGGACCCTTCGAGGGCCTGAGCGGACCCCAGATCGTCGACAAGGCGATAGGCGCGACGAAGACGGCGGACTCGCTCACCCTCGACGTCGCCCTGAAGACCACCGACGGCCCCATCAAGGCCAAGCTGGCGACCGACGTGCGGGGCCACTGCGCCGGCACGATGGCGCTCGGCGCGACCGGCACCGCCGAGCTGATCAAGCCGGACGCCACCTCCGTCTACATGCGCTTCGACGAGGCGTTCCTGAAGGAGCAGGCGAAGGGCGAGTCCGCCGCGGTGCAGGCGGAGGTGATGAAGCAGCTCAAGGGCCGCTGGATGAAGAGCGACGCGAAGGACCCCGACGCGAAGGACAGCCTCGCCCTCTGCGACCTGAAGTCCCTGCTCTCGGACTTCGAGCAGGGCGCCAACACGGCGGTCAAGGGCAAGGAGACCACGGTCGACGGGGAGAAGGCGCTGATGCTGACCCAGGCCTCCGCCTCCGAGCGGACCACGGTCTACGTGGCCACGGAGGGCAAGCCGTATCTGCTGAAGATCGTGTCGGCGGGCGGCAAGGAGCCCGGCACGATCTCCTTCAGGGACTACGACAAGCCGGTCGAGGCGAAGGCGCCGCCGAAGAAGGACGTGGTGGACGAGAAGCAGTTCGGCTGACGGACCGGGGCCCCGGAGGGGGAGAACGAAGGGGCCCCCAGGGGACGGGAAAAGGCGTGAAGGCCGCCGCAGGGGAGCGGCCTTCACGCCTTTCGTCGTCCCACGGAGACACGGCTCAGATCCGGTGCCGCACCCACACGTTGGGCTCGACGTACACCGCGTAGCCACGGGAGGCCTCGCAGTGCACCGGCACCAGGGCGCCCTCGACCTCGACGGGGCCGTCGGTGTCGAAGGGCAGGCCCGTCCACTGCCGCCACTGCTCCACGGCGGCGCCGATCGTCATCGAGGCCGGGGCGACCTTCTCCACCGTGGCGCCCGCGCGGGCGTGGACGCGCAGCCACGGGTCGACCGGCAGCCCGTCCTCGCGGGTGCGGAAGGCGTACTCGTGCATGCCCGACTCCGCCTCCTTGTGCTTGCCGTTCGGGCGCACGGGGGCCACCAGTTCGGCGAAGCCGAGGCGGCGGGCGTTGTCGCGCATGGCGTCCAGCATGCGGTGCGAGACACCGTTGCCGAGCGCGCTCGTGTCCACGGTCACCTCGATCGCGCTGACCGTGTCGGGCGTGCGCCCGTGCTTGAGGTCGGAGAACGCCCACAGCAGGACCTGGTCCCAGCCGGTGCCGGGCAGTTCGCCACGGTCCTCGGCCTGGAGCTGGAAGGGCACGCTGAACGCCCGGGCCACGAACCTGCCCTCGGAGTCGGTGGCGACGAGGACGTACTCGGGGAACGCGGTGACGATCTGCCCCATGTACGCCCAGCCGACCGGGTCGTACATCATGAACTCCGGCCAGAGGTGCTTCATCTGCCACATGGCCCCTTCGAGTTCGGGGCGTTCGGCGAGGGTGGTGATGTGCAGGTCCATGGCGGTGACATTAACGACCGTTACCGCCAAGGAAGAAACGATTTTCCTGGTCAGGGCAGCCGCTGCTCCGGGCACGTCGCCAGCACCCGCTTCATCGCGTCCCGTTCCCCGGACGTCACCCACACCCCGTACTTCTTCTTCACGGCGATCTGCCGGGCGACGTACGTGCAGCGGTACGCCTTGTTCGGCGGCAGCCAGGTCGCCGCGTCGCCGTCCGACTTGCGGCGGTTGGTGGCCGAGTCGACCGCGAGCAGGTTGAGCGGATCGTTCGCGAAGCGCAGCCGGGTGCCGGAGTCCCACTTCTGCGCGCCCTTCTGCCAGGCGTCCGAGAGAGCCACGACATGGTCGATGTCGACCTTGCTGCGCCCGCGCACGTAGTCGATGGAACCTCCCGTGTACGGGTCGTCCTTGAGCGTCCCGGAGGCGACCTTGCAGCGGCCGTCGATGAAGCGGACTCCGGTCAGGTCGCGCTGGAGTATGTCGTCGCGGGTGCCGCAGCCGTTGCGGTCGACGTCGGTCCAGGCGCGCCCGAACTTCTCCCGCTCGTAGCCGGTCTTTGGCGCGCGCCCCTTCACGGGGAGCGCGTCCACGGCGGCGAGCGCGGTGCCGCCGGCGGCCGGCTTCACGGGCGCCCCGCCGCCGGACGCGTCGCCGCCGGTGAGGGGCGCGCAGGCGGCGTTGGTGAACAGGGCGAGGACGGCGAGGGCCGAGGCGATGAGGGTCTTTTGGTACGTCAGCACCCGAAGATCGTATTTGATACGGGATGTCCGAGGCGGGCTCAGATCTTCCCGATGCCCAGCGTGTTCTCCGCGGGCAGCAGCCCCGAGCCGATGACGGCGAGCCACGGTCCGCCGAGCAGTTCGGAGAGCCGGGCCGTGGCGTCCTGGCCGAGGGCGGCCCAGGGGGCGGCGGCCAGTTCGTCCGTGCGGAGCTCGACCTCGGCGCGCAGAGCGCGGCCGGCCTCGGTGGCGGTGCCGTCGGGGCCGACGAGGCCGCGGGCGGCGAGGCGTTCGCGGGCGGCGGCCCACTCCGCGTCGCTCCAGCCCCGGCTCGCGAAGGTGGCCTCGGTGGCGGCGCCGACGGCGGCGAAGGAGACCAGCGCCTCGGCCGGGTCCAGGCCGGCGGCCAGGAGGGCCGCGAGGTGCCCGTCGCCGCGGTGCTCGCGCAGGATCGTGGCGGCCTGCCACAGGACCAGATGCGGGGCGTCGGGCCAGGGCAGCCCGGCGACGGCGGCGGCGAGCGGGCGCCCGGCCGTCCCGGCGGCCTCGGCGGCGCGCCGGGCGAGCGCAGCGGCCTCGGCGAGCTCGGGGCCCTCCACCACGTCGTCGCCGAGGACGGCCCGGTAGGTCAGGTCGACGGCGCGGAGCCGGGCGGCGAGGACGTCGCCGGGGCCGGCGACGTCCCAGGCGGCGGGGACGTACCGGGCGACCATGCCGGGCGCGAAGCTGTAGAAGGCCGAGGTGACGCGGGCGCTCCCGGCGGCCCCGAGGGGCGCGGCGCGCCAGGCGAAGTAGGAGGGCCACCGCTCGTCCACGTCATAGCCGAGGGCGGCGGCCTCGGCGAAGGCCTCGGGGGCGTAGTAGAGCACGGCGTGGAGCGGTTCGAGCAGGTGCCACATCTGGCGGACGCGGCCCGGCGCCACGGGCTGGGGCTGGGGGGCCTGGGGGGCCTGGGCCTGCCCGATCCGAGCCTGCCCGATCCGAGCCTGCCCGGCCTGGGCCTGCCCCGTCTGAGCCTGCCCGGCCTGGATCTGCCCGGCCTGAGCCTGCCCCGTCTGAGCCTGCCTGGCCTGAGCCTGCCCGGCCTGGATCTGGCCAGCCTGGGCCTCGACCTCCGTCTGCGTCTCCGTCTGCGTCTCGGGCTTGGTCTGCGCGGTCATGGCGTGTCCCCGTCCATCCTGCGTCCGTCTTGCCACTGTCTAGATTCTTGTCACTGACTAGATTCCTCCCGCCTCCCAAACTTGTCAATGCCTAGATCCCGCGTACGCTGCTGCCATGACCACCCGGCGCACCTACCACCACGGCGACCTGCGGCAGGCCGTCCTCGCCGCCGCTCTCGACGTGATCGGCACCGACGGCCCCGCCGCGCTCAGCCTGCGGGACCTCGCCCGTCGCGCGGGCGTCTCGCACGCGGCGCCCGCCCACCACTTCAAGGACCGGACGGGCCTGCTCACCGCGATCGCCGCCCAGGGCTACGACCTGCTCGCCGAGGCGCTGGCCGGCTCCCCCGACCTGCGGGACCGGGGGGTGCGCTACGTCCGGTTCGCCGCCGCGCACCCGGCGCACTTCCAGGTGATGTTCCAGCCCGGCCTGCACCGCGCGGACGACCCGGAGCTGCTCGCCGCCAAGGAGCGGGCCGCCGCCGAGCTCCGGGCGGGTGTGCCCGCCTCCACCGACGCCGCCCGCGACACCGGTGTCGCCGCCTGGTCGCTGGCCCACGGCTTCGCGACCCTGCTCCTCACCCACAACCTGGACGCCCCGCTGGGCGGACGGGACCCGGGCGAGGTGTTCCGCTCACTGACCGGACTCCTCGATTCCGCTCAACTCGGGGGAGGGAACGGGGAGTAGGGGGAATAGCCGGAGTCGATCAAGACTTGTTCCTCCTCGTGCGCACAGGAAGCACCACGGCACACGACAACGGGCGGAACACATGAAGACCACCGGCACCACCCTCCGGCGCGCGGGCACGGCCCTGCTCGCCGCGACCATCCTCACCGCGCTCCCCGCGACCTCCGCGACGGCCGACCCGTCCCGAGGCGGCGACACCGGCTGGCACGGCGCCTGGGCCGCCTCGCCGCAGGCCGCCGCCGCGCCCTTCGCCCCCAACTGGTCGACGGGCGGCTTCGACGACCAGACCGTCCGCCAGACGGTGCGCGTCACCGGCGGCGGCACCCGGGCCCGTATCGAGCTGACCAACCGTTACGGCGGCACCCCGCTGCGGATCACCGGCGCGACCGTCGCCCGTACCGCCGAGGGCGGCGCCGTGCGCCCCGGTTCGGTCCGCGCGCTCACCTTCGGCGGGCGCGGCTCCGTCACGATCCCGGCCGGTGGCACGCTGGTCAGCGACGGCGCCCCGTTCAAGACCTCGGCGTTCGAGACGCTCACCGTCACGCTCTACCTGGCGGGCCCGACCGGCCCCGCCACCTTCCACCACTTCGCGGGCACCACCAGCTACCGGGCGGCGGGCGACCACCGCGCGGACGTGTCCGGCACGGCGTTCACCGAGACCGACTCGTCCTGGTACTACCTCTCCGGCGTCGAGGTCTCCGGCGGCGCCCACACCGCCCGCCGGGACGGCATCGTCACGTTCGGCGACTCCATAACCGACGGCGTCGGCGCCACCCCGGGCGCGGACAGCCGCTACCCCGACGAGCTCGCCGAGCGCCTCGCGGCGGCCGGCTCCCCGCGCGCCGTCCTCAACCACGGCATCGGCGGCAACCAGGTCGTCAACGACACCACCTGGGCGGGCGAGAAGGGAATCGCGCGCTTCAAGAAGGACGTGCTCACCGAGAAGGGCGTCGGCACGGTCGTCCTCCTCGAAGGCATCAACGACATCGGCGGCAGCGGCCCGGCCTTCCCCGGCGGCCCGACCCCCGAGGTCTCCGTCAACCGCCTGATCGAGGGCCACCGCACCCTGATCCGCCAGGCGCACGCCCGGGGCATCAAGGTGATCGGCGCGACCCTGACCCCGATCAAGGGCTCGTACTACTTCACGCCCGAGAACGAGGCGAAGCGCGAGGCGTTCAACGCGTGGGTCCGCACGTCCGGCGCGTACGACGGCGTCGTCGACTTCGACCGCGCGGTCGCCGACCCGGCCGACCCGGACCGCATCCTCCCGGCGTACGACTCGGGCGACCACCTCCACCCGGGCGACGCGGGCTACCGCGCGATGGCCGACGCCCTGGACCTCGACGAGCTGTGAGCCCCCCGCGGCACCCCGTACACCTCACGGCGCGGGGTGCCGCACCAGCCACTCCTGGAACTCGCGGTGGCGGAACTGGTAGGCGGCGCCGGAGGTCCGCATGAGTCCCGCCGCCACGGACCATTCGAGGAAGCGGGCGAAGCGGAGGGGGAGGCGGCGGGCGTTCACCAGGAGGAACAGGCCGTACGTGAGGAAGCCCGCCACCATGGCGGGGGACATGACCAGCAACAGCACGGTCGGCGCGGCCTCGGAGAGCGGGATCGCCCGCCAGGTCTCGACGGCGACCGCGACACCCGCCAGGACCAGGCCGGTCAAGGCCAGCTGGCCCCGGAGCGGGCCCACGGGTCCGACCGCCGTCGCGTCGAGCTCGTCCGAGACCTGGAACGTCAGCACGAAGCCCAGCCCCACCAGCATGAACGCCAGGAGAACCAGGCTCCCCCGGGCACCGAAGCCGAGCCGCGCGCTCTGCCACAGGGTCAACAGCAGCAGACTGGTCAGCAGGAGGCCGGGCCAGCTCCGTAATGGCCTGGCCAGAATCCGCCGCAGTCCCACGCCCCACAAGGGGCTCCCGAGCCGGGGAGTCGGCAGCGTCACCAACGAACGCCCCGGTCCCCGACGGACCACATGCCAGGCCAGGAAGGCCGTGAACAGCAGGCTGAGCAGCGTGACCGTGGAGTACGCGGTCGACCACCACCCCGACCACAGGACCAGGCCCTGGGCCGCGGCCCCCGCCACCCCCACGACCCCCATGAACCCGCCGATCAGCCACCTCGGCGCATACCGCCCCAGCTCCAGCGGCGCCACATCCGTTCCCGGCCCCAGGAGTACGGCCAGCGTGTGCAGCGCCCTGTGGACCCGCTCCGGCGCGTAGCGGCCCGTGCCCGACGCCCCGATGAACCGGGCGAGCAGCAGATCCGCCGCCTCCCCCTCCGTCCGTGCCCGCAGCAACTCCCCGGGGTCGCCGTCCCGTTCGTACGCCACCGCCGCCAGGGTCAGGCGCCAGGGCGTGGACAGGGCGCGGGCCGGCACCCCGGTCGGGCGGTCCCGCAGCTCGTCGAGGAGCGGGGCCCAGCGGTCGGGGCGGCGGGCGCCGCGCAGGGTGAGGAAGTCGCGGGCCCGGTCCGGGGTCACCGGGTCGATCTCGATGCGGGCCGCGTCGAGGATGTGGACGCCGTCGGCCTCAAGCGCGTCGTACTCCCGGGAGCGGCAGGTCAGGACGAGCGGCGCCGGTTCGGTGCCGTCCTGGTGGCGGGACAGGGCCTCCAGGGCGAGGCCCGCGCGGGAGCCGGCGGCGGGGGTGCCCGCCGGGTCCATCTCGTCGAGGCCGTCGAGGACGGGCAGCACCATGCGGGCGGCGACGACCCGGCGGGCGGAGGCGGCGGGCAGGCCGTAGTCGCGTTCCAGGTGGCGGGTGAGCCAGGCGCGGAAGGGCTCCCCGGTGTCCCAGTCGGCGAGGGCGACGAGGACCGGGACGGGTTCGTCGGCGGCGCGGACCCGGTTGAGCTCCATGACGAACTTGCGGGCCAGCAGGGTCTTCCCGGCGCCCGGTTCGCCGGTGATGACCAGGCGGCGGGGCCGCAGCCCCCGGTAGTCCTCGACGACCTTCTCCAGGCGCCCCGCGGGCGACGCCGGAAGGGCGGCGGCCCGGGCTCCCGCGTACGGCCGGAAGGCGAAGGTGACGTCGATGGCCTTCAGGTCGCCGCCGAGCGAGCTCATCCACTGCGGCTCGCCGATCGCCTTCACCTCGCGCGCGAGCCGGGCGACCGCGGCCGCCTCGTCCTCGTCCGCCCGCCGCCAGAACGTGGCGACCAGCCCGACCACGCCCAACGCGCCGCACGCGAAGGCCATCAGGTCGGTCCGCTGGGACAGGTCGAGCGCGCCGGAGCGCCCCGCGAGCGCCCACAGCACCCCGCCCACGACCAGAACGGACCCCCCGAGGCCGATGACCCCTCTGCGCACCGCGCCCCCTCTCCCCGCTCCGGGTCATCCTGCCGGAACGGGGACGGGGAGGAGCGCCGTATCAGGAACCCAGGATCTCCGCGAGGAACTCCCCGGTCCACGCGAGCAGTTCGCGGCCGACCACCGGCTTTCCGCCGATCTTCCCGGCGGTCGGGCGCGGCACCAGGATCTGGTGGACGGCCGGCTTGATGACCGTGCGCGGGTAGAGCCGCTTCAGGCGCAGCTCCTGGGACTCGCGCAACTCCACCGGGGCGAAGCGGATGTTGGGGCCCTGGAGGACGATCTCGCCGACCCCGCAGGCACGGGCCAGCATGCGCAGGCCGGCCACCAGGAGGAGGTTCTCGACCGGCTCGGGCAGCTTGCCGTAGCGGTCGGTGAGCTCCTCGCGTACCGCCTTGATGTCCTCCTCCGAGTTGGCGGAGGCGATGGAGCGGTACGCCTGGAGGCGCAGCCGCTCGCCGGGGGCGTAGTCGTGCGGCATGTGGGCGTCGACCGGGAGCTCGATCTTGACCTCCAGCGGGGCCTCCTCCTCCGCGCCGCCCTCCATCTGCGCCCGGTAGTCGGCGACGGCCTCGCCGACCATCCGTACGTACAGGTCGAAGCCGACGCCCGCGATGTGCCCTGACTGCTCTCCGCCGAGCAGGTTGCCCGCGCCGCGGATCTCCAGGTCCTTCATCGCCACGTACATGCCCGCGCCCATCTCGGTGTGCTGGGCGATGGTCGCGAGGCGCTCGTGGGCGGTCTCCGTGAGGGGCTTCTCCGGCGGGTAGAGGAAGTAGGCGTAGCCGCGCTCGCGGCCCCGGCCGACGCGGCCGCGCAGCTGGTGCAGCTGGCTGAGGCCGAAGTTGTCGCCGCGCTCGACGATCAGGGTGTTGGCGTTGGAGATGTCGATGCCGGACTCGACGATCGTCGTCGAGACGAGGACGTCGAACTTCTTCTCCCAGAAGTCCACCACGACCTGTTCCAGGGCCTGTTCGGACATCTGGCCGTGGGCCGTGGCGATGCGCGCCTCGGGGACGATCTCGCGCAGCCGGGCCGCCGCGCGGTCGATGGACTCGACACGGTTGTGGATGTAGAAGACCTGGCCCTCGCGCAGCAGTTCGCGGCGGACGGCCGCGCCGATCTGCTTCTCCTCGTACGGGCCGACGAAAGTGAGGACCGGGTGCCGCTCCTCGGGGGGTGTCGTGATCGTCGACATCTCGCGGATGCCCGTGACCGCCATCTCCAGGGTCCTGGGGATGGGGGTGGCGGACATGGTGAGCACGTCGACGTTGGCGCGCAGCTTCTTCAGCTGCTCCTTGTGCTCGACGCCGAAGCGCTGCTCCTCGTCGACGATGACCAGGCCCAGGTCCTTGAACTTGGTCTCGGAGGAGAACAGGCGGTGGGTGCCGATGACGACGTCGACCGAGCCGTCCTTGAGGCCCTCCATCGTCGCCTTCGACTCGGTGTCGGTCTGGAAGCGGGACAGGGCGCGGACCTTGACGGGGAACTGCGAGTAGCGCTCCGAGAAGGTGCCGAAGTGCTGCTGCACGAGCAGCGTGGTCGGGACGAGGACGGCGACCTGCTTGCCGTCCTGGACGGCCTTGAAGGCGGCGCGGACGGCGATCTCCGTCTTGCCGTAGCCGACGTCGCCGCAGATCAGACGGTCCATGGGGACGGTCTTCTCCATGTCCTCCTTCACCTCGGCGATGGTGGACAGCTGGTCGGGCGTCTCCGCGTACGGGAAGGCGTCCTCCAGCTCGCGCTGCCAGGGGGTGTCGGGGGCGAAGGCGTGGCCGGGGGCGGCCATCCGGGCGGAGTACAGCTTGATGAGGTCGGCGGCGATCTCCTTGACGGCCTTCTTCGCGCGCGCCTTGGTCTTGGTCCAGTCGGCGCCGCCGAGGCGGTGCAGGGTCGGGGCCTCGCCGCCCACGTACTTGGTGACCTGCTCCAGCTGGTCGGTGGGGATGTAGAGGCGGTCGCCGGGCTGGCCGCGCTTGGCGGGGGCGTACTCGACGAGGAGGTACTCGCGGGTGGCGCCCTGGACGGTGCGCTGGACCATCTCGACGTAGCGGCCGACGCCGTGCTGCTCGTGCACGATGTAGTCGCCGACCTCCAGGGTCAGCGGGTCGATCGTCTTGCGCCGCTTGGCGGGCATCCGCTGCCCGTCCTTGCCGGCGGCCTTCTGGCCGGACAGGTCGGTCTCGGTGAGGACGGCCAGCCGGAGGGCGGGGTCGACGAAGCCGTAGTCGATGGAGCCGCAGGCCACGTGGACGACGGACGGGGAGATCTCGGCGAGGTCGCCCGTCTTCGAGTCGGACGCGGCGAGGCGGGCGGGGATGCCCTCGCCGCCGAGGACCTCGACGGTGCGGGAGGCCGGGCCGTACGCCTCGGTGACGTACACCGTGCGCCAGCCCTCGGCCAGCCAGCCCTTGGTGTCGGCGAGGGCGCGGGCGGTGTCGCCGCGGTAGGTCTCGGGGGCGTGCATGCCCAGCTTGAGGGTGTCGCGGTCGAGGGCGGCGGTGTCGTCGGCGGCGAACGGGGAGACCGACCACCACATCATGTCCAGCTCGCGGGCCCGGTCGCGGACGTCCGCGATCCCCCACAGGGAGGCGGCGCCGACGTCGATCGGGGCCTCGCCGCCGCCGGCGGTGGCCGCCCAGGAGGCCTGGAGGAACTCCTGGCTGGTCGCCACCAGGTCGGCGGCCCTGGTGCGGACCCGCTCGGGGTCGCAGACGACGGTCATGGCGCCCTGGGGGAGGACGTCGATCAGGAGCTCCATGTCGTCGACGAGGACGGGGGCGAGGGACTCCATGCCCTCCACCGCGATGCCCTCGGCGATCTTGTTGAGCAGTTCGCCCAGCTCGGGGTGGGCCTCGGCGAGGGCCGCCGCCCGCTCCCGTACCTGGTCGGTGAGGAGCAGCTCGCGGCAGGGCGGCGCCCACAGGCCGTGCTCGGCGACTTCGAGGGAGCGCTGGTCGGCGACCTTGAAGTAGCGGATCTCCTCGACGTCGTCGCCCCAGAACTCGATGCGGAGCGGGTGCTCCTCGGTGGGCGGGAAGACGTCCAGGATGCCGCCGCGCACGGCGAACTCGCCGCGCTTCTCGACGAGCTCCACGCGGGAGTACGCGGCGGCCGCCAGCCCCTCGACGATCTCGCCCAGGTCGGCGGTCTGCCCGCTCCTCAGCGCCACCGGCTCCAGGTCTCCGAGGCCCTTGACCTGCGGCTGGAGCACCGAGCGGATGGGGGCGACGACGACGCTGACGGGTCCGGCGGCGGGGTCGTCGTCGCGCGGGTGGGCGAGCCGGCGGAGCACCGCGAGGCGGCGTCCCACGGTGTCGGAGCGGGGGCTCAGCCGCTCGTGCGGCAGCGTCTCCCAGGACGGGTAGTCGACGACCGTGTCGGGGTCGAGGAGGGAGCGCAGGGCGGCGGCCAGGTCCTCGGCCTCGCGCCCGGTGGCGGTGACCGCGAGCACCGTGCGGCGGGTCTCGCGGGCGAGGGCGGCGATGGCGAAGGGGCGGGCGGCGGGCGGGCCGACCAGGTCGACGTGGTGGCGGTTGCCGTCACGGGCGGCCTTGACCGCCTCGGTGAGTGCGGCGTCCTTGACGACGGCGTCCAGCAGACCGTGCAGGCTCATGGAGGGTCCATCCCGGCGGAGGTGGGCAACGCGAACGGCCCGACACGTCTCACGGGCCGGGGCCTCCAGCCTACGACGACGCGGTGACAGTCACCCGATCGTGGGATCGCGGGGCTACACGCACCTCTGTACAGTCGAGTACATGAGTGCCACGTTCCCCATCACCGAGGCCCGCGCTCAGTTCGGCACCCTCATCCGCCGGACGGCGCACGCCCGCGAACGCATCACGATCACGGACCACGGCCAGGCCGCGGCCGTCTTCATAAACCCCACGGAGCTGGACGAGCTGGAAGAACGCGTCCTGGAGCTGGAAGAGGAGCTGGCCGTGGCACGCTACCGCGCGGAGAAGGCCAACGGCACCTTCGTCGGCATCCCGCAGGACGAGGTCCGCGCCATGCTCGGCCTGGAGCGCGAGTGACCTTCCAGATCATCTGGGCGGAGCGGGCGACCCACGCCGCCGTCCGCTTCCTGAAGGACGATCCCGAGGGTCTGCGGCAGGTCTTCGCCGCTGTGGACCTCCTCGCGGAGGAGCCCCGCCCGCTCGGGACGGTCGCCTACGGCTCGCCGGAGCTCCGCCGTATGCAGGTGGGGTTCTACCGCCTGCTCTACGAGATCGACCACGGGACCATCACCATCACGGTCCTGCACATCGGGCGCACGCCCTAGCCACGCGCCGCGGGCCGGGCCCGGCGGGGTGTCCCGCCGGGCCCGGCCCGTGTCCGTTCCCGCTGGTCAGTCCGTCTGATCAGTCCGTCTGATCAGTCCGTCTGATCAGTCCGTCTGGTCAGTCCGTCGCGATCGCGTTCAACACGTTCATCCGTCCCGCCCGGAACGCCGGGACCAGCGCCGCGAAGAGGCCCACGAAGGCTGAGCCCACGAAGACGGTGGCGATGGTCGGCCAGGGGATCTGGAGGACGCCCAGGCCCTCCAGGGCCAGGAGCTTCTGGGCGGCGGTGCCCCAGGCGAGGCCGAGGGCCAGGCCCAGGAGGGCGCCGAAGAGGGCGATGACGACCGACTCCAGGCGGATCATGCGGCGCAGCTGGCGGCGGGAGAGGCCGATGGCGCGCATGAGGCCGATCTCGCGGGTGCGTTCGACGACCGAGAGGGCGAGGGTGTTCACCACGCCGAGGACGGCGACGATGATCGCGAGGGCGAGCAGTCCGTAGACCATGTTGAGGAGCTGGCCCACCTGGTCCTGGAGCTGCTTCTTGTAGTCGGCCTGGTCCGCGACCTGGTACTGCGGGTAGGGAGCCAGGGCCTTCTTCAGCCCCTCGTACGCGGCGTCCTCCTGCCCGTCCTTCGCCGTGGCGAAGACGATCATGCTCTTGGGCATCCGCTCGGCCGGCAGGAAGCGGGCCGCGGTCGTGATGTTCGTGTACATCACGCCCTTGTCGATGTTGGCGTCGTCGGAGGTGACCGCCGCGACCCGCAGCCGCGCCTTCTCGCCGCCCTTGAAGGCGACGGTGAGCGTGTCGCCGACCTTCACGCCGTGCTCGGCGGCGTACGTGCTGCCGACGGACATCGCGCCGGGCCCGTACGCGGCGGACAGCTCACCCGCCGTGGTCTCGCGCCGCACGTCCTTCGCGTACGTCGGGTCGGCGGCGACCAGCCCCATCTCGGCGGCCTTGCCGCGCGGGTCGGTGACGACGGCCTCGACCCACTTGTACTCGGTGACGTGGTCGAGCCCGGGCGCCTTCTCCACGGCGGCCAGCGCCTGCGGCACGACGGGCTGCCGGTTGGTGGACTGCACGATGAAGTCGGCGCCCACGGACCGGTCGAGCTCCTCCGTGGCGGAGGCCACCATCGACGAGCCGACGACCGAGAGGCAGGCGACGAGCGCGAGGCCGATCATCAGGGCCGCCCCCGTGGCGCCGGTGCGACGCGGGTTGCGCAGCGCGTTGCGCTCGGCCATCCGGCCGACCGGGCCGAAGACCCGCAGGACGACGACGCCGAGGCCGCGCACGACGGCGCCGGACAGCAGCGGGCCGATCACGACGAAGCCGAGCAGGGACAGGACGACGCCGAGGCCCAGCCAGAGCGAGCCCGCGGCGGACTTCTCGGCCTGGGTGGCGGCCCAGAGCGCGGCGCCGCCCGCGGCGGTGAGGAGCAGGCCGAGGACGGCCCGTACCGCACCCGCCTTGCCGTCGGCGGGGGTGCCCGCGTCGCGCAGGGCGGCCATCGGGGAGACCTTCGAGGCCCGGCGGGCGGGGACGAAGGCGGCGAGGACGGTGACGACGACGCCGAGGACGATCCCGACGACGGGGGTGGTCCAGCGGACGGTGAGGTCCTGCGTGGACAGCTCCATGCCCATGGACGACATGAGCTGCATCAGGCCGACGGCGAGACCCACACCGGCCGCGACCCCCGCGGCCGAGCCGACGACGCCGAGGAGCAGCGCCTCGACGAGGACGGAGCGGTTGATCTGGCGGCGGCTGGAGCCGATGGCCCGCATGAGGCCGATCTCGCGGGTGCGCTGGGCGACCAGCATGGAGAAGGTGTTGACGATGAGGAAGATGCCGACGAGGAAGGCGATCCCGGCGAAGCCGAGCATCGCGTACTTCATGACGTCGAGGAAGCCCGCGACGTCCTCGCGGCCCGCGTCGGCGGCCTCGGCGGCGGTCCGCAGCTGGTAGCCGGAGCCGATCGCGGCGGCGACGTCCGCCTTCAGGGTGTCATCGCTGACACCGGGCGCCGCGTCGACCGTGATCTGGGTGAACAGACCGGCCTTGCCGAGGAGTTCGCGCTGGGCGGTGGCGGTGTCGAAGTAGACGAGGGTGGCACCGGGGTTGGTGACCTTGAAGTCGACGATGCCGGTGATCCGCGCGGTGAAGTCGCCGGTGACGGCGATGGTGCGCAGCTCGTCGCCGATCTTCAGGTGGTGCTTCTCGGCGGTGCCACCGTCGACCATGACCTCGGTGGGGCCGCGCGGCTCGTGGCCGGAGGCGATCTCCATCGAACGCAGCTCGTTGGAGGACCAGTTGGCGGCGATGGTCGGGGCGCCGGAGGTGGGCCCGACGTTGCGGTCGCGGGAGTCGACGACGGTGACGCTGGTGGAGAGCACCTGGCCCTGCGCGGCCTTGACGCCCTCGGCGCCCCGGACCCGCTCGACGAGCGCGGCGGGCAGCGTCTCAGGGCGCCCGTTCTGCGGGATCTCGTCGTTCTTCGCCGCGTTCGACGGGCTGACGGTGACGTCGGAGGCGGTGGAGGCGAACAGCTTGTCGAAGGTGGTGTTCATGGTGTCGCTGAACACCAGGGTGCCGCAGACGAAGGCGACGGAGAGCAGGACGGCGACGGCGGAGAGCGCCATGCGGCCCTTGTGCGCGAGGAAGCTGCGCAGGGAGGTCTTGAGCACGGTCATGACGTCCGCCCGCGCGCGTCGAAGTCGGGGGTCTGGGGGTGTCCCCCAGAAAAGAGGAGCATCCGGTCGAGGACGGCCTCGGCGGTGGGCCGGTGCATCTCGTCGACGATGCGGCCGTCGGCGAGGTAGAGCACCCGGTCCGCGTAGGAGGCGGCGACCGGGTCGTGGGTGACCATGACGATGGTCTGGCCCAGCTCGTCGACCGACTGCCGCAGGAAGCCGAGGACTTCGGCGCCGGCCCGCGAGTCGAGGTTTCCGGTCGGCTCGTCACCGAAGATGATCTCGGGCCGGGCGGCGAGCGCGCGGGCCACGGCGACGCGCTGCTGCTGGCCGCCGGAGAGCTGGGCGGGCCGGTGCTTCAGCCGCTCGCCGAGCCCGACGGTCTCGACGACCCGGCGCAGCCACTCCTGGTCGGGCTTGCGGCCGGCGATGTCCATCGGCAGCGTGATGTTCTCCAGCGCGTTGAGCGTGGGGAGCAGGTTGAACGCCTGGAAGATGAACCCGATGCGGTCGCGCCGCAGTTGGGTGAGCTTCTTGTCCTTGAGGCCGGTGATCTCGGTCTCGTCGAGGTAGATCTCGCCGCCGGTGACGGTGTCGAGTCCGGCGAGGCAGTGCATGAGCGTGGACTTGCCGGAGCCCGAGGGCCCCATGATCGCGGTGAACTGCCCGCGGGCGATGTCCACGTCGACGTGGTCGAGCGCGACGACCCGGGTCTCCCCCGCGCCGTACGCCTTGACGACCTGTCGCGCCCGAGCGGCGACGGCCGTACGCCCTCCAGTACCCCCGTGCCTGGGGATGGTCACAGCCGAAGTCACGGTATGTCTCCTATGTGCGCTCTGTGTTCGAACGGGATTCCGTAAATCCAAGGTAAGGACGGCGGGGGCCTCGTTCCTCCTCCGCCGGGACGAACGGCCCCTGGGCTGCATGGGGGAGGAGCCCCTAGGGGTTCTCCATCGAAGGATCGAGTGAGAGGCTGACCCGGGCGCACTTAGATGTACGAGGCATCCGTATGGGTGGGGAGAGGGGCCGGCGGTGTCCGAGGCGACCACGAGACGGACCGCGCCGCCGACGGCGCACACCACCCGGCGCGGACCGGTCGTCGCCGCGCTGATGCTCGGCATGGCGCTCGCCGCGCTCGACGGCACCATCGTCTCCACCGCCGTCCCGCAGATCGTCGGCGACCTCGGCGGACTCTCCGTCTTCTCCTGGCTGTTCTCCGGCTATCTGCTCGCCGTGACGGTCACCCTGCCGGTGTACGGGAAGCTCAGCGACACCTTCGGCCGCAAACCCGTCCTGATCTCGGGCATCGTCCTCTTCCTGATCGGCTCCGTGCTCTGCGCGGCGGCCTGGGACATGTACTCGCTCATCGCCTTCCGCGTCGTCCAGGGCCTCGGCGGCGGCGCCCTCCAGGGCACGGTCCAGACGATCGCCGCCGACCTCTACCCGCTGAAGGAACGTCCCCGCATCCAGGCCCGGCTCTCCTCCGTGTGGGCCACCGCCGCCGTGGCGGGCCCGACGGCGGGCGGACTGCTCGCCGGATACGCGGACTGGCGCTGGATCTTCCTGGTCAACCTGCCGGTCGGGGCGGCGGCGTTGTGGCTGATCGGGCGTTATCTGGTGGAGCCGGGGCGGCCCGTGGGGGGCGGGGGTCCCCTGGGGAGCGGGGGTCCCCTGGGGAGCGGGGGTCCCCTGGGGGGCGGGGGTCCCCTGGGGGCCGGGGGTCCCCTAGGGGACGGGGATGCCCTAGGGAACGGGGATCCCCTAGGGGGCGGAGCCGGAAGCGGCGCCTCCGACGGATCCCGGCCCCGTACGCGTAACCGCCCCCGGCTCTCCGTCGACTGGGCCGGTGCGCTCGCCATCTTCGCCACCGGAACCCTGCTCCTGACGGCGCTCGTCCAGGGCGGGGTCGCCTGGCCCTGGCTCTCCGCCCCGTCGCTCGGCCTGTTCGGCGGCGCGGCGGCGCTCGGCGTGCTCACCGTGCTCATCGAACGCCGGGCCGCAGAACCGATCATCCCCGGCTGGGTCTGGCGCCGCCGCACCATAGCCGCCGTCAACCTGGCGCTCGGCGCCCTCGGTCTCCTGATGGTCGCCCCGACCGTCTTCCTGCCCACGTACGCGCAGGCCGTCCTCGGCCTAGGCCCGATAGCCGCCGGCTTCGTCCTGTCCGCGATGACCCTGAGCTGGCCGGTCACGGCCGCCCTCTCCAACCGCGTCTACACCCGCATCGGCTTCCGCCTGACCGCCGTCCTCGGGATGACGGGCGCCCTCCTGGTCCTGCTCGCCTTCCCGTTGCTGCCCTTCCCCGGCGAACCCTGGCAGCCCGCCCTGCTGATGCTGCTGCTCGGCGCGGCGCTCGGCTTCTTCCAGCTGCCGCTGATCGTCGGCGTGCAGTCGACCGTCCCGTACGAGGAGCGCGGCACGACCACCGCCTCCGTCCTCTTCGTCCGCCAGGTCGGACAGAGCGTCGGCGCCGCCCTGTTCGGTGCCGTGGCCAACGGGGTGCTCGCCGCGCGCCTCGGCGACGCGAGCGGTGACCTGGACGGTCTGGTCCGCGCCCTGGAGACCCCCGGCTCGCTCACCGGGCAGGCCGCCGACCACCTGCGCCGGGCGGTCGACGCGGCCGTCGACTACGTCTACCTGGGCGCGGCGGCCGCGGCCGCGCTCGCCCTCGTCGTCCTGCTCACCCTCGCGCCGCGCCGCTTCCCGGTCCTTGAGGAGCAGCGGGAGGGAGGGAGCGGGGAGAGCGCCGGGTAATTCCCCGCCCCCGGAGGCCCGCCGCCGCCAGAATGGCGCGATGGATCACCACTTCGTCGGCATACCGGAGTTGACCGGCGTCCCCCGCGTCGCGGTCGTCATCGACGTCATGCGCGCCTTCACCGTGGCCGCCTGGGCCTTCTCGCGCGGCGCCGAGCGGATCGTCCTGGCCGGGACGGAAGACGAGGCCCTCGCCCTCAAGGAGCGCCACCCGGGCTGGCTGGCCCTGAAGGACGGGGCCCCGGCGCCCGGCTTCGACGCGGTGAACTCCCCCGCCCTGCTCAGCTCCCACGACTTCACCGGCCGCACCCTGGTGCAGAAGACGACAGCGGGCACGGTAGGCGCCCTGGCCGTCGCGAACGCCCCACTGATCCTGTGCGCGAGCTTCGTGGTGGCCGGCCCGACCGCGCGGTTCTTGTGCGGGGTGGGTGGGGGTGCGGGTGCGGGCCCAGGCGCAGGCGCAGGCTCGGGCTCGGCCCCAGGCGTGAGCGCCGGCTCGGGCCCAGGCGCCGGCTCGGGCCCAGGCTCGGGCACAGGCCCGGGCCCGAACGCGGTCCCGGTCCCGCGCGGGGCGTCGGCGCAAGCGTTCCGACCGCCGCCGCCCGCTCCATACACGGCCCAGACCGCGGGCCCTGGCCCAGGCCCGGTCACGTTCGTCGTCACCGGTGAGGGCGGTCGGGCCGGCGAGGATCTGGCCTGTGCCGAGTACATCGCACGTCGGCTCGCCGACGACAGCGCCGACCCGGCGCCGTACGTCCAGCGCGCCAGGAACTCCCGCGCGGCGGCGGAGCTCGCCGCCGGGCTGCGTGAGGGCTTCCACCCGGACGATGTCGAACTGTGCCTGGAGCTCGACCGCTTCCCCTTCGCGATGGCGGCGCGCCGGGAGGAGTCCCTGATGGTGCTGCGGCCGGTCGATCCCTAAGCGCCGGCCTCGTCCTCGGGCTCTCCCCCGGCCTCCTTCGGCGGCTCCACCCGGCCCGTCAGGGCCGCCAGTGACGAGCGGATGTGCTCCATGTGGGAGTGGATCTCCTCCCGGGCCTCGTCGTGCTCGCGCCGGACCCGGTCCGTCTCGCGCTCGATCCGCTCCTGCTTGAGCCGCGCCTCGGCGAGGATCTCCGCGCCCTTCGCCTCCGCGTCCTCCTGGCCGTGCCGGGCCGCCTCCTTCGTCTCCGCGAGCCCGCGCCGGGCCTCCTCCAGCTTGCCCTCCGCGTACGCGACGAGCTCGGCGTGCCGGGCGTCGAGCTCGGCCACCCGGCGTGCCGCCGCCCGGTCGGCCTCCTCCCGTACCGTCTGGTGCTCCTCGCGCTGCGCGGAACGGACCGCCTCGGCCTCGCGGCGGGTCGCGTCGAAGGCGGCCCGCGCCTCGGTCCGCGCCTTCTCCGCGTCGCGCTGCGCCTCGGTCCGTATCGCGTCGGCCTGGAGACCGGTCTCCTTGCCGGTCGCCCGGGCCGCCGAATCGGCCGCCGCGCGAACCCCCTCCGCGTACGCCTTCGCCGCCGCCTCCGCCTCCGCGGCCGCCGCCTCCGCCGCCTCGGCGAGCTCCTGCGCCTCGGCCTCCGCGGCCCGTACCAGCGTCTCGTCCTCCGACTCGGCGAGCTCCAGGATGCGGCGGGCCCGCTCGCTCAGGGAGTCGTAGCGCTGCGGGGCGAGCGTGGCGACGGCCTCGCGCAGCCGGGCCGCCTCCGCCTCCATCTCCTTCGCGAGGACGGTCAGGCGCGCCGCGCGCTCCCACGCGCCGTCGCGCTCCTCGGACAGCGCTGCCAGGTAGCGGTCGACCTGCTCGGGGCGGTAACCGCGTCCCCGTCCGACGGCGAAACTCATCCCTGACGCCCCTTCGTCTGCCTGATGCCCAACAAACATCAAGAATGCGGCATGAGAACGGACAAAAGACGCCCGACGTGAATACACGTCGAGCGCCTTTCGTCACATTGTGCGCATGGGCGGAGCGGTACGGGCTACAGCAGGCCGTCCCACATCTGCTCAAGGAGCACCGACCACCAGTTCTCCGGCGAGGAGAGCGCCGCCGGGTCCAGCATCGCGAGCTGCGCCTGGAAATCGGTCGTCCAGCGGCCCGCCTGCTCCGGGTTGAGCCCGAACCGCAGCCGCCACATGCGCCCGAGCAGTGCCAGGCAGCGGACGAACTCCGGCAGCCCGGTGTTCACGAACTGCGGCGGCACCGGCTGCCCGCCGGGACCCGCCTCCACCGGTACGGCGACGATGTGCGCCGTCCCGTACTGGACGCAGATCGCCCGGCCGAAGTCCGAACCGAGCACCAGGTACGAACCGGCGTCCGCCGCCGGCTGCACCTGCCGCTGCGCCGCGAGCTCCGCGAGCGTCGGCACCACCGGCATGGCCGGCTGCGCCCAGAAGAACGGCCCGAAGTCGGCCGGCAGACCCGCCCATACGAGCGTGACCGCCACCAGCTCCGGTACGCCCTGCCGGGACACCGCGCGCTGGTCGAAGCGCAGGATCCCCGGACCGAACGCCCCGGCCAGCTCCTGCGCCACGCCGTCCGGCGGCAGCGGCGGCGCGGGCTGCACCTGCGGCAGCGGCGCCCGCACCGGCGCGGGCCGCGCCGGGCCGTCGGCGACCTGGTGCAACTCGCCCTGGTGGGTGATGAGCTGCCGCATGCCCTGCTGACGGCCGGCGTGATCGCGCCCGTACGGGGCGATGTTGGTGATCCGGGCCTGCGGCCAGGTCTCCCGGATCATCCGCGCGCAGTAGCCGCCCGGGAGCTCACAGGACTCCAACTCCGTGTGCAGTTCCAGCACTTGCTGCGGCGGTACGTTCATCGCGCGCAGCTCGTGCAGGATCTGCCACTCCGGGTGCGGGGTGCCCGGCGCGGAACGCCGGATGATCTGCTGCTCCGAGCCGTCGGGCGCGCGGTAGCGCAGCACGGCCTGGTAGCCGGGACCCACGGTCGGCAGCCCGGCGGGCGGCTGCTGCGGGTACCCGTACGCGGGCGGCGGCGCGGGCGCGTTGAGCGGCGCGGGCACCGGCCCGGGCGGCGGGGGCGGCCCGGCGGGCCCACCAGGACCGGGCTGCGCCAGCATCGTCGCGGCGTGCGCGATCCCACCCGGCGGCGTCCCGGGCACACCGGGCGCCCCCGGCGGCGGAGGCGGAGGCGGCGGAGCCCCCGGCCCCCCTTGATTCGGATGCGCCAGCATCGTGGCGGCGTGCGCCACCCCACCCGGCGGAGTGCCGGGCGCGCCCGGCGGCGGGGGCGGGGGCGGCGGGGCCGCCGGACCGCCCTGGTTCGGGTGCGCCAGCATCGTCGCGGCGTGGTGCACGGCGGGCGGCGGCGTGGCGCTCGGCGGCGCGGGCGGACCGGGCGGCGTGGGCGGGCCGGGCGGCGTGGGCGGCTGCGGGCCCTCGGGCCCGAGCTGCGAGACCAACTGGGTCCGCACGTACCCGCCGGGCGGCGGCGTCGGCGCCTTGCTGGTCGCCGCGTCGGCGATGTCGGCGGCGCCGGGCGCGGAGGGCGGCGTGCCCGGCTGGGCGGGCGGGCCGGACGGGTTCAGTCGCGGCGCGATGGCCGTCGCGGGCAGCGCGCTGCCGCCCTTCATGAGCGCGGTGGGAGCATCGGCCCCCACGACCGGCGGCGGCGTGTCGTCGTCGTCCGCCCCCGAGAGCGGCGGCGCGAACACCGTCGCAGGCAGCGGCACGGCCCCGTCGGCACCACCCGAACTCGCGTTGGCATCCGCCCACGGGCTCGGCGGGGTAACGCCGTCGACGGCGGAGCCCGGGGCCTCGGCGGCGGGGGCGCCGACCGGCGCCGGGGCGGGCGCGGGCACCGTGACGGGCACGGGCCCGGCCTCGGGCGCGGGCACCGCGAAGGGCACGGGTCCGACCTCGGGCGCAGGCACCGCGAAGGGCACGGGTCCGGCCTCGGGCGCAGGCACCGCGAAGGGTACGGGCCCGGCCTCGGGTACGGGCAGGGGCGCGGGCGCCGAAACGGCCTCGGGCGCGGGCACCGCGAAGGGCACGGGTCCGGCCTCGGGCGCGGGCGCAGGCACCGCCACGGGCGCAGACCCGGCCTCAGGCTCAGGCATCGCGAAGGGCGCGGGCCCGGCCTCGGGCAGAGGCGCAGGGACAGCCTCGGGTACGGGCGCAGCCACGGGACCGGGTACAGGCGCCGGAACGGCCCCGGACGCAGGCGCGGGCACCGTGACGGGCGCAGGCCCGGCCTCAGGCGCGTGCCCAGGCGCCGCGACAGGCGCGGGCCCGGCCGCAGGCGCGGACAGCGGCGCAGGCACAGCCCCGGCCGCAGGCTCGGATGCCGGCACCGACGCCGGCGGGAACACCGGCGCGGAGGCCCCCGCACCCGCCCCCGGCACGGAAGCCCCGGCCCCAGCCACGGGCTCGGGTGCCGACGCAGGCACAGCCTCGGACGCGGCACCGGCCGCAGCCACAGGCGCGGGCGCGGACACCGGAGCAGGCCCGGCATCCGGCGCGGACAGCGGCGCAGGCACAGCCCCGGCCCCGGCCCCGGCTCCGGCTCCGGCTCCGGCTCCGGCTCCGGCTCCGGCCGCAGGCTCAAATGCCGACGCCGGCGGGAACACCGGCGCCCCCGCCCCCGGCCCGGAGGCCCCGGCCCCAGCCCCCACCGCCCCCACCGACCCGTCCTCCACCGACGCCCCCGCGCTCGCCTGCGACGCGTTCGACGCCACCGACGGCAGGCCGATCTTGTCCGCGGCCTCCTGGAGCCACTCCGGTGGGCTCAGCAGGAACGACGTCTGGTTCAGGTCGATGCGGGCCGGCGCGCGGTCCGGGGTCGGTGCCGCGGGCTCGGCGACGGCGCCGTACTCCTCCTCGTAGCGGCGGATGACCTCGCCCACCGGGAGGCCCGGCCACAGGGTCACCTCGCCGGTGTCGCGGGCGATGACCAGTCTGTGCCGGCCGCCGTCCGGGGTCGGCGCCGCCTCGCGGTCCTCGGCCCACACCACGAAGCCGAGGCCGAACTCCCGTACCCGCACCTCCCTGTGCAGATACGCCGGCACATCGCCGTTGATCCACTCCTCGGCGCGCTCCTGCGCCTGCGCGAACGTCACCACAGCCAGCTCACTCCCCCACCGGAACCACGGGCACGGCGCGCGCGAAGCCGCCGTCCACCATCAGGTTCGCCACCGTCTCCAGCTCCGGCGGATTGCCCGCGAGCCGCTGGAGGAACACGTCGAAGTCCGCGCCGCAGGGCAGCAGCAGCCGCGCCGCCCGCTCGTTCACCGACCAGCCGGCCGCGGTCTCACCGGAGTCCCGGGCGTCGTCATAGGCGCAGAACCACACCGAACCGACCGCGTCGCCCTTCACCTTCACCGCGAGCAGACCGCCCTGCACGAAGGCCACGCCCAGGTAGTCCTTCGACAGATGGTCGCGGAGGCACTTGTTCACGTACACCAGGTCGTTGACCCCGGCCTCCTCGCGCACCGCGAAGAACGGCTGGTCCACGAGCAGGCCCAGCTCCGCGTCGAGCGCGGTGCCCACCGGCGCGCAGCCGCCCGCCGCCTTCAAGAAGGAGCGGTACGCGCCCGGCAGCCGGTACCCGAGATCCTCCTCGACCCCCTGCACCTGCTGCTCCGACACCGGCATCGCCCGCTTCGGCAGCCCGAAGTGCGCCGGCCGCGTCTCCTGGAGCGGGCGCGTCCCGCGCTTCCCGTGGTCCACCGCCGCCGTCGTCACGCCACCGTGGTGCCGCAGCAGCGCCTTCACCTCGACCGGCACCAGTTCGAGCCGGCGCGAGTGCGCCACGTGGTGCCAGGTCCAGCCGTGCGGCGTCGCCACCGCCGGAATCCCGTCCCACAGCTCGTGCCCCGTCGCGGCCAGCGCCGCGTTCGCCGACACGTAGTCCGTCAGGCGCAGTTCGTCGACACCGAAACCCTCCGGCGGATCGGCGATCTCCGCCGCCGCCCGCGCGTACACCGAGAAATCCGGGTAGCCGCGCTCGTCCACCCGCACCCCACGGGGATGCCGGGAGGCCCGGACCGGGTCCGGGAAGTGCACGACCTGTCCGGCGTACGCCGAGTTCGGCGGCGCGGTGTGCCGGCCGAGCCGACCTGTCGTCATGGCGGTTGCCCCCTGTGACTGCTGCCGGCGCCGCCGGCCGCTGCTGGTTGGTCCGCACAGCCTAAGCGGTGCCACCCGCCCCCGACCCGGCCCGATGCGCCCACCCCTCCCATGGTGACCACGTGTCACGACGGCATGACAGCACCGCCATGATTCCGACACACCGAAAGCACGTTTCCGCGCCCCCGCTTCCACATCCGGCACCGCGTTTGGCAGGCTGTTCCAGCAACTCGGGGGATTGCAGGAGGGGAAGAACAGCACCATGCACGCAAGCACCACACCGGCACCATCGCCCACACAGGGTGACCCACGCCTCAGTTGGGGCAGCGACGCCGACCACCAGCGCGCCCCTTCGCTGCGTCACCGCCGCGACGGAATCCTGCCCGCCGTCGGAGCGGCCCTGTCCGTCCGCGGCGAGACCCTCACCTGCACCGCCGCCCGCGGCGACCAGGCACCCGCACTCCATCCGCTCGTCCAGGACTTCCTCGACACCCTCACGAGCGGCCAGCGCGAACGCTTCACCGGACGCTGCCCGGAGGCGATCCTGCTCTCCCGGCACCTCACCGCCGCCGAGGGCACCCGCTCCAAGCGCGCCCAGCGCAAACCGCTCACCCAGAGCGAAGCGCGCCGCTCCCTCAAGCACGCCAAACTCACCGCGCGGCGGATCCGCGAGGACGGCGACCCCCTGCACGGCAGCTACGCCACACCCTGCCGCTCCTGTACGGCGATGCTGGCGCACTTCGGCGTCCGCCCCGTCGACCCGGCCCACGGCTGAACCCGTCCCCACCCGCCCCGCGGCGAGAACGGCTGAACCACACCCCATGCCCGACCTGAACAGCACCCGATTCCCGGTCAACGTCGACGCCGCCCTGCGCGAGGCCGGCTGGCAGCCCGGCCGCTGGGACATCAAGCTGGCCGAAGAATGGGCCGACACCCTGCGCGCCCACGCCACACCCGCCGGACACCGGCACAGCGTCTTCCCCGCCGCCGTCGAGGCCTGGGCCGAATTCGGCGGCCTGCACATCACCGCGCCGGGCCACGGGCGCCAGATAGCCCCCGCCGCCGTACGCTTCGACCCCCTCGCCGGCATCCACCTCGCCCGCACCCTCGGCGACCTCGGCCGCGCCCTCGACACCGAGCTCGCCCCGCTCGGCGAGGAGAGCGAGCACCGGGCGGTCCTCGCGATGGACGTCGAAGGACGCGTCTACAGCATCGACCACACCGGCGACTGGTACCTGGGCCGGGACATCGACGCGGCCCTGTCCACCCTCATCACGGGGACGCAGCCCACGCGGCTGGTGGCGGAGGGCTGAGGGCCGAGGGGCACGGACACCTCTTTAGAGAGCCCCGCTCTCTAAAGAGCCTCCCCCGCAGCCCCCGCCGCACCCGCCGCCACCGGCAGCACCGCGCTCACCCGGAAACCGCCCGCGTCCGTCGGACCCGACACGAACACCCCGCCCAGACCCGACACCCGCTCCCGCATCCCGACGAGCCCGTTCCCACCGCTCGGCAGATGCGCGTCGGCGGCCGTCGCGTCCGACGGGCCGTTCTCCACCTGCATCGCGACCTCGGCCGCGCGGTGCGCCAGACGCACCACGACCTCGGCGCCCGCCGCGTGCTTGTGCACGTTGGTCAGCGCCTCCTGGACCACCCGGTACGCCGTCTGCTCCACCTGCGCCCCGTACGCCCGGGGCTCGCCCATCACCACGAACTCGACGACGGCGCCCGCCTGCCGCGACTGCTCGACCAGCGTCTCCAGGGCGTCCAGGCACGGGCCGCCGTCCGCCGCGGCGGCCTCGGCGGCGGCAGCGGCGGCGCGGCCGACGGCCGCGAGCGGCAGCGCCGGGGAGGCCGTCGGGACCTCCTCGCGGAGCACCCCCAGCATCTCCCGCAGCTCCGTCAGCGCCTGCCGGCCCATGTCACCCACGAGCGCCGCGTTCCGTACGGCCTTCTGCGGGTCCTTCAAGGCCACCGCCTGCAACGCCGCCGCGTGCACCACCATCAGCGACACCCGGTGCGCCACCACGTCGTGCATCTCGCGCGCGATGCGCGTCCGCTCCTCCTGGCGCGCCCACTGGGCACGCTGCTCGGCCCGGTCAGCGAGCAGCGACAGCTCCTGCTCCAGGCTGTCGGCGCGCTCGCGCAGCGACTCCATGAGGCGGCGCCGGGCGCCTATGTAGAGGCCGAAGAGCACCGGCGGGGCGTTCAGGCCCAGGGTCATGAAGAGGGAGACGACCGGCACGTACCAGCCGCTGGGGTCGAAGTCCTGCTGGCTCACCTCGGCCTGGGCGACGTCCTGGCGGAGCCTGACCATCGTCACGATGTAGACGGCGACCGTGGACATGCCGGCGAGCGCGGCGGTGAAACGGCGGGGCACCTCGGAGGCGGCCAGCGAGTAGAGGCCGACGATGCCCATCAGGTAGCCCATCTCGGCGGGCGTGACGGCGATCGACACGAGCACGACGGTGATCGGCCAGCGGCGCCGCACGAGCAGCACGGACCCCACGATCAGGCCGAACAGCACCCCGACGGGCACCGGCAGCGACGCCTTCCCGGCGAAGCCGATCCCTTCGAGCCCGCACTCCAGCGCGGACACGACGGCCAGCGTCACATCCAGCACCACACTGCGCCGTCTCCCCCACCACCACCAGGTACGCACGGCGCGCGCGCCCACAGCGTCCCGGTCTGCCCCCGTTGTGGTCATGCCTCCCACCCTACGGGCGAGCACCAGCGAATTACCCACCCCCGCCGACGGCCGGAGCGGCGCGCTTTACCGTCGCATCGAGGGCTGGTGGTGCGGCATAGTAGGTGCCGTCGACTCGATCAGCACCACACGATGTCCGATTTGGTCGACTTAGCTATCCCCTGTGGTGTAATCGGCAGCACTGGGACCTTTGGAGTCCTATGTCCGGGTTCGAGTCCTGGCAGGGGAGCCGACGGAACGAGGGTCCCGACCGGTCAGGTCGGGACCCTTACTCATACCCCGCCCAGTACCCCCCGGTATCCTTCGGAAGTCCACCCACCCGAAGCCGAAGGGCATTCCCGTGAGCGCCAACCTCCCCCAAGCGATGGCCTCCGCCGTCGTCGTCCTCGCGGCGGGTGAGGGCACCCGCATGAAGTCGAAGACGCCCAAGGTCCTGCACGAGATCGCCGGGCGTTCGCTCGTCGGGCATGTCGTCTCCGCCGCCCGTGAGCTGGAGCCCGAGGATCTGATCGTGGTCGTCGGGCACGCCCGGGAGCGGGTCAAGGGGCATCTGGACGAGCGGTACGCGGGGACGCGGACCGCCGTGCAGGAGGAGCAGAACGGGACCGGGCACGCGGTGCGGACCGCGCTCGCGGAGCTCGGGCGGGCGCCCGAGGGGACCGTCGTCGTGGTCTGCGGCGACACCCCGCTGCTGTCCGGCGAGACGCTGCGCGCGCTCGCCGCGACGCACGCCTCGGACGGCAACGCCGTGACCGTGCTGACCGCCGAGGTCCCGGACGCGACCGGCTACGGGCGGATCGTGCGGGACGAGGCCACCGGCGCCGTGACCGCGATCGTGGAGCACAAGGACGCCTCCGACGCGCAGCGCGCGATCCGGGAGATCAACTCCGGGGTCTTCGCCTTCGACGGGACGCTGCTCGCGGACGCGCTGGGCAAGGTGCGGACGGACAACAGCCAGGGCGAGGAGTACCTGACCGATGTGCTGTCCATCCTGCGTGAGGCCGGGCACCGGGTGGGCGCTTCGGTCGCCGCCGACCACCGGGAGATCCTGGGGATCAACAACCGGGTGCAGCTGTCGGAGGCGCGCACGCTGCTGAACCGGCGGCTGCTTGAGCGGGCCATGCTCGCCGGCGTGACCGTGGTGGACCCGGGTTCGACGTTCGTGGACGTCACGGTGACGTTCGAGCCGGACGCGGTGGTGCTGCCGAACACGCTGCTGCTGGGCGCGACGCACGTCGGCGAGGACGCCGTGGTGGGTCCGAACACGCGCCTGACGGACACGACCGTGGCGAGCGGCGCGCGGGTGGACAACACCGTCGCCGACTCCGCCGTCGTCGGCGAGGGCGCGTCGGTGGGCCCCTTCGCGTACCTCCGTCCGGGGACGAAGCTGGGCGCGAAGGCGAAGGCCGGCACGTACGTCGAGATGAAGAACGCGGTGGTGGGCGAGGGCACGAAGGTCCCCCATCTGTCGTACGTGGGTGACGCGACCATCGGCGAGTACACGAACATCGGCGCGGCGAGCGTCTTCGTGAACTACGACGGCGAGGCGAAGCACCACACGACGATCGGTTCCCACTGCCGTACGGGTTCGGACAACATGTTTGTGGCACCCATCACGATCGGGGACGGGGCGTACACCGCCGCCGGGTCCGTGATCACGAAGGACGTGCCGCCGGGTTCGCTGGCCGTCGCCCGTGGCCAGCAGCGGAATATCGAGGGCTGGGTGGCCCGGAAGCGGCCCGGCAGCGCGGCCGCGCAGGCGGCTCAGGCCGCGTCGGAGAACTCTGTCGGCGAAAGCTGACCGGAAACGAGTACGCCGAACTCGGCGTACCGTGATACGTGCACACAAATTCGGCTGGTTCGCACACGCGCACGGGAGCGCGGGTCGCGGCCAGAGAAACCGTCGAGGAGACAGTGCTGTGACCGGGATCAAGACGACCGGCGAGAAGAAGCTGATGCTCTTCTCCGGCCGCGCCCACCCCGAGCTGGCCGAGGAGGTCGCACACCAGCTGGGTGTCGGCATCGTGCCGACCAAGGCTTTCGACTTCGCCAACGGTGAGATCTACGTCCGCTTCCAGGAGTCGGCCCGTGGCGCGGACTGCTTCCTGATCCAGAGCCACACGGCTCCGATCAACAAGTGGATCATGGAGCAGCTGATCATGATCGATGCTCTGAAGCGGGCCTCGGCCCGGAGCATCACCGTGATCGTGCCGTCCTACGGCTACGCCCGTCAGGACAAGAAGCACCGCGGCCGTGAGCCGATCTCGGCCCGTCTGGTCGCCGATCTGCTGAAGACCGCGGGTGCGGACCGGATCCTCACGGTCGACCTGCACACGGACCAGATCCAGGGCTTCTTCGACGGCCCGGTGGACCACCTGTCGGCGCTGCCGGTCCTCGCGGACTACGTGGGCGCGAAGGTCGACCGCTCGAAGCTGACGATCGTGTCCCCGGACGCCGGCCGCGTGCGCGTGGCGGACCGCTGGTGCGACCGCCTGGACGCGCCGCTGGCGATCGTCCACAAGCGGCGTGACAAGGACGTCGCCAACCAGGTGACCGTCCACGAGGTCGTCGGTGACGTCAAGGGCCGCGTGTGCGTCCTGGTGGACGACATGGTCGACACCGCGGGCACGATCTGCGCGGCCGCGGACGCCCTGTTCGCGCACGGCGCGGAGGACGTCATCGTGACGGCCACGCACGGCATCCTGTCGGGCCCGGCCGCCGATCGCCTGAAGAACTCCAAGGTCAGCGAGTTCGTCTTCACGGACACCCTGCCGGACCCGGGTTCGCTGGAGCTCGACAAGATCACGGTGCTGTCGATCGCGCCGACGATCGCGCGCGCGGTGCGTGAGGTGTTCGAGGACGGTTCGGTGACGAGCCTCTTCGAGGAGCACTGAGCCGTATAGCTCATAGGTTCGCGTAAGGGCCGTCTCCCTGGGGAGGCGGCCCTTACGCGTACCCCGCCGGAGAGCGGCCGGGGGTGATCCATTTGGGTGCCGGGTGCCCTGCCGTTAGACTGTCGTGGTTGCTCGGCGAGGGAGGCCGGATCCTGTGGATCCCGGCGGTCCGTTATCGACGCGCTCTTCGTAGCAGGCCATCGCCAGTCGTGGCCGGGTGACAGTCGCAACCGTCACCACCCATACGAGGAGTGCACATGTCCGAGGTCAAGATCGCCGCTACGCTCCGCTCGGAGTTCGGCAAGGGCGCCGCCCGCAAGATCCGTCGTGACGCCAAGGTTCCCGGTGTCCTCTACGGCCACGGCTCGGACCCGGTCCACGTGACCCTCCCGGCCCACGAGCTCCAGATGGCGCTGCGTACCCCGAACGTCCTGCTGTCCCTGGACATCGAGGGCCGCAACGAGCTGGCGATCCCGAAGGCCGCCCAGCGCGACCCGCTGAAGGGCTTCCTGGAGCACGTCGACCTGCTCCTCGTGAAGCGCGGCGAGAAGGTCACCGTCGAGGTTCCGGTCACCGCCGAGGGCGAGCTGGCCGCCGGTGGCAACCTGCTGGAGCACGTCCTGGGCACCCTCTCCGTCGAGGCCGAGGCCACCCGCCTCCCCGAGGCCGTCACGGTCTCCGTCGAGGGCCTGGAGGCCGGTGCCTCCGTCCTGGCGCAGGACATCGCCCTGCCCGCCGGCGTGACCCTGGTGACCGAGGGCGACGCCGTCGTCCTGCAGGTCCTGGCCGCGCAGGCCGAGGAGCCGGCCGCCGAGGGCGAGACCGAGGCCGCCGAGGGCGCCGAGGCCTGAGCCGTAGGCTCTGCTTGACGTGACGGGGTGACGGGCCGGGAACGGCCCGCCACCCCGTTTCTTTCTGTCTGTACGCATTCGAGGAGACGTGACGCAGATGACGGACGACGCGAACGCCCCCTGGCTGATCGTCGGCCTCGGCAATCCGGGCCCTGAGTACGAGCGCAACCGGCACAACGTGGGCTTCATGGTGGCCGACCTGCTGGCCGAGCGGATCGGCGGCAAGTTCAAGCGGGCGCAGAAGGCGCAGGCGCAGGTCGTGGAGGGCCGGATGGGCCCGCCCGGACCGGCCAACCGGCGGGTCGTGCTGGCGAAGCCGATGTCGTTCATGAACCTGTCGGGGGGTCCTGTGACGGCCCTGCGGGACTTCTACAAGGTGCCGACGGCGCACATCGTGGCGGTCCACGACGAGCTGGACATCGACTACGGGGTGCTGCGGCTGAAGATCGGCGGCGGCGACAACGGGCACAACGGCCTGAAGTCGATGACGAAGTCGATGGGCGCGGAGTACCACCGGCTGCGCTTCGGCATCGGGCGGCCGCCGGGCCGTATGCAGGTCGCGGACTTCGTCCTGAAGGACTTCTCGTCGACCGAGCGCAAGGAGCTGGACTACTTCGTGGACCGGGCGGCGGACGCGGTGGAGTGTCTGGTGACGGAGGGCCTGGAGCGGGCGCAGTCCGCGTACAACTCGTAGGACGGGTACGGCCCGTAGGCCGCCGGCGGCTCACCGTACGGGTACGACTGTACGATCGCGGGTCATGACGCTCGCCCGTAACGCCGCCATGGCCCTCGCCGTCCTGCTCCTGCTCGTCGCGGGCGCCTGGTCCTCCTGGGACACGGCCCAGCACGTACTGCTCGCGAAGGGGCGGGAGCACGGCACGCTGACGGTGACGGGGTGCACCGACGAGACGTGCAGCGGCCGTTACGTGCCGGACGACCCGGCCTCGGAGCTGCGGGCGGTGACGATCGCGCACTCGGTGGCCGCCGAGAAGGGCGACACCCTGCCGGTGGTGGTGAAGCCGGGGACGCGGGAGGCGGTCCGTACGGGCTGGGGCGGCGGGTTGCACGCGTGGCTGCCGCTGGGCGGGGCGCTGCTGCTGGCGGCGCCGCTGATCGGCGGCGGGATGCGGCTGCCGAGGACGGCGTGGTCGGTGGCGGGGGCGGGGGCGGCGCTGTTGCTGGCCGCATTCTTCGCGCTCTGACGATTTCGGACATGGTGGCGTGATCTCGCCGGGATCGTTATGAACCCTTGGGTTAAGGGTGACTTAAAGCTACGGATAGGCTGCCTCCGCCATCCCCCACGGCACATCCCTCATTCCCATAGATGGACGACTGCCCATGCGACGATCCCTCATACCCGCCGGCGCGCTTGTCGCCGCCATGGCAGGCTCCCTGGTCCTGGCGCCGAGCGCCTTCGCCAGCGGCAACCCGCACGGTGACAACGGCACCGTGAAGATCCACGACTCGAAGACCGGCGAGGAGCTCCGGAAGAACGAGCCGAAGGTCTGCTCGTTCTACCTGGACGCCTTCGGCTTCGACGCCGACCAGAAGGTCCAGTGGCACATCGAGGCCTGGGCCAACAACGAGCAGGACAAGGGCGTCACCGTCAAGGAGGGCACCATCGTCCTCGACGGTGACGGCCACGAGCGCACCGCGGACATGACCCTCCCGAACGGCCAGTACAAGCTGTTCTGGAACTTCGAGGGCGAGAACGGCCGCGCCAAGCAGAAGGTCTTCAAGACCGACTGCGAGCCCGGCGAGGAGAAGCCCGTCACCCCGGTCGTGCCCGGCCAGCCCACCCCGGACCAGCCCACCCCGGACCAGCCCGGCACCCCCGGCACCCCCGGCACGGGCACGGAGACCCCGGGCGTCGCCCCGTCCGGCACCCCGAGCACGGGCACCCCGTCCGGCACCCCGTCCGGCACGCCCTCCGGCACCCCGTCCACCGGCACCGAGACCCCGGGCTCCTCCGCGTCCCCGTCCGCCTCCGCCTCCACCCCCGGCGCCACCGCGGGCACCAACGGCACCGAGGGCACCGGCGGTTCCGGCGAGGGCAACCTGGCCACGACCGGCTCCAGCGCCCCGATCGGCATCCTCGCCGCCGTCGCCGCCGCCCTCGCGGGTGCCGGCGCCCTCCTGGTGATGCGCCGCCGCAAGGCCCAGCAGCACTGACACACCACGCCGTCATGACAGTGCCCCCGCGGGAATCCCGCGGGGGCACTGTCGTGTCCGGCTAGAGCAGGATCAGGGCGCGTCAGCCGGTGTTGCGCAGACCCGCCGCCACGCCGTTCACCGTGAGCAGGAGCGCGCGGGAGAGCAGCGGGTCCGGGTCCTCGCCGGCCGCGGCCGCGGCCCGCTGACGGGCCAGCAGGGCGACCTGGAGGTAGGAGATCGGGTCCAGGTAGGCGTCGCGGATGGCGAAGGTCTGCTGGAGCACCGGGTTGGAGTCGAGCAGCTTCTGGCCGCCCGTCACCTTGAGGACCTCGGCGACGGTGAGCGCGTGCTCGGCCTCGATGGTGTCGAAGACGTGCTTGAGCTCGTCCGGGACGAGGGTGTCGACGTAGTGGCGGGCGATCCGCAGGTCGGTCTTCGCCAGCGTCATCTCGACGTTGGAGAGGAAGTTGCGGAAGAAGTGCCAGCGCTCGTGCATCTCGCCGAGGACCGCTTCGAGGCCGGCCTCGCGCAGCGCCTTGAGGCCGGAGCCGACGCCGAACCAGCCCGGGACGATCTGGCGGGACTGGGTCCAGCCGAACACCCACGGGATGGCGCGGAGTCCGTCGAGCGAGACGCCGGAGCCGGGGCGACGGGCGGGCCGCGAGCCCAGGTGCAGGTCGGCGAGCTGGTCGACCGGGGTGGAGGCGAGGAAGTACGCCGGCAGACCGGGGTCCTCGACCAGCTTGCGGTACGCGGTGTGGGCGGCGTCCGAGACGGTGTCCATGGCCGCGTCCCAGCGGGCCAGCGACTCGTCGGACTGGCGCGGCGCGGTGTGCAGGGCGGAGGCCTGGAGCGTGGCGGCGACCGTGAGCTCCAGGTTCTCCCTGGCCAGCGACGGGATCAGGTACTTGTCGGAGATGACCTCGCCCTGCTCGGTCACCTTGATCTCGCCCTCCAGGGTGCCCCAGGGCTGGGCGAGGATCGCGTCGTGCGAGGGGCCGCCGCCGCGGCCGACGGTGCCGCCGCGGCCGTGGAAGAGGCGCAGCCGTACGCCGTAGCGGTGGGCGACGTCGCGCAGCCGGCGCTGGGCGCGGTGGATCTCCCACTGGGAGGTGGTGATGCCGCCGAACTTGGAGGAGTCCGAGTAGCCGAGCATGACCTCCTGGACGTCGCCGCGCAGCGAGACGAGGCGCCTGTAGGAGGGGTCGGCCAGCATGTCGTTGAGGATGACGTCGGCGGCCTTGAGCTCGTCGGTGGTCTCCAGGAGCGGCACGATGCCGATCTCGGCCCAGCCGGCGTGCAGGTCGATCAGGCCGGCCTCGCGGGCGAGGACGGTGGCGGCGAAGACGTCGTCGGCGCCCTGGCACATCGAGATGATGTAGGACTCGATGACCTCCGGGCCGAAGCGCTCGAAGGCCTCCTTGACGGTGTGGAAGACGCCGAGGGTCTTCTGTCCCGCCGCGTCGAGCGGGGCGGGCGTGGGCGCCAGCGGGCGGCGCGACCTGAGCTCCTTGGCGAGCAGCTTCTGCCGGTACTCGCGCGGCATGTCGGAGTAGCGCCAGGACTCCTCGCCGAGCCGGTCGAAGAGCTGGCCGAGGGCGTGGTGGTGGGCGTCGGCGTGCTCGCGTACGTCCATGGTGGCGAGCTGGAGGCCGAACGCGGACAGGGTGCGGATGGTGCGGTCCATCCGGCCGTCGGCGAACAGCCCGCCGCGGTGCTCGCGCAGCGAGGTCTGGATCAGGGTGAGGTCGCGCAGCAGCTCGGCGGTGCCGAGGTAGTCGCGGCCCTCGACGTGCGGGGTGCCGGTGGCGAGCCGCTCGCGGGTGTTGACCAGCTTCTGGCGGACGCAGGTGGCCTTGAGCCGGTAGGGCTCCTCGGCGTTGAGCCGCTTGTAGCGGGGGCTGATCTCCGGCAGGCGCTCCAGGTCGGCCTGGAGCGAGTCCAGGAGCTCCTGGGTGGCGCCGGTGTAGCGGATGGAGTTGGAGAGCAGTCCGCGCAGGTAGTCGACGAGTTCGAGGGCGTCTGTGATGCCGTGCTCGTGCTGGAGGATCAGCACGTCCCAGGTGACCTGCGGGGTCACGTTGGGGTTGCCGTCGCGGTCGCCGCCGATCCAGGTGCCGAAGGTGAGCGGGCGGGTGCCGGCGGGCAGTTCGAAGCCGACCCGGTCCAGCTCGGCGGCGAGGTCCTCCAGGACGTCGCCGACGGCGTTGGCGTGCAGCTCGTCGAGGTAGTAGATGGCGTTACGGGCCTCGTCGGCGGGCTCGGGCCGGACCACCCGGAGCTCGTCGGTCTGCCAGATGAGGTCGATGTTCTCGGCGAGCCGCAGGTCGTGGCGGCGCCGGTCGGCCTCGATGACCGGGGTCTCCAGGAGCACGGCGATGCGCCGCAGCTTGTTGAGGACCGAGCGGCGGGCGGCCTCGGTGGGGTGGGCGGTGAAGACCGGCCGTACGTTGAGGTTCTTGATCGTCTCGCGTACGTGGGCGGGGTCGCCGTCCTTGAGCATGTCGGCCGTACGGGCGAGCAGCCCGCCCTCGGCGGCACGCTTCTCGCGCATCTCGCGGCCGCGGTGCACCTGCTCGGTGACGTTGGCCAGGTGGAAGTAGGTGGAGAAGGCGCGCACCAGGCGGGCGGCGGTCTCCAGCTCGACGCCGCGCAGCAGCTCGGCGGCGGCCTCGCCGTCCTCGCGGGTGAGGCGGCGGACCTTCTCGACGAGGTCCAGGAGCTCCGGGCCCTCCTGGCGGACGAGCGTCTCGCCCAGCAGGTCGCCCAGTCGGCGGATGTCGGAGCGCAGCTCGGCGCTGGCTGTGGAGGTCTGGTCGGCACTGCTCACAGGTGCGGCTCCTTGCAGTGTTTGAGCACGTCTGGAGGGGTACTGGAGGCTTGCGGACCGCGCTGTCCGACGCACCCAGGATAGGTGTCCGTTCCGGCGGCACGGGCAACGCCCCGGCTTAGGCACTCTTGCCGCGCGCCGACGCGCTGCCATACTTACGTCGCCGTAGGTTACGGGACCGTAGCCTCGGCTTCTTCTCGTACCCGCTCTCCCTCTCAGCCCCCAGGGGACACCCATGACCATCAGCCCCGAGGTGACCTCGGAATCCGCTGCCGAGGTGCGCGGAACCGCCCCGGACCTGCCGTCCGCCACGCTGGGCGGTGACAGCAAGCGTTCGATCGAGCAGATCACGCTGCTGCTGTTCATCACGGTGCCGTTCCTGGCCGTGCTCGCGGCGGTCCCGCTGGCCTGGGGCTGGGGGGTGAGCTGGCTGGATCTGGGGCTCATGACGGCGATGTACTTCATCGGCTGCCACGGCATCACGATCGGCTTCCACCGCTACTTCACGCACGGCTCGTTCAAGGCGAAGCGCCCGCTGCGGATCGCGCTGGCGATCATGGGTTCGCTGGCGGTCGAGGGGCCGCTGGTGCGCTGGGTGGCGGACCACCGCAAGCACCACAAGTTCTCGGACGCGGAGGGCGACCCGCACTCGCCGTGGCGCTTCGGGGAGACCGTACCGGCCCTGATGAAGGGGCTGTGGTGGGCGCACATCGGCTGGATGTTCGACGAGGAGCAGACGCCGCAGCACACGTACGCGCCCGATCTGATCAAGGACCGGGTGATCCGGGGCATCTCCCGCCAGTTCGTGTTCTGGACCGTCGTGTCGCTGGCGATCCCGCCGCTGGTGGGCGGTCTGGTGACGATGTCGTGGTGGGGCGCGTTCACGGCGTTCTTCTGGGGCTCCCTGGTCCGGGTGGCGCTGCTGCACCACGTCACCTGGTCGATCAACTCGATCTGCCACGCGGTGGGCAAGCGCCCCTTCAAGTCGCGGGACCGCTCGGGCAACGTGTGGTGGCTCGCGGTGCTGTCCTGCGGCGAGTCCTGGCACAACCTGCACCACGCCGACCCGACCTCGGCCCGGCACGGCGTCCTCAAGGGCCAGGTGGACTCCAGCGCGCGGCTGATCCGCTGGTTCGAGCAGCTGGGCTGGGCGCACGACGTGCGCTGGCCGGCGGCGGCCCGCATCGAAGCCCGGCGCCAGAGCGCGCCCGCCGACGCGGCATGATGGAAGACGTGGCGATCCCCAGCAATACAGGCAGTACAGGCAGCACAGGCAGGACCGGCAGTACGGGTGAACCGAAGCCCCGGCGCGGCCGCCGGGTGCGGATGACGGGTGCGGAGCGCCGGGAGCAGCTCCTCGACATCGGGCGCACGCTGTTCGCGGAGAAGGGCTTCGAGGGCACGTCGGTGGAGGAGATCGCGGCGAAGGCCGGGGTCTCCAAGCCGGTGGTGTACGAGCACTTCGGCGGCAAGGAGGGCCTGTACGCGGTCGTGGTGGACCGGGAGATGCGTCAGCTCCTGGACATGGTGACCGGGGCGCTGACCGCGGGCCACCCGCGCGAGCTGCTCGAACAGGCGGCGTTCGCCCTGCTGGACTACATCGAGCGCTACACGGACGGCTTCCGGATCCTGGTCCGCGACTCGCCGGTGGCCCAGTCGACGGGCACCTTCGCCTCGCTGATCAGCGACATCGCCACGCAGGTGGAGGACATCCTGGGTCTGGAGTTCAAGACCCGCGGCTTCGACCCGAAGCTGGCCCCGCTGTACGCGCAGGCGCTGGTGGGCATGGTGGCGCTGACCGGCCAGTGGTGGCTGGACGTCCGCAAGCCGAAGAAGGCGGAGGTCGCGGCGCATCTGGTGAACCTGGCCTGGCACGGCCTGGACGGCATGGAGCAGAAGCCGCGCCTGATCGGGCACCGCAAGAACTGACGGCCGCGGAGGCCGGGGACGGGGGCGTCGCGCGCGAGCGGCGCCCCCGTCCCCGTATCAGGCCTTCGTGGCGATGGCGAAGATTCTCCGGAACGGGAACGCGGTGCCGTGCGGTCCCGGCGGGTAGGCCTCGCGGAGCCGTTCGCGGTACTGGGCGAGGAAGGCCTCGGTGGCGGCGCGGTCGCCCCTGAGGGCGGTGAGGACGGGGCGCAGCGCGGTGCCCTTCACCCAGTCGAGGACGGGGTCCTCGCCGGTGAGCAGCTGGTAGTACGTGGTCTCCCAGACGTCCGTCGCGCAGCCGAGGTCGGCGAGCCGCTGGAGGTAGTCGGCCGGTTCGAGGATGTGGACGTAGCGCCGCCCCTGGTCGCCGACCCGGCCGCGCCACTCGGGGGTCTCGCAGAGCTCGCCGAGCAGGGCGTGGCTGGGCGCGGTGAAGTTGCCGGGGACCTGGAAGGCGAAGGTGCCGCCGGGGCGCAGTCCCGCGATCCAGGGGGCGAAGGACTCGGGGTGGTTCGGCACCCACTGGAGGGCCGCGTTGGACACGATCAGGTCGTACGGCTCCTCCGGCGTCCAGTGGGCCGCGTCGGCCGCCCGGAAGTCGAGCCAGCCGCCGCCCGCCGTGGTGCCCGCCCAGTCCTTCTCGGCCCGCTCCAGCATCTCGGGCGACAGGTCGAGGCCGGTGATGTGGGCCTCGGGCCAGCGGTCGGCGAGGAGCGCGGTGACGTTGCCCGGGCCGCAGCCGAGGTCGGCGATCCGGGCCGGCCGGCCGCCGGTGTCGGGCAACTGCTGTATTCGGGCGAGCAGATCGAGGAACGGACGGGTGCGGTGTCCGGCGTGGCGCAGGTACTGCTGCGGGTCCCATGTCGGTGCGGCGGATTCCACGGAATGCATGTTCGAAGCCCCCTTGCTGGAACGAGTTGCCGAAGCGGAACGGAGTTCCGGCCCGGTCCCTTCCCCATAGTCAAGGAGACTATATCTCCACGTCAAGATTGTCGTGATCAAGATACTTGAGAACGAGAGACTTAATACCAAGAGACTTTATGTCAACAGACCCTCTACACTGATCGTCATGGAGGACGAGGTCGACCGGCTGGTCGCTGCATGGCGCCGAGAGCGCCCGGACCTCGACGTGGAACCGCTCGAGGTGCTCAGCCGTGTCTCACGCCTGGCCCGGCACCTCGACCGCGCCCGTCGGCTCGCCTTCTCCGAGCACCAGCTGGAGCCCTGGGAGTTCGACGTCCTGACCTCGCTCCGCCGGGCCGGCGCGCCCTACCAGCTCTCCCCCGGCCAGCTGCTCACCCAGACCCTGGTCACCTCGGGCACCATGACCAACCGCATCGACCGGCTCACCAAGAAGGGCCTGGTCGAGCGGCTGCCCGACCCCAGCGACCGGCGCGGCGTGCTGGTCCGCCTCACCCCCGAGGGCCGCGACCGCGCCGACCAGGCGCTCGCCGGGCTGCTCGCCCAGGAGCGGGCCATCCTGGCCCGCCTCTCCCGCACCGAACGCGGCGAACTGGCCGCGCTGCTACGCCAGCTGACCGCCCCGTTCGACAACATCCCCGGCTAGGGCCCCCGGCTCCTCCGCCGGGCCGACCCCCGCACGGCGGGCCAGCGCCACGGCGGCCAGCGTCGAGTGGACGCCCAGCTTGCCCAGCACGTTCTGCATATGGGTGCGGACCGTGTGCGGCGACAGGAACAGGCGCTCCGCGACCGCCTTGCGGCCGAGCCCCGCCACCATGCAGCGCAGCACCTCCCGCTCGCGCGGGGTCAGCGACTCCACCAGCCGCTCGCTCTCCGTCCGGTGCTTGCGGGCCTCCGTCAGCTCCCGCAGCACCCCCGTGAGCAGCGCCGGCGGCAGATGCGTCTCGTCCCGCAGCACCCCGCGCACCACGGCGAGCAGCCGTTGCAGCGAGCAGTCCTTGGCCACCCACCCCCAGGCACCCGCCTGGAGCGCGAGCGCCGCCCGGTGGGCGTCGTCCTTCTCCGCGAGGACCACGCTGCGCAGCGTCGGCCGCCCCTCGCGCACCCCCGCCACCAGCGCGATCCCGTCGCCGCCGCCCAGATCGGCGTCGACCAGCATCACGTCGAAGCGCCGCCCCTCCCCCGCGCCCCGGTCCAGGCAGCGCAGCGCGGCCGGGCCGCTGCCCGCGGCGGTGACGTCGACGTCGGGCTCCGCCGCGAGTGCGGCTGCGAGCGACTCGGCGAAGATACGGTGATCGTCCACCACCAGAACCCGGATACGGGCCACGGACACCCCCAAGTGTCGAGGAACGGCCCGGCGCGGGCACGACGCCGGGGGCGGGTCCGCCGATCGCACGGCCGCCGCCGTGCCCTGACAGTTACCCCGCCCCGGGCGCCGTACCCGGCGGGTCTCGATACCCCTGATCAGCACCGGCCCCCACCGGCGCTGCGCACCAGGGTAAGGGTGCGGCGCGCCGGTGGAGGCCGAATCGCGGAACTGTGCGTCCGTATGGGGGAGTCGGGGCCGGTCGGACCGCCTGTCGAGCGCCCGGTGGGCCGCCCGGCGAGTGCCCGGCGGGCGCTCGTCAGGCCACTCGGCGGGCGCCCGCCGAGGGGACCGCGGGGAAGATGCCGGGGGCCGTGTGGCCCGCCTCGGCGAAGGCCTTCACGACCGCCGCGGCGACCGCGTCCGCCGTGTCCGCCGCCACCAGGACGACCGCCGAGCCGCCGAAGCCGCCGCCGGTCATCCGGGCGCCGAGGGCGCCCGCCGCGTTCGCCGCCTCGACCGCGAGGTCCAGTTCGGGGCAGGAGACCCGCAGGTCGTCGCGGAGCGAGACGTGGCCCTCGGTGAGCAGGGCGCCCACCGCGTGGGGGTCCCCGGCGTCCAGGAGGGCGATCACCCGCTCGACCCGGGCGTCGTCGGAGACGACGTGCCGGACATAGCGACGAATCGTTTCATCGCCCAAACGGGCGAGGGAATCGGACAGATGCGCGGCGGAGACATCACGCAGCGCGCGCACGCCGAGCGCCCGCGCACCTGCCTCGCACCCGGCGCGCCGCTCCGCGTACGCGCCGTCCCCGAGGGCGTGCTTCACCCGGGTGTCGACGACCAGCAGGCACAGCCCCCGGGCGGCGAGGTCGAACGGCACCTGCCGGTACGACAGGTCGCGGGTGTCCAGGTACAGGGCGTGGCCCTCGGTGGCGCACGCGGAGGCCATCTGGTCCATCACCCCGCACGGCACGCCGACGAACGCGTTCTCCGCCCGCTGGGCGAGCAGCGCGAGCTCGGGGCGGGAGAGCCCGAGCCCGAACAGGTCGTTCAGGGCGAGGGCGGTGACGACCTCCAGGGCGGCGGAGGAGGAGAGCCCGGCGCCCGACGGCACCGTGGACGCGAGGTGGATGTCCGCGCCGGTGACCGGGTGCCCGGCCGCCCGCAGCGCCCATACGACCCCGGCGGGGTACGCGGCCCAGCCGTGTCCGGAGGCCCCGGAAGCAGCCGCTGCCGGCGGCTCCAGGGTGGCGACGTCGAGCTGGACGACGCCGCCGTCCACGTCGGCGGAGTGCAGCCGCAGCACGCCGTCGTCCCGGCGGGAGACGGCGGCCACGGCCGTGTGCGGCAGAGCCAGCGGGAGGACCAGACCCTCGTTGAAGTCGGTGTACTCGCCGATCAGGTTGACCCGCCCGGGAGCGGCCCAGACCCCGTCGGGAGCCGCTCCGTACAGCGCGCCGAACTCCGCCGCGACCGTGCTCATGCCTGGCCCTGCTCCTTCTTCCGGGTGAACGCCCACGCGTCCTCGACGATGGCCGCCAGGTCCGGGCGGGACGGGTTCCAGCCGAGGCGCTCGCGCGCCGTGTCGGCCGAGGCGACGAGCACGGCCGGGTCCCCGGCGCGGCGCTCGGCCATGACCTCGGGCACCGGGTGGCCGGTGACCTTGCGGACGGTCTCGACGACCTCCCGCACGGAGAAGCCGTTGCCGTTGCCGAGGTTGCAGATCAGGTGCTCGCCCGCGGTCATCGCGTCCAGGGCCAGCAGGTGGGCCTCGGCGAGGTCGGCGACGTGGATGTAGTCGCGGACGCAGGTGCCGTCGGGCGTCGGGTAGTCGTCGCCGTAGACGTTGATCGCGGCGCGCTGCCCGAGGGCGACCTGGAGGACCAGCGGGATGAGGTGCGACTCGGGGTCGTGCCGCTCGCCGCACTCCTTGTAGGCGCCGGCCACGTTGAAGTAGCGCAGCGAGACGGCGGCCAGGCCGTGCGCGGCGCACTCGCCGGTGATCATGTGGTCGACGGCCAGCTTGGTCGCGCCGTACGGGTTGGTCGGCGCGGTCGGCGCGGCCTCCGTGATCGGCACGGTCTCCGGCTCGCCGTAGGTGGCGGCGGTCGAGGAGAACACCAGGCGGCGCACGCCGGCCTCGCGCATGGCGGCGATCAGCGCCATGGTGCCGCCGACGTTGTTCTCCCAGTACTTCCCGGGGTTGGCGACGGACTCGCCGACCTGGGAGAAGGCGGCGAAGTGCAGCACGCCGTCGTAGCTGGAGTCGAGCCACTTGGCGGCGTCCTGGATGCGGCCCTCGATGAACTCCGCCCCGGCGGGGACGCCCTCCCGGAAGCCGGTGGAGAGGTCGTCGAGGACGGTGACCTGGTGCCCCGCCTCCAGGAGGTGGGCGGCGACCGTGCTGCCCACATAGCCCGCCCCACCGGTCACCAGGTACTTCGACGTCGCTGCCTTGCTCAACTGCTTGCCACCTCTCGGAGTCTGTCGGCCGCGGACTCCGGCGACACGTCGTTCATGAACGCGCCCATGCCGGACTCGGTGCCCGCGAGGTACTTCAGCTTGCCAGAGGCCCGGCGGACGGTGAAAAGCTCCAGGTGCAGGGCGAACTCCTCGCGGCCCGCGCCGGTCACCGGCGCCTGGTGCCAGGCGGCGATGTAGGGCGTCGGCGGCTCGTCCGTACCGAAGATCCGGTCGAAGCGGCGCAGCAGTTCCAGATAGATCCCCGGGAGCTCCGCGCGGGCGTCCTCGTCGAGCTCCGTGAGGTCGCCGGTCCGCCGGTTCGGGTAGAGGTGGACCTCGTACGGCCAGCGGGCGGCGTACGGCACGAAGGCGGTCCAGTGCTCCCCCGCGAGCACCACCCGCTCCCCGGCCCGCTCCCGGGCCAGGACGTCGTCGAAGAGGTTGCGCCCGGTGGCGGCGCGGTGCGCGACGGCGTTGCGGAGCATGGTGGCGGTGCGGGGCGTCACGTACGAGAGGGCGTAGATCTGGCCGTGCGGGTGGGCCAGGGTGACGCCGATCTCGGCGCCCCGGTTCTCGAAGCAGTAGACCTGCTGGACGCCGGGGCGGGCGGACAGCTCGGCGGTGCGGTCGGTCCAGGCGGCGAGGACGAGGGCGGCCCGCTCCTCGGTGAGCTCGGCGAAGGAGGCCCGGTGGTCGGAGGTGAAGCAGACGACCTCGCAGCGGCCCGCGGCCCCGGAGAGGGACGGGAAGCGGTTCTCGAAGACCGCCACCTCGTAGGCGTCGGCCGGGATCTCGCTGTGCCACGCCTCGGTGGAGGGGCAGAGCGGGCACGTGTCGGCGGGCGGGTGGTAGATCCGGCCCTGCCGGTGCGAGGCGATGGCGACGGACTCGCCGAGGAGGGGGTCGTGGCGGACCTCGGAGGCGGAGACGACGGGATCGAGGGACCGGCGGTCGACGGCGTCGCGGGCGGCGCCTCCGTGCGCGTCGAAGTAGATGAGCTGACGCCCGTCGGCGAGCTGGGTGACGGTCTTCTTCACGGCGACCTTCTTCACGGCGGTGCTCTTCACGGCGGACGGCCTCCCACAGCCTCCATCCAACATAACCACCCATAAAAAACCACAATCAAACATCGAAGGTCAACACTCCCCCGCGATCGACCACTCGGAAGAGCGTGAAGAGAGTCAGCCGCGCCGCTGCACCGGCACCCGGTCGAGCAGCCCCGTGCGCGCCGCCAGCGCCGCCGCCTCCAGGCGCGAGCCGACGCCCAGCTTCATCAGCACCCGCTGCACATGCGTCCGCGCCGTGCTCGGCGCGATGGCCATCCCCGCCGCGATGACCCGGGTGTCCTCCCCCTCGGCCACCCGGACCAGGACCTCCGCCTCGCGCGGGGTGAGCAGCCGCAGCAGCCGCTGCCCCTCGTCGTCGGGCTGCGCCGCCGGGTTGAGCAGCTCCGCGAAGGCGCTCTGGAGCAGCTGCGGCGCCACCGCCGCCTCCCCCGCGCGGGCCTTCACCAGCGCCCGCTCGACGCCCTCGATGCGCTCGTCGTGCCGGACATAACCCGAGGCCCCGGCCGCGAAGGCCGCCGCGATGCCGCGCGGCGAGGGCACCGGGCCCAGCACCACCACGGCCACCTGCGGGCGCTCCCGCTTGATCCGTACGACCGGGTCGAAGGCCCCCGGTTCGGCCGGCGCCGAGGTGCCCAGCAGACAGACCTCCGGCGCACGGCTCACCACCAGCTCCGCCGCGCCCGCCACCGGCGCCGCCGACGCGAGCACCCGGTGCCCGCGCAGCTTCAGCGCCGAGGCCAGCGCCTCCGCGTGCAGTCGGTGGTCGTCGACCACCACGAGCCGAACGCCCATCGACGCGGCCCCCCTTCTCTCCCTGATCCCCGCCGGACTGTCGCATTCTTCGCCAAGCGGCGGCGTATGCAAACAGCCCGGCGCACCGATGTGGATCGGTGCGCCGGGCCGGGACGGTGACGGAGCGTCAGCGGGTGCTGTACCCCACCACGAGGTACTCCTTGCTGGAGGACGCCGAACGCTGCTTGTCGATCATGACCTCGGACAGGAAGAGCCGCCCGTCCGCGTAGTCGATCTCCGCGTAGTCCGAGGAGAAGGACCGCTCGGGGCTGTTGGAGCCCTTCTCCACCGGGTTCTCCAGGAGGGTCGTCTCCTTCATGGAGCCGCCGTCGATGGAGACGATCCGCCCGCCCTTGTCGTAGGGCGGCAGCTTGTACGCGATGATGTTGCCGCCGTCCATGCGCAGCGGCACCAGCGTGTAGCGGTCGCCCGCGTCCGCCTTCTGCGGGACCGGCTTCCCGCTGGCCAGGTCGAACGCGACGATCTCGTTGGTCTCGTCGCCGTACTCCCCGGTGCTGCCCTCGTGCTCCTCGGTCGGCAGGTACAGCCGCCCGTTGCCGACCACGACCTTGCTGCAGTTCTCCACCTCGGTGGAGCGGCAGCGGGCCGCGTAGCGCTCGGAGTCCGCCGTGATCTTCGCCTTCAGCTTGCCGGTCTTCTCGTCGATGGAGAAGAAGTCCGAGATGCCGGAGCCGTCGGTCGCGGCGTCGCCGACGTCGGCGGCGACCACCAGCGGCTTGGTGGAGACGACCGAGGCGTAGTCGACGCCCGCGGGCATCTTGAACTGCGCGATCGGGGCGCCCGTGGTCGGGTTGAGGTTCTGGATCAGCACGTACTGGCTGCCGTACGGACCGCACTTGCGGGCCGCGACCAGGCCCTCGCCGCCGCCGTACCCCATGTCGTAGCAGTTGTCGGCGTTGGCCTGCGGCTTCCAGCGCGGGTTGCCGTTGGCGACGTCGAAGGCCGCGCCGCCGTCGGTGCCGCCGGCCGCGACGGTCGCGCCGCTCAGCGTGACCTCGCTGAACTTCGCCTTGCTGTCGCCCGCGGAGCCGCCGGTGACGGAGGTCGACCAGACCAGCTTGCCGGTGTTCAGGTCGACCAGGCCGACCTCGGTGCACGGCTGGTAGTTCTTCGGGGGCAGCCGCTTGCTCGCCTCGAACAGGATCGGGGTCTTCCCGTCCGCGGTGACGTGCGCGGAGGCGCCGCAGACCTGGCCGGTCAGCGGCAGCGTCCACAGCACGGTGCCCTTGTCGAGGTCGTACGCCACGACCGAGTTGACCCCGGTCTTGACGAAGGCCTTGTCGGTGATCCAGGAGCCGGAGACGTCGGTGACGTCCTCCACCTTGGGCTGCGGCAGCTGGACGGTCATCTTGGCCGCCGTGCTCGCCGGGACCTTCTCCTTGCCGCCGCCGCCCGTACCACCGGCCGAACCGCCGTCGGCGCCGCCCGTGGTGGTCCCGCCGGAGGTGCCCTTGGCGTCCTTGCCCTTCTCGTCACCCCCGCCGGAGTTCGCGTACCAGAGTCCGCCGCCGACGATCAGCACGACGGCGACGACCGCCGCGATGACGATCTGCATCTGCGTCGACAGCTTCTTGCCACCGCCGCCGGAGCCCGGCGGGGGCGCCTGCTGGTACTGGGGGTACTGCGGCTGGGTCGGGTAGCCGTAGGGCGGCTGCTGCGGCTGGCCGTACGGGGGCTGCGCGGGCGGCTGGCCGTACGGGGGCTGCGGCTGCTGCTGCGGGTAGCCGTACGGGGGCTGGCCCTGCGGCGGCATGGGCGGCTGGCCCGGCTGCTGCGGGTAGCCGTACGGCGGCTGCGCGGGCGGGGGCGTGGGTGCGCCGAAGCCGCCCGGCGGGGGGTCCTGCGGTGCGCCGAAGCCGCCCGGCGGCGGATCCTGCGGCGCGCCGAAGCCGCCCGGGGGCTGGTTCGGCGGTGGCGGTGGCTGCGTCATGACGTGGGTACCTCGGAGTGGGGAAGGGGACGGGGACGGGACGGGCGGGGCGTCACTTGCCGTACGCCATCATCGTCTTGGCCTCCTTCTCCTCCTTGTCGTTGGAGGCGGAGACCCGGCCCGCGGCGATCACGAAGGTGCCGTTCCCGTAGGCGTAGCCGGCGCTGTAGAAGGAGCTCTCGACCGTCGAGACCGCCGCCTGGAACTGGAGCAGCGTCTTCGGCGCGCCACCCGTCGGGGCGAGGGTCGCGACCGAGCCGCCCGTGTCGTAGCGCGGCTCGACGTACAGCAGCACCTCGGAGCCCTCCATCCGCAGCGGGGTCATCTGCTGCTCGCCGGGCGCCTTGGAGCGCCACTTGGGCTTGCCCGTGTTCAGGTCGAAGGCGATGACCTCGTTGGGGGTGCCGTACGCGGTCTCGGTCGCCATGTAGAAGGTGTTCGGGTCGGCGGCGACGCCGGTGCAGCCCTGGAGGTTCTTGCCGAAGACGACGAACGCGCCGCCGCACCTGGGGGCGAACTTGTCGTTGCCGCCCTGGATCTGCGAGCGCTCGGTGCCGTTGGCCCTGAGCGAGAAGACCGCCCACTTCTTCTGCTCGCGCTGGGTGGCGGAGACGACCAGCGGGTCGACCGAGTACACCCGGTCCACCTCCCAGTTGGCCTCCAGCTTGAAGGTCCACTTGGGCTTGCCCGTGGCCGGGTCGACCTCGCTGACCGCCTGCGACTGCTTGTTCACGTCGCCGGAGGGGCACTTGGAGGCGGCGATCAGCTTGCTGCCGCCCGCGTACGCGAAGGGCTTGCAGCCGCTGGTCGGCGAGGCGAACAGCTGCCTGCCGTCGGCCAGCGAGAAGCCGTACGCGGAGCTGGAGCCGGCCGCGGTGACCGTACCGCCGCTGATGGCGAGGGTGTTGTCGGAGAAGGCGAAGAGGCCGGTGGCCTTCGGGACGGCTTTCTTCCAGCCCGCCTTGCCGGTCTTGAGGTCGACCTGCTGCATCTGCGTGCACTTGGCGCGGTCGCCCGCGCTGTCGTTGTACGCGAAGACCATGACGCCGTCGGCGGAGGGCTGCGGCGGCGCGGCGCACAGCTCGAAGGGCGTGTCGATGTGCCACTTCGCGGAGCCGTCGGACAGGCTGTAGCCGTCGATGCCCTTGTACATGGCCTTGACGACGGTGTCGCCGACGATCCACGGGCCGAAGACGTCGGCGCCGTTGCGCGGCAGGTCGACGTTGTTCTTCAGCAGCCAGTCGATCTTCGCCTCGCCGTCCTTGCGGCCGGCGTTCAGGCTCTGGTCGCCGTTCTGGCCGTCGCCGCTGCCGTCGCCCTGGTCGACGGAGCCCGTCGGCTTCGGGGCGGTGGTGGCGGTGGACTTGTCCGGCTTGGCGACCGGGTCCTTCCCGTCGTCGCCGCTGAGCGCGAACCAGCTGACGCCGCCGATGACGAGCAGCGCGGCGGCGGCCGCGGCCACGATGACGCCGGGCTTGCCCTTGAAGGGGTTCCCGCCGCCGCCACCGGGGGGCGGGGTCTGCTGCATCGGGGCGCTCGGGTAACCCCCGTAGGGGTTCGGCTGCTGACCGTAGGGGCCGGGCTGCTGCCCGTAGGGGCCCGGCTGCTGGGCGTACGGGCCGGGCTGCTGCGGATAGCCGTACGGTCCGGGCTGCTGACCGTACGGTCCGGGCTGTCCGGGCGGCGGCGTCTGCGGGGCCCCCTGCGGGTACCCGTACGGGCCCGGCTGGGCCTGCGGGGCCTGCGGCGGGACCGGCGGGACCTGCGGAGGCATCGGCGGGACCGGCGGGACGTTCGGGTCCGGAGCGCCGAAACCCCCCGGCGGCTGGTTGCTTGGCGGCTGGGTCATCAGCGCTTCCCCCTTTTGTGAGCGGGTTTTCTTTCTACCACTCACCGGATGGCGCAAAAGAGACCGGTCCGCCCCTTGTTCCCAAGGGAGGACCGGCCCGTAATGGCGTCGTTACGCGTCCTCTACGACATCTCTACGCGTCTTCGGCCAGTTCCAGCCAGCGCATCTCCAGCTCCTCGCGCTCACCTGCGAGTTCGCGCAGCTCGGCGTCCAGCTTCGCGACCTTCTCGAAGTCGGTGGCGTTGTCCGCGATCTGGGCGTGCAGCTTCGCCTCCTTGTCGGACAGCTTGTCGAGCTGCCGCTCGACCTTCTGCAGCTCCTTCTTCGCGGCGCGCGCGTCCGCCGCCGACACGCCCTGCTTCGGCGCGGCGGCCTGGGCGGGGGCGGCCGGGACGGCGGCCTCGATCATCTTCCGGCGGCGCTCCAGGTACTCGTCGATCCCGCGCGGCAGCATCCGCAGCGTCTGGTCGCCGAGCAGCGCGAAGGTCCGGTCGGTGGTGCGCTCCAGGAAGAAGCGGTCGTGGGAGATGACCACCATCGAGCCCGGCCAGCCGTCGAGCAGGTCCTCCAGCTGCGTCAGGGTCTCGATGTCGAGGTCGTTGGTCGGCTCGTCGAGGAAGAGCACGTTGGGCTCGTCCATCAGCAGCCGCAGCAGCTGGAGACGGCGCCGCTCGCCACCGGAGAGGTCGCCGACCGGCGTCCACTGCTTGTCCTTGCCGAAGCCGAACTGCTCGCAGAGCTGCCCGGCCGTCATCTCCCGGCCCTTGCCGAGGTCGACCCGGTCACGGATCTGCTGCACGGCCTCCAGGACCCTGAGGGTGCCGGGGAGTTCGGTGACGTCCTGCGAGAGGTAGGCGAGCCGCACGGTCTTGCCGACCACGACCTTGCCGGCCGGCGGCTGCGCCTCGCCGGCGGTGCGGGAGGCCTCGGCGAGGGCGCGGAGCAGCGAGGTCTTGCCGGCGCCGTTGACGCCGACCAGGCCGATGCGGTCGCCGGGGCCGAGCTGCCAGGTGAGGTGCTTGAGGAGCGTCTTCGGACCGGCGGTGACGGTCACGTCCTCCAGGTCGAAGACGGTCTTGCCGAGCCGGGCGTTGGCGAACTTCATCAGCTCGGAGGCGTCGCGGGGCTCCGGGACGTCCGCGATGAGCGCGTTGGCGGCCTCGATCCGGAAGCGCGGCTTGGAGGTACGGGCGGGGGCGCCGCGGCGCAGCCAGGCGAGCTCCTTGCGGACCAGGTTCTGCCGCTTGACCTCCTCCGTGGCGGCGATCCGCTCGCGCTCGGCGCGGGCGAAGACGTAGTCGGAGTAGCCGCCCTCGTACTCGTAGACCGCGCCGCGCTGCACGTCCCACATGCGGGTGCAGACCTGGTCGAGGAACCAGCGGTCGTGGGTCACGCAGACGAGCGCGGAGCGCCGCTCGCGCAGGTGCCCGGCGAGCCAGGCGATGCCCTCGACGTCGAGGTGGTTGGTGGGCTCGTCGAGGACGAGCAGGTCCTGGTCCTCGATGAGCAGCTTGGCGAGCGCGATGCGCCGCCGCTCGCCGCCGGAGAGCGGCCCGATGACGGTGTCGAGCCCCTTCTCGAAGCCGGGCAGGTCGAGCCCGCCGAAGAGGCCGGTGAGCACATCGCGGATCTTGGCGCTGCCCGCCCACTCGTGGTCGGCCATGACGCCGATGACCTCGTGGCGGATGGTCGCCGCCGGGTCGAGCGAGTCGTGCTGGGTGAGCACGCCCTGCCGCAGCCCGCCGCTCTGGGTGACCCGGCCTGTGTCGGGCTCCTCCAGCTTGGCGAGCATCCGGATCAGGGTGGTCTTCCCGTCTCCGTTGCGCCCCACGACACCGATCCGGTCCCCTTCGGAGACGCCGAGCGAGACCCCGTCGAGCAGCGCACGGGTGCCGTACACCTTGCTGACGGACTCGACATTGACCAGGTTGACGGCCATTTCACTCCTGTACCGGGGGATCGATCGACGTCCAGGGTAGACGGGTGGGGCGGGTGGGATAGCGTGCGGTGATTCGAACGAGGCTGTGCACGGGGGCGGGGGCCTGGAATGGACGACACGGCATGGGCGCGCTTCCGGCGCCACCGGTGGCTGCCGCAGGCCTCGCTGGTCCTGCTGGTGGCGGCGCTGGTCACGGCCTTCGTGGTGGTCCGCGAGGAGCGCCGGGAGAGCCGTGACGAGGAGCTTCTGGCCGCTGCCTGCGGCGGGGCGCTGCCCCGGGAGGCGGTCCGGGCCCTGCTGCCCGAGGACGGCGCCTGGTCCGAGCGGACCGGGCCGGGGCCGCGCGGTCTGGTCTCCTGCGGCATCGGCCTCGCGGACGCCGAGGGCGGCTGGCTCCAGGTGACGGCGACGCCGGACATGGAGACGCCGCTGAAGGGCGTACGCGTCGAGCACGTCGTGGGCGACCCGTACGAGGACGCGCCGCGCTGGGCCGACGCGTACCTCCGGGCCGACAGCCAGGCCCTGGTGTCCTGCCCGAACGGTCTGCCCGGCTACACGCGCCCGGTACGGAGCTTCCGCGTGTACGGCAGCCTGTCCACGGTCGGCGACGCGGCCCCGGAGGGCTGGAACGCCCGGCTCGCCGAGACGGTCGCCGCCGTCGCGGAGGACCTCCGCACGGACCACCACTGCGGCGGCTCGCCCGTGCGCCCGGCCGATGTGAAGCCGGTCCCCAGGGTCACCCCCGACTCGGACGCCGACGCGAAGGCCGCCCGGGAGGCCTGCGGCTGGTTCCGCCCCGCGTACCTCGGCCCCGGCTGGAAGCCGACCGGGCAGCCCGGCCGCGGCGCCGTCCACACCTCGGCCCGTGGCTGCGACACCGGTGGCCTGAAGGGCCGGCAGGGGCTCGGCGTGACCTCGGCGAGCTGGTGGGGCGAGCTGCTCCCGGAGGTACGCACCGAGTACGGACGCGAGCTCGCCGCCGCGGGCCGGGACACCCCGCCCCGCGCGGGCGGCGGCTCCGCCACGGTCGCCGCCTGGGCCGAGGCCCGCTGCGACGGGGCCCCGGGCCTGCACCGGGTGAGCGTGACGGCGAAGGAGCGGGACGGACTCGCGGACCGGGCGGAGGCGCTGCTCGGCCGCTATCTGGAGGCGGCGCGGTGCCGCGACACGAAGAGCCTGGGGACGGTGTGGCAGTGAGTACGGAGACCCGGCGCCGCCGCCGGAGCCTGAAGCCGGTGGCGGGACTCGCCGCCGGGGCGGTACTCGTCACGGGCGGCCTCTTCTGGCTGTCGGGCGGCTGGGACACCTGGCGGCACGACCGGGCCCTGGACTCGGCGTGCGACGGGACGCTGGCGGCGGGCGCGGTGCGGGAGCTGGTGGGCGGCGCGGAGGTGACCGCCGGGATCCGGCGCGACCGGGCCGGTTCCTGGTGGCAGTGCCGGGTGACCGAGGTCGACGAGGACGACGAGGACGACGACGGCCGGATCGACCTGCGGGTGACGGTGAGCGACACGCGGAACCGCCGCGTCGACATCGACGCGTCCCGCACCGACGCGCCCTTCGGGAACGGCTGGACCGGCGGCTTCGCCTACGACCCCGACCGGGCCAACGGCGACGAGGGGGACGCCACGGCGACCCTGCTGCTCGACTGCGGCGGGAAGCGGGGCGCGGGGTTCGCCGCCGAGGCGCGGGCGAGGACCGACCGCCTCGACTTCGGCCGCCCCGAGACCCGCGCACGCCTCACGGCCGTGCTGACCGGGACGGCGACGGCGTACGCCCGGAGCACCGGCTGCGAGGTCACGGCGGGCACGCCGGTGCCGGACGTCGGCGTCTCGACGACCCCCCTGGACCACGAGCCGTTCGCGACGGTGTCGGGCAGCTGCGCCGGAATCCTGGACGCGCCGACGGCGGCCCGCTGGGGCGTCCGCACGGCCGTCGAGACCGCACCGGGCCCGAAGCCCGTCGAGGGCTGCGTCCTGGGCGGCCTGCGGGGCGCGCCGCTGTACACGTTCACGGCCTCGTACGGCGCGGGCCTGACCTGGGAGAAGAAGGAGGACCTGGAGTACCTGGACCGCACGAAGGGCGACGCCCCCGACGGCCGCTACGTCCTGTGGGCGGCATGCCCCGGCAGCACGAAACGAGCCGCGTACACGGTCACGACCCCCACCTCCCCCCGAGGCCCCAGCGAACTGACCCTGGACCACCCCGCCCTCCGCACCGCCCTCCAAGCCTTCGCCGACCGCTCGGCGAAGACCCACGGCTGCGGGGCGCCGGGGACGGAGCGGGTGCACGACGGCGACTGACGGCTGACTCGACCGGGCGTTTCATCACTCTTTGTGATGACGTGCTCCGGAACCCGCCGCTTCCCGTCCAGATCGTGCCGAAAAATCGTGCCCATGCGAGAAGAGCACGAGTGCGTCGAGCGTTGGCCGAGGCCGCCGGTGGAGGGCTGGACGGTCGACCACCTGTTCACTCTGCCCGGCCTCCCTCCGCACACCGAGTTGATCGACGGGAGCCTGGTTCTCGTCAGCCCCCAGCGCCGATTCCACAGTGTCGTCATCGACCTGCTGGCGGCGGGGCTCCGCAACACCGTGCCGCCGGACCTCAGAGTCAGTCGTGAGATGACCGTGGTTCTCGACCATCGCAACGGCCCGGAGCCGGATATCTCAGTCGTCCGCAGAGAAGCCCTGAAGAGTCGCACCCAGGCCTCGTACCCGGTCGCCGACGTCCTGCTCGCCGTCGAGGTCGTCTCACCCGAATCCGAAGCCCGGGACCGCGACACCAAGCCGCACAAGTACGCCGCCGCCGGCATCGCGCACTACTGGCTCGTCGAGCTGGAAGGCGAGGGCGAGCACGTCGTCGTCCGGGTCTACGAGCGTGACCCGGTCACCAAGACCTACACCTGCGCCGGCATCCACCGCGACCGGCTGAAGCTCTCGATTCCCTACGCCATCGACATCGATCTGACCGCCGTCGACGACCTCTAGCCCACCCACCCGCGCACGCGTGCGAACGGAGTGCTGTCCTCCGCCGCGTGGGCGACTCCCCGGCCCCGGCTGCCGGGGCGGTGAGCCGGGGATCCGCCATGTTCGTGGGGTCCCGGCCGGTCATGCGGCCGCAGTCCCCCTCTGGGAGAGAACCATGGGCCGTATCCCCCGCCTGGCCGCCGCCGTCGCGACCGGCTCCGCGCTCGCCGTGCTCGTCGCCGGGCCCGCTTCCGCCGCCGACCCGACCGTGACGGACCCGCGCGTCCTCACGCACTTCGACTTCGCCGCCGGGCAGACCCCGGAGAACATCGCCCTCGAACCCGACGGGGCCGCCGACGTCACCCTCGCCTTCGCCCGACAGGTCGCCCGGGTCGACCGGCACGGCGGCGTCCGGATCCTCGGGACGCTGCCCGAAGTGCAGAATCCGCAGACCCCGAACGTCGGTGCCGCGATCGTCTCCGGGATCGCCCGTGCCGAGGACGGCACGCTGTACGTCAACTACGTCACCGGGACGGCCGAGACCGGCGTCTGGCGGATCGCTCCCGACGGGAGCGCCCCCGAGCAGATCGCGCAGCTCCCCGCCGACGGCTTCCCCAACGGCCTCGCCCTCGACGAGGACTGCGGCACCCTCTACACCGCCGACTCGTCCCTCGGCACCGTGTGGAGCGTCCCCGTGGACGGCGGCGAGCCCACCGCCTGGGCCACCGGCACCGCGCTCGAAGGCACCGCGGCGCTGCCCTTCGGCTCCAACGGGCTCAAGCTGCACGACGGCGCCGTCTGGGTCTCCAACACCGCCCGCGGCACCCTGCTGCGCATCCCCTTCGGGCCCGACCGGACCGCCGGCCCCGTGGAGACCAGGGCGACCGGTCTCACGACCATCGACGACTTCGCCTTCACCGGGCACGGCGACACCGTCCTCGCCGCCCTCAACACCGTGGACGAGCTCGCCCTGGTCCGCCCGGACGGCACCCACAAGACGGTGCTCACGCACGCCGACGGGCTGGAGAACCCGACCTCCGTGGCCGTCCACGCCAAGACCGTCTACGTGAACAGCGCCGCCTTCTACGTCCAGCAGAACCCGGACCCGAACCTGCTGCTCGCCCGGATCTCCAAGAACAAGGACTAGGGGCACTAGGGGGGCGCTAGGCCACGACGGTCGCGCCCCGTGCCGGGGAGTGCGCCACCCGCGCCGTGCAGCAGGTGCCCGAGGTCGTCAGGGCTGCCGCCACCGACTCGGCGGACTCCGCGTCCTTCACCAGGAACGCGGTCGTCGGGCCCGAGCCCGAGACCAGGGCGGCCAGCGCGCCCGCCGCCGTGCCCGCCGACAGGGTCGCCGCCAGCGAGGGCCGCAGCGACAGCGCGGCGGCCTGGAGGTCGTTGGCGAGGGTCGCGGCCAGGGCGGTGGTGTCGCCGGTGCGCAGGGCGTCGAGCAGGGCCTCGGAGGCGACCGGCTCGGGCACCTCGACGCCCTCGTTGAGGCGGTCGAACTCGGCGTACACGGCCGGGGTGGAGAGCCCGCCGTCGGCGACGGCGAAGACCCAGTGGAAGGTGCCGCCGACCGGCAGCTCGGTGAGCCGCTCGCCCCGGCCGACACCGAGCGCGGCGCCGCCGACCAGGCTGAACGGCACGTCGCTGCCCAGCTCGGCGCAGATCTCCAGGAGTTCGGCGCGCGGGGTGTCCAGGCCCCACAGCGCGTCGCAGGCGAGCAGCGCGCCCGCGCCGTCGGCGCTGCCGCCGGCCATGCCGCCCGCGACGGGGATGTCCTTGGCGATGTGCAGGTGCACGTCGGGCGCGATGCCGTGCCGGGCGGCGAGCAGCTCGGCCGCCCGCGCCGCCAGGTTGGTGCGGTCGAGCGGCACCTTGTCGGCGTCGGGGCCCTCGCAGGTGATCGTCAGACCGTCGGCGGGGGTCGCGGTCACCTCGTCGTACAGGGAGACGGCGAGGAAGACGTTGGCCAGGTCGTGGAAGCCGTCGGGCCGGGCGCCGCCGACCGCGAGCCGCACATTGACCTTGGCGGGGACCCGTACGGTGACGCCGCCGGTCACGCCCCGGCCCCCTTGTGCTCGGCGATCCGGGCGAACTCCTCGACCGTCAGCGCCTCGCCGCGCGCCTGCGGCGAGATGCCCGCCGCGACCAGGGCCGCCTCGGCCGCGGCGGGCGAGCCCGCCCAGGTCGCGAGGGCGGCGCGCAGGGTCTTGCGGCGCTGCGCGAAGGCCGCGTCGACGACGGCGAAGACGTCCTTCTTGGAGGCGGTGGTCTTCACCGGCTCGGTGCGCCGCACCAGCGAGACCAGGCCCGAGTCGACGTTGGGCGCCGGCCAGAACACGTTGCGGCCGATGGAGCCGGCCCGCTTGACCTCCGCGTACCAGTTGGCCTTCACCGACGGCACGCCGTACACCTTGTTGCCCGGCTTGGCGGCGAGCCGGTCGGCGACCTCGGCCTGGACCATGACGAGGGTGCGTTCGATGGTCGGGAAGCGGTCCAGCATGTGCAGCAGCACGGGGACGGCGACGTTGTACGGCAGGTTGGCGACGAGCGCGGTGGGCGGCGGGCCCGGCAGCTCCTGGACCAGCATGGCGTCGGAGTGGACCAGCGCGAAGCGGTCCTGCTTCTTCGGCATGCGGGCGGCGATCGTGGCGGGCAGCGCGGCGGCGAGGATGTCGTCGATCTCGACGGCGGTCACCCGGTCCGCGGCCTCCAGGAGCGCGAGCGTGAGGGAGCCGAGCCCCGGCCCCACCTCCACGACCACGTCGTCGGGGCGCACCTCGGCCGTGCGGACGATCCGCCGGACCGTGTTCGCGTCGATGACGAAGTTCTGGCCCTTCTGCTTGGTCGGGCGCACGCCGAGGGCGGCGGCCAGCTCGCGGATGTCTGCGGGGCCGAGGAGGGCGTCGGGACTGTCGGGTCCGGTGGTGGTGCTCACCGGTACAGCCTACGGCCGCAGTGGGGCCACGGAGTCGCCCCCCGGGTCACGTAGAGCTTCTTCGCCCGGAAGGTCTGCTCCGCGGCGGGCGCGTTCTGGGCGACGCCGCTGCCGCCCAGGGAGCGCCAGGTGCCGGGGTCGAACTGGTAGAGCCCGCCGTAGGTGCCGGACGGGTCGACCGCGCCGGGGCGCCCGCCGGACTCGCAGGCGGCGAGCGCGCCCCAGTTCAGTCCGTCGGCCCCGGCGACGGAGGTGGGCAGCGGCCGTGTGCCGATCCGGACCTTCTGCGCGACGGGCTCGCGGACGGTCTCCTCGCCCGTGCGGCGGGGCTTCTGCCGGACGCCGTTGACCGTGCGCAGGCTGTACGTGACGCGGCGGACGCCCGGGACGCCCTGCCGTTCGACGAGCTCGGTCCCGGCGAACAGCTCGTCGTCGCGGACCCGCTCGACGGCGTACGGCACGGCCTCCTCGCGGATCTCCTGGCTGCCGGTGATCCGCAGCACGGTGACGGTCTGCCCGTCGCGCGGGAAGGAGCCGGGCGGCACGGAGGTGGTGTCCTGGCCCGCGAGGGTGATCCCGGCCTCCTCGACGGCCTCCCGGACGGTGGCCGCGTTGGTGCGGACGGTCCGCTCGCGCCCGTCGGCGAGGAAGGTGACGGTCCGCTCGGTCCGCACGTCGAGGGCGAGGCCCTGGCGGGAGATGGGCGCCGAGCGGGAGGCGGAGAGGTAGGCGCCCTCGGCGCGCACCCCGAGCTGCCGCAGGGCGCCGTCGACGGTCCGCGCGGTGGTCCACACCTGGCGGCGCTGCCCGTCGAGGGTGAGGGCGACGGGCCGCCCGTAACGGACGACGATCTCGTCGCCGCTGGCCAGGCCCGCGCCGGGGGCGGGGGCGACGATGTCGTGGTCCCCGACCGCCAGGCCCTCGTCGGCGAGCAGCTCCTCGACGTCGTCGGCGAAGGTGTGCAGGGTGCGCGGGACGCCGTCGACGGAGAGCCGGACGGCCTTGTCCTGGGCGACGAAGGCGGTGGTGCCGCCCGCGAGGAAGGCGACGACCAGGGCCTGCGGGACGATCCGCCGCAGGCCCTCGACGGCGGGCGGGCTCGCCTTGCGGCGCCGGGCGGCCCGCCGGGCGCCGGATCTGTGCGACGAAGTGCTCACGAAGCCGGGACCCTAGCCCTGGATATCGTCACTCTCCAAAACGACCCGACTACCTGACGTAACCGTTATGGATCAGTAATCGAAGGCGCGGGCCGTGTTCACGGCGAGGGCCTCGCACAGCTCCTCCTCGCCGATGCCGCGCACGGCCGCCATGGCCCGGACGGTGACCGGGATCAGGTACGGGGCGTTGGGACGGCCCCGGTAGGGCGCGGGGGTGAGGAAGGGGGCGTCGGTCTCGACGAGGACGAGCTCCAGCGGGGCGATGGCGAGGGCGTCGCGCAGCGGCTGGGCGTTCTTGAAGGTGACGTTGCCGGCGAAGGACATGTAGTAGCCCTTGGCGGCGCAGATCTCGGCCATCTCGGCGTCGCCGGAGTAGCAGTGGAAGACGGTCCGCTCGGGGGCGCCCTCCTCGTCGAGCACCCGCAGGACGTCGGCGTGGGCCTCCCGGTCGTGGATGACGAGGGCCTTGCCGTGGCGCTTGGCGATCTCGATGTGGGCGCGGAAGGAACGCTCCTGCGCGGCCATGCCCTCGGGGCCGGTGCGGAAGTAGTCGAGGCCGGTCTCGCCGACGGCGCGGACGTACGGCAGGGAGGCGAGCCGGTCGATCTCGGCCAGCGCCTCGTCGAGGGCCGCGTCGCCGCCCGGCGTGCGCGCCCCCTGGCGGGACCAGCCGTCCGGGTCGCCCAGGACGATCCTCGGCGCCTCGTTGGGGTGCAGGGCGACGGCCGCGTGCACGTGCTCGTACCGCTCGGCCGTCTCGGCGGCCCACTGCGAGCCCTTCAGGTCGCAGCCGACCTGGACGACCGTGGTCACGCCGACGGCGGCGGCCTTGGTCAGGGCCTCCTCGACGGTGCCGGACTGCATGTCGAGATGGGTGTGCGAGTCCGCGACCGGGACCGGCAGGGGCTCGGGCAGCGGCGGCGGGGCGTCCTTGGAACTCATGGCCCGATCGTACGAGGGCCATGAGTCCCCCCGCCAAGGCTTACCGCCGCGCTACCGCCGGGACCGGAAGGGATGCAGCAGGTCGGAGAGGTGCCAGTGGTGCTCGGGCTTCTCCCGCCCGGGGCCCTCCGGGGTGTCCTCGGTCAGCTCCTGCCCGATCGGTCCCGCGATGGACACCGGCTTGGTCGCCTTCGCCCCGTGGCCGTGCCGTTCGGCGGCGGCCATCAGGTCGAGCACCGAGGACACCTGGCCGGAGCGCATGATCCTCACGACGTGACCGCCGCAGTTCATGCAGGTCGGACTGGACAGCGGGGACGGCACGCGTTCCCCGTCGGCCTTGTAGACGACGAATTCATGACCCTTGGCGTCGATGTGGTGCTCTATCTCGTACGCCTGCTCCCAGCCGTACCCGCAACTCATGCAGGCGAAAGCGTACGCCTCGTGCACGACGGGCGTTCCGGTGCCGGTGATCTCAGTCATTCCAGCTCCTCTCCACTGGTCCAGTGGACGCCTTTTCCGGCCGGAGCGCATCAGCGGCGGAAAAACCATGGAAGCTCTTTGGCGTTTCCTTGCCCGAAGGGGCTGTGAGCGGGCCCGACGCCGGGTTCCGCTTTGCCTTTCAGATTAGTCCTTTACCGTTTCCGGGGCCTGGCGCCGCCGCGTTCTTTGCCGCGACCACGGCATCGAACACCTCGCGCTTGGGAACCCCCGCGTCGGCCGCGACGGCGGCGATGGCCTCCTTGCGCCGCTCCCCCGCCTCCTCGCGCACCCGCACCCTGCGCACCAGTTCCTCGGCGTCCAGTTCGGCCGGCGCGGCCTCCGGGGCGCCCTCGACGACGACGGTGATCTCGCCCCGTACGCCTTCGGCCGCCCAGGCGGCGAGCTCGGCGAGCGGGCCGCGCTTGACCTCCTCGTACGTCTTGGTCAGCTCGCGGCAGACGGCGGCCCGGCGCTCGGCGCCGAAGACCTCGGCCATCGCGGCGAGGGTGTCGTCGAGCCGGTGCGGGGCCTCGAAGTAGACGAGGGTCCGGCGCTCGTCCGCGACCTCGCGCAGCCGCCCGAGGCGCTCGCCGGCCTTGCGCGGCAGGAAGCCCTCGAAGCAGAAGCGGTCCACCGGCAGCCCGGACAGCGCGAGCGCGGTGAGCACGGCGGACGGGCCCGGCACGGCCGTGACCTTGATGTCCTGCTCGACGGCGGCCGCGACCAGGCGGTAGCCGGGGTCGGAGACCGACGGCATCCCGGCGTCGGTGACGAGCAGCACCCGCGCCCCGCCGACGAGCGCCTCGACCAGTTCGGGCGTACGGGCCGACTCGTTGCCCTCGAAGTAGGAGACCACCCGGCCCGTGGTGTGGATCCCGAGCGCGCGGGTCAGCCCGCGCAGCCTGCGGGTGTCCTCCGCGGCCACGATGTCCGCGTTCTCCAGTTCGGTGGCGAGCCGTGGCGGTGCGTCCGCGATGTCGCCGATGGGGGTCCCTGCGAGTACCAGCGTTCCTGTCACACGGCCCATCCTCCCAGCCCGGACAGGCGACGCGCACAGGCGCGTTCCCTACGATGGCGCGGTGACCAGTACCGCACCCGAGGCCCTGGAGGGTCAGCACCCCGTGGCACCCACCGTGGCAGAGCCCCCTTCGTGGCAGCGGCGGCTGCGGCAGTTCGGCTACCGGCCGGACACCTCGGGCGCCCTCTCCGTCGGCCTGCGGGAGCGGCTCGTGCCGCCGTACGCCCGCCCCTCGGAGCGGCTGTGGTCGCTGTTCCTGATCGGTCCGGCCGCCGCCGACCGGATCTGGCGGATCGCCGCCTGGGCCGGGCCGCTGCTCGTCGCGCTGGTCGCGGGCGTGCTGCGGTTCTGGAACCTGGGCAAGCCGCACGCGGTGATATTCGACGAGACGTACTACGCCAAGGACTCCTGGGCCCTGATCAACCAGGGGTACGAGGGGGCGTGGCCGAAGGACATCGACAAGACGATCCTGAACGACCCGGGCGCGGTCCTCGTGCCGACCGATCCCGGGTACGTCGTGCACCCGCCGGTCGGCAAATGGGTCATCGGCATCGGCGAGAAGCTGTTCGGCTTCGAGCCCTTCGGCTGGCGCTTCATGGTCGCGCTGCTCGGCACCCTTTCGGTGCTGATGCTGTGCCGGATCGGACGGCGCCTGTTCCGCTCCACGTTCCTGGGCTGCCTGGCCGGTCTGCTGCTCACCGTGGACGGCCTGCACTTCGTGATGAGCCGCACGGCGCTGCTCGACCAGGTCCTGATGTTCTTCGTGCTGGCCGCCTTCGGCTGCCTGGTCGTCGACCGGGACAAGGCGCGGGCCCGGCTCGCGGCGGGGCTGCCCGAGGACGCCGAGGAGGGGATCCTGCGGCCGGACGCCTCGGTCGCGGAGACCCTGCGGCTCGGCTGGCGACCCTGGCGGCTCGCGGCCGGCGTGATGCTGGGCCTGGCGGCCGGCACCAAGTGGAACGGTCTCTACATCATGGCCGCGTTCGGCCTGATGACCGTCCTGTGGGACATCGGCGCCCGCCGCACGGCCGGTGCGATCCGCCCGTACACGGCGGTCCTCAAGCGCGATCTGGTGCCGGCCTTCGTCTCCGTCGTCCCGGTCGCGATCGGCACCTACCTGCTCTCCTGGACCGGCTGGATCGTCACCGACAAGGGCTACTTCCGCAACTGGGCCGCCGAGCAGGACAAGCTGAACGGCGGCGGCACCTGGGGCTGGCTGCCCGACTGGCTGCGCAGCCTGTGGCACTACGAGACCGAGGTCTACAAGTTCCACGTGGGGCTGAGCTCGCCGCACACCTACGAGTCCAACCCGTGGAGCTGGATCGTCCTCGGCCGCCCGGTCTCCTACTTCTACGAGTCCCCCGCCCCCGGCCAGAACGGCTGCCCGGCGGACGCGAGCGACAAGTGCGCCCAGGAGGTCCTGGCCCTCGGCACACCGCTGCTGTGGTGGGCGGCCTGCTTCGCGATCCTGTACGTGCTGTGGCGCTGGGCCTTCCGCCGCGACTGGCGCGCGGGCGCCATCGCCTGCGGCATCGCGGCCGGCTGGGCGCCCTGGTTCCTCTACCAGGAACGCACCATTTTCTTTTTCTACGCGGTGGTCTTCGTCCCGTTCCTGTGCCTCGCGGTGGCGATGATGATCGGGGCGATCGTGGGACCTGCGGGTTCCTCGGAAAGACGGCGCACTTTCGGCGCGGTGGCGGCGGGCGTCCTTGTCCTGCTCATCGTCTGGAATTTCATCTATTTCTGGCCGCTGTACACGGGTGAGGCCATTCCCATCCAAGGCTGGCGGAACCGGATGTGGCTCGACACCTGGGTGTAGCGCCGCGCCGGTATCGGGAAACAGACGCTCCGGTCGCTTTCCGGTAACGACCGTCCCCGCTGTCACTCCTGCCCCCTAGGCTGCTGGGGCCAACCTGGGGGAGGGAGTCGCAGTCATGCGCAGTGGTGTGAAGGTCGCGGTCGTCGGCGGGGTGTTCGTCGTCGTGGCGAGCGGGGTCGGGTACGGGGGCTACAACCTCTGGAACGGGATCACCGGAGGATCCAGCGGTACGGGTTCGGGGACGCGGTCCGACTCCGCGCCGAAGTCGGGCCCGGTCACCCCGGAGGAGATAGCCGCGACCTCGAAGGACTTCCTCGCGGCCTGGGCGGCTGGGGAGTCCGACCGGGCCGCCCAGCTGACCGACGACCCCGTCGAGTCGGGCCCCGCCCTGCTGGGCTTCCGCGAGCAGGCCCTGGCCGTCGACGCGACGATCACGCCGGGGGCGGCGACGGGTGCGACGGTGCCGTTCACGGTGAAGGCCACGGTCAAGCACGGGGCGCTCACCAAGCCCTGGCAGTACACCTCGCAGCTCACCGTGGTCCGCGGGGCGACCACCGGACGCCCGCTGGTCGCCTGGAAGCCCACGGTGCTGCACCCGGCCCTGACCTCGAAGTCGGCGTCGATCCGTACCGGCGTGGCGAAGACGGGCGAGGTCGAGGCGGTCGACCGCGCGGGCCGGCCGCTCACGGCGGCGACGTACCCGTCACTCGGCCCGGTCCTTGACCAGCTGCGCGAGCGGTACGGCGCGACGGCGGGCGGCAAGCCGGGCGTCGAGACGTACATCGACCCGGGCGTGGAGGGCGTGCCCGCCAGGACCCTCCTCACCCTCGCCAAGGGCGAGAAGGGCAAGCTGCGGACGACGATCGACGCCGACGTCCAGGCGGCGGCGGAGAAGGCCGTCCAGCGCTACGGCTCGGCCTCGGTCGTGGCGATACAGCCGTCGACGGGGGCGGTACGGGCGGTCGCCAACAGCCCGGCGAAGGGCTTCAACGCGGCCTTCGAGGGCAAGAAGATGCCCGGCTCCACGATGAAGATCGTCACGGCGGCGCTGCTCCTGGAGAAGGGCCTGGTCAACGCCGACCGGCCCTCCGAATGCCCGCCGACCGCGATGTACAACGGCCGCACCATCGGGAACCTGAACGGCTTCTCGCTGAACGGCGCGACCTTCGGGGAGAGCTTCGCGCGCTCCTGCAACACCGCCTTCATCAAGAAGATCGACGACGTGGAGAAGACCGAGGGCGACGACTTCGGGCTCGCCCGCGAGGCCCGGCAGGTCTTCGGCATCGGCCTGGAGTGGAAGACCGGCATCCGCTCCTTCGACGGCTCGGTGCCCGAGGAGACGGGCGGGGCGGCGGCGGAGCAGTACATCGGGCAGGGCACGGTCCAGATGAACCCGCTGAACATGGCGTCGATCACGGCCACCGCGAAGTCCGGCGCCTTCAAGCAGCCGTACCTGGTAGCCCAGTCCGCGGACGACCGCACCTTCGCCCGCGCCGAACGGACGCTGTCCCCCGGGGTGGCCCGCCAGCTCCGCGACATGATGCGCCGCACGGCGACGGCGGGCTACGGCACGGCGACGGGCGCGATGGCCTCGGTCGGCGGCGACAAGGGCGCGAAGACCGGCTCGGCGGAGGTCGGCGGCCAGGAGACCTCGGACTCGTGGTTCACGGCGTTCGCGGACGACCTGGCGGCGGCGGCCTTCGTGGAGGGCGCGGGGCACGGGGCGACGGCGGCGGGGCCGATCGTGGCGGGGGTGCTGAATGCGGGCTAGGGGCCGTGGGCGTCGGGGCGGGCCGGACCCGCGCGGCGCGGCGCGCGGCGCGGCGCGGGACCCGACCCGGCGCGGCACCCGGCCGCCCCACCCGGCCGCCCGGCCCGGCACGGGACCCGGCCGCCCGGCCCGGCCGTAACCCGGTCGCCTGCCCCGTACACGTACCGCTAGCGTGACGGCCCATGACGACGTCACACGCTGATGCCCACCCCCAGTTCGCCGCCGCTCTGAAGGAGTTGGAGCTCGACGTCGAGATCCGGCGCTTCCCGGACGAGACGCGGACCGCGCAGCAGGCCGCCGAGGCCATCGGCTGCGCGGTCTCGGAGATCGTGAAGTCGCTGATCTTCGCGGCGGACGGGGTGCCCGTGCTGGTCCTCATGGACGGGGCGTCGCGGGTGGACGTGGCGCGGGTGCGGGAGGAGCTGGGCGCGGCGGAGGTCACGCGCGCCGACGCGCGGCTGGTCCGCGACACGACCGGCTACGCGATCGGCGGAGTGCCGCCGTTCGGGCACCGCACCCGGACCCGGGTGCTCGCGGACCGAGGGCTGCTGGACCACGCCGTGGTGTGGGCGGCGGCCGGCACCCCGCACTCCGTCTTCGCCCTGGACCCGGCGACGCTGATCGCGCACGCGGGCGGCACTCTGGTGGACGTCCGCGAGCGCACGGCGTGACCCCGCTGGTCGTCGCGGCCGTCCTCGTGGCGGCGGTGACGCACGCGAGCTGGAACGCGATGGCCGCCCGCATCACGGACCAGCTCCTGTCGTTCACCCTGATATCCGGCGGCGGCGCCCTGATAGGCGCCGTGACCGCCTGCTTCGTCCCGCTCCCGGCGCCCGGGGCGTGGCCGTACCTGATCGCCTCGGCGGTCCTGCACGTGGCGTACTACGCCCTCCTGATGAAGTCCTTCTCGCTCGGCGACTTCGGCCAGATGTACCCGATCGCCCGGGGCACGGCGCCGCTCGTGGTGACCCTGCTCGCCGCGGTGTTCGTCGCCGAGATCCCGTCCGCCGAACAGCTGGCGGGCGTAGCGGTCGCCTGCGCGGGCCTGACCGGCCTGGCCCTGTGGGGCATACGGGGCAAGGGCGCCCGCCCGCACTGGCCGGCCCTGCTGGCGGCGGGAGCGACGGGCCTGTCCATCGCCGCGTACACGGTCGTAGACGGCGTCGGCGTCCGCGCCTCGGACACCCCCCTCGGCTACATCGCCTGGCTGATGCTCCTGGAGGGCCTGGTGATCCCGACCTACGCCCTGTCCCGCCGCCGCACCACCCTGACCACCGAACTCCGCCCGTACGCGGCCCGCGGCCTCCTCGCCGCAGCCCTCTCGGTAGCCGCCTACGCCCTCGTCCTCTGGGCCCAGACCAAGGCCCCTCTCGCCCCGATCGCGGCCCTGCGCGAGTCCTCCATCATCGTGGGCGCGGCGATCGGCGCGATCCTGTTCAAGGAGCGCTTCGGGGGGCCGAGGATCGCGGCGGCGGGGCTGATGGTGGTGGGGATCGGGTTGATGCTGTACGCGAGTTGAGGGGGCCCGGCGGTCAAACGGCCTCCGGCTCCACGGCGGCCCGAAGCTGGGCCCACACCAGGTTGCCCGGCCCCTGCCGGTCAGAGACTCCCCACCGCTCGGCCAGCACGTCCACCAGGGGACGCCCCCAGCCTCCCTCTGCACCCTCCTCCGGAAGGCCCATCATCGGCCGCTCCTCCGAGGCGTCGTGCACTTCGATGCGGACCGCGTCCGGCAGCAAGGCAAAGCGGGTCTCGATCTGCCGACACCTGACGCGTCCGTGCCGGACGGCGTTGGCGAGGAGCCCGGACAGCACGAGCGCGGCGGAATCCGCGACCGCTCCCAGCCCCCAGTCGTCCAACGTACCGAGCAGGCATCGCCGGGCCATGGGGACGCTTCTGGGCCCCTGGGCCCAGCGCACGACGACGGTCGTCTCTCTGTTGGTGCTCCTCGAAGCGTTGACCATGCCATGCCCCCGGATCGGTCGTTCGGTCACTGGGGGTCCATTTCGTTCTCCAACCCACCTTCATCGCTGTCCTGGGACTGCGAGTCAGGCAAGATTGGGAGTGACGCACAGTCCCAAAACTGCCAACGGTCCTGGGACTGCGGCTGACTGCAGGCGCCGAGAGGAGCAGGTGTGGCACCCAAGTGGCTGCAGGGCTCCAAGTCCACCGTCCACGCCGCCTACAACGCCCTGGAGGCCGAAGGGCTCGTGAGCTCGTCGCGCGGGCACGGCACCGTCGTGCGGCAGCGGCCACCGCTCAAGCGGCTCGGTATCGCCCGCTACGACAAGGCGAAGTGGCGTGACGCGGACGAGGTCGCGTTCGTCGCCGACCGGGTCGCCTCGGGCCGCGCGTACCAGCGCGGCGAGCAGACCCAGACGGTCGACCGTGTGGCCGCAACCACGGTCGTCGCCGCCGCACTCGACCTGCCCGAAGGTGCCGAGGTCTACGCCCGGGCCCGACTGGTCAAGGAGGGCAACCAGCCGACCCACACCCTGACCAGCTACTACAGGCCCGAACACGTCGAGGGCACCCGGCTGGTCGACCCGAGCCCCGGACCCGCCGGGCGCGGGGGCGGGTTCCGTGTGCTCCTCGACGCCGGATACGAGATCGACCACATGCGCGAGGAGCTGCGCGCCCGGGCGGCCACATCCGAGGAGGCCGCGCGGCTTCGGCTGGCGCCCGGCGAGTGGGTCGTGGAGCTGCACCGGACCACGTACACGGCGGACGGTACGGTCGTCGAGTTCGCGGTCGGTGTCCACGCCGCCACACGGTTCGCCTGGACGTACGACTTCAAGGTCCCCGACAGCACGGACGGAGAGTCGGGGTGATCTCCGCACAGGACTGGACCGATGCCCAAGTGCTCTGGGACTTCCAGCGGATGGGCCATGAGCCGCGCCCCTGCTCGGTCGCGGTCGGGCTCGGCAGTCACGATCTCGGCGTGGCCGATGTGACCGTCGGGCTGTACCGGCGCGGCATGATGCCGCTCATCGTCTTCACCGGCGCCACCAGCCGCACCACGCGCGACCGGATGCCCCGGGGCGAGGCCGAGCACTACCGGGAGCGGGCGGTTGAGTTGGGAGTGCCGGGATCGGTCGTTCTCGTCGAGCCCCGGGCTCGCAACACCGGTGAGAACATCCGCTTCTCGCGGGAGCTGCTCGCCGAGCGGGGCGTCGGCGTCGCGTCCGTACTCCTCGTCAGCAAGCCGTACGAGGAGCGCCGGGCCTACGCGACGGCGCGGAAGCTGTGGCCGGAGGTCGAGTTCGTCAGCGCGTCCTCGGCGATGGGGCTCGCGGAGTACGTGGAATCGGTCGGGGACGCGCGGCTCGTCCTCGACATGCTCGTGGGAGCCGTGCAGCGGCTGATGGTCTATCCGGCGCGGGGGTTCATGGTCGAGGTGGAGGTGCCCGGTCCCGTGGTCGCGGCCTACGGGCGGCTTCGGGGGCGGGGGTTCGTCGGTCGGGTCGTCGGTGGCTAGAGCCAGTTCGCCCAGCCGAAGGTGAAGAGGTAGGACCTGCGCCACGCGTCCCGGACGTGGACGCCTCGGGCGGTCAGCACCGTGAGTACGGCGATGAGCAGTGCCGCGAAGAGTCCGGCGACGGCGATGCCCGCTACGGGGGACGTCAGCCAGGCCACGACGAGACTGGCCACGGCCACGATCCCCAGGCGCAGATGCGCGGCGGGCAGGTCGGCGCGGACCGACTCCCGCAGTGCCTCGCGGGTCGCCCTCATGTCGGAGGCGTACCGCTGCCGTGCCGCGTCCTGATCGGCCGCGGGGCCCTCCGGCCACTGCTCCACCGTCATCCCCCCGTTCCGTCCCGACGCGCAGCCTAGCGGCGTGGCCCGGCGGGCGTTCAGGGTCCCGAACCGGGCGGGCAAGCGGAAGCCGCACTCCATATCCCAAACTCGACGACAAGAGCCTTATCGGCCACCTATCTTCCTGATCGAGATCGCGTACGCCGCCAAGTGCGTACGCCTACGAGGGAGATCGTATGAACAGGTCCCGCAGCCTGGGCGCCGTCCTGGCCACCGTCGCGCTGACGGCCGGCGCGCTCGTCGGGTCCGCCTCCACCGCGTCCGCGGTGTACGTGGAGCCGCAGCCCAGTTTCCATCTCAAGAGCGCCTACGGCGGCAAATGCGTCGCCCTTCAGGGTGTCCAGAACGGCACCAACCCCTTCGGCTGGGACTGTCTCGACTTCGCCGATCAGTTCTGGACACTCGACGACACCAACGCGCTCACCCCTGGCGTGTTCCAGCTCAAGAACGTCAACAGCGGCAAGTGCCTCATCGTGCGCGGGTTCGAGAACGCCAAGCTGCCCGAGCAGTACGAGTGCCTGAACTTCGCCGACCAGTTCTGGCAGAAGGTGTCGACCGAGAACCCGGACGTCTTCAAGCTGAAGAACTTCAACAGCGGCAAGTGCCTCGCCATGCAGGGCTTCGACGTGGGCCGGCACCCCTTCCAGTACGACTGCGAGGACTACGCCGACCAGGGCTGGTACATCCGCTAGAGCGTCACAGCGCCGCGCCCACCGCTCTCACCAGGGCCTGGGCGCGCGGGTCCGCCGTCACCGTCTTGCGCATGCCGTTGGTGACGTAACCGAAGGCGATCCCGGACTCCGGGTCGGCGAAGCCCAGGGAGCCGCCCCGGCCCGGGTGGCCGAAAGAGCTCGGGCCGAGCAGCGGCGAGGCGGGGCCGTGCAGCATGTGGCCGAGGCCGAAGCGGGTGCCGACCAGGAGGACGCGGTCGGCGCCCGCCGACTCCTCCGTGCGGGCCAGCGTCAGCGTCGCCGGGGCGAACAGGCGCGCGGCCCCGTCGACCGGGCCCAGCGTCGCCGCGTAGAAGCCGGCCAGCGCGCGGGCGGTCGCGACGCCCGCCGAACCGGGCAGCTCGGCCGCCCGGTACACCGGGTCGTTCTCGTCGGGCGCGGGCTCGATCACCCCGAAGGCCCGCCGGGTGAGGGAGGCCGGGTCGCGGTAGGCCTCGGAGACCGCGCGCTTGGGGCGCAGCTTGAGCGCCCCGCTGTCGGCCGGCTCCCGCTCCTCGACCGGGCCCAGGCGGCCGACCCGGTGGGCCTCGGCGTCGGGCAGGCCGATCCACAGGTCCAGGCCGAGCGGCGCGGCTATCTCCTCCGCCACCCAGCGGCCGATCGTACGGCCGGTGACCCGGTGGACCAGGCCGCCGAGCAGCCAGCTGAAGGTGTGGGCGTGGTAGCCGTGGGCCGTGCCCGGCTCCCAGACGGGGGCCTGGGCGGCGATGGCACGCATCGACGTCTCCAGGTCGACCGCCTCGGCCAGCGTCAGCGGGCGGTCCAGGACCGGCACCCCCGCGCGGTGCGCGAGCAGCTGCCGTACGGTCACCCGGTCCTTGCCGGCCTTGAACTCGGGCCAGTACGTGGCGACCGGCGCGTCCAGGTCGAGCAGGCCGCGCTGGTGGAGGAGGAGGGGGACCGCGGCGGAGACACCCTTGGTGGCCGAGCGGACGACCTGGGCCGTGTCCGCCGTCCAGGGCGCCTCCCCGTCCACGTCCCGCGTACCCGCCCACAGGTCCACGACCTTCGCGCCGTCCCGGTAGACCGCGACCGCCGCGCCCCGCTCCCCCCGCTGCTCGAAGTTGCGCAGGAACGCGTCCCTGACCGGCTCGAAGCCCTCCGCCACCGTGCCCCGGACGTCCACCTGATCCCGCTTCCTCTCGTACGTACGACCCCCCATGGTGCAACGTGGGGGGCGCCCGGCCGATTCCGGGGTTCAGGCCACCGAGCTCGGCACGAAGCCGTACGGGAGTTCCAGGCGGTGCCGGGCCATGAGCTCCTCGTCGGCGAGGATGTCGGCGGTCCGCCCGTCGGCGGCGATCACTCCCTCGCTGAGGATCACCGCGCGCGGGCAGAGCTCCAGCGCGTACGGCAGGTCGTGGGTGACCATCAGGACGGTGACGTCCAGGGCCCGCAGGATGTCGGCGAGCTCGCGGCGCGAGGCCGGGTCCAGGTTGGAGGAGGGCTCGTCGAGGACGAGGATCTCCGGCTCCATCGCGAGGACGGTCGCGACGGCGACCCGCCGCCGCTGCCCGAAGGAGAGGTGGTGCGGCGGCCGGTCGGCGAACTCCGCCATCCCGACCCGCTCAAGCGCCCGGTGGACCACCGCCTCCAGCTCCGCGCCCCGCACGCCCGCCGCCGCCGGGCCGAAGGCCACGTCCTCGCGGACGGTCGGCATGAAGAGCTGGTCGTCGGGGTCCTGGAAGACGATGCCGACCCGGCGCCTGATCTCGGCGAGGTTCTTCTTCGCGACCGGCAGCCCGGCGACGGTCACACCGCCCGCGCCGCCGGTGAGGATGCCGTTGAGGTGCAGGACGAGGGTGGTCTTGCCCGCGCCGTTGGGGCCGAGCAGGGCGACCCGCTCGCCGCGCCCGACGGTCAGGTCCACGCCGAACAGGGCCTGGTGGCCGTCGGGGTAGGCGTACGCGAGGCCGTGGACGTCGAGGGAGGGAGGTGTCGTCATAGCGTCCATCCGAGAAGGCAGATCAGGAGTGCGGCGAGCGGGAGCGCGGCGGCGTACCGCCACTGGGCGCGGGTGGCGGTGACCTCGTCGATGACCGGCATCGACCCGGTGTAGCCGCGGCTGACCATCGCGAGGTGGACGCGCTCGCCCCGCTCGTAGGAGCGGATGAAGAGGGCGCCCGCCGACTTGGCGAGGACACCCCAGTGCCGTACGCCCCGGGCCTCGAAACCGCGCGAGCGGCGGGCGATCGACATCCGGCGCATCTCGTCGGTGATGACGTCCCCGTACCGGATCATGAAGGTGGCGATCTGGACGAGCAGCGGGGGCAGCTTCAGCCGCTGGAGGCCGAGGAGCAGGCCGCGCAGCTCGGTGGTGGCGGCGAGCAGCACGGAGGCGGCGACGCCGAGGGTGCCCTTGGCCAGCACGTTCCAGGCGCCCCACAGGCCGGGGACGGAGAGCGACACGCCGAGGACGGTGGTCTGCTCGCCGGGGACCACGAAGGGCATGAGCACCGCGAAGGCCACGAACGGGACCTCGATGAGCAGCCGCTTCAGCAGGAAGCCGGCCGGGACGCGGGCCCGGGAGGCGACCACGCCGAGCAGCACGGCGTACGCGCCGAAGGCCCAGACCGCCTCGCGCGGGGTGGAGACGACCACCACCACGAAGGCGAAGACGGCCGCCAGCTTGGTGTGCGGGGGCAGCGCGTGGACCGGCGAGTCCGCCCGCCGGTACAGCTTGTGGGCATGCCCCGCGCCCATCAGGCGTCCGCGTTCGCCGGAGCGGTGGCGGTGGCCGCGCCCTTGCGGCGGCGCACGACCCAGAAGGCCCCGCTGCCGACGGCGAGGGTGGCGGCCACGCCGATGACACCGGCGAGACCGCCGGACAGGCGCGCGTTCGTGACGTCCTTGACGCCGTAGTCGGCGAGCGGGGAGTCGGCGGCGCCGTGCGGCTGGACCTTGCTGTCGATGCCCTTGTCGGCGGCGACCTTCTCCAGGCCGTCCGGGCTCGCGGAGGCGTAGAAGGAGACGAATCCGGCGAGGACGAGGGCGGTGACGACACCGCCGATCCACAGCTTCTTCGGAGAGCCGGAAGCGGCAGGGGCGGGGGCGGCACCGACGGGCGTGGCGTCGATCAGCTCGCCGCCCACCCGCAGCTTGAGCGGCGCGGTCAGGCCGCGCGCGCCGTGCACGAGGTCGGGCCGGACGGCGATGACCGCGCCGACGGTGAGCATGGTGATGACGGCCTCGCCGATGCCGATGAGGACGTGGACGCCGACCATCGCGGTGAGGACCTTGCTGATCGGTACGTCGGTGGTGCCGCCGATCGCGTAGATCGCGGTGAAGGCGGTGGCCGCGGCCGGTACGGAGACCAGCGCGGCGACGAAGGAGGCGATCGTCACCGAGCGGCGGGTGCGCGGCAGCACGAGGACCAGGCCGCGGAAGAGCGCGTAGGACACGACGACGGTGACCACGCCCATGACGGTGATGTTCACGCCGAGCGCGGTGAGGCCGCCGTCGGCGAAGAGGACGCCCTGCATGAGCAGGACGACGGCTATGCAGAGCACACCGGTGTACGGACCGACGAGGATCGCGGCCAGCGCACCGCCGAGGAGGTGCCCGCTCGTACCCGCCGCGACGGGGAAGTTGAGCATCTGCACGGCGAAGATGAAGGCCGCGACGAGGCCGGCCAGCGGGGCCGTCCGCTCGTCCAGCTCCTTGCGGGCTCCGCGCAGGCTGACGGCGACGGCGCCGGCGGCGACGACACCGGCGGCGGCCGATACGGGGGCGTTGATGAATCCGTCAGGTACATGCACGTCCCGCATCATAGAGCGCTGCTGCGAAGAGCTTGCAAGAGCGTGGAGGACACAAAAGAGGTGGACTCGCTCAGCACATGCGCCGGTAAATATGGGACATTAGATGGCAAATAAGACGAGTGTGAGAGCGTGAGGAGCCGTTCGATGACGCGCACCACGGATGACCACGTCGTCGAGGACAGCGCCCGGGGACGGATCGTCACCGACGCCCCCCTCTCCCGGCCCGTACCGGTCGCCCTCCGCTACGACGCCGACTTCACCCCCGCGACCGTCCGCTTCGTCTTCCCCGGCGGCATCGAGTGGTCCTTCCCCCGCGCGCTCCTGGAGACCGGCCTGCACGGCCCCGCCCGGCGCGGGGACATCGGGGTCTGGCCCTGCGGCCGGGTCCAGACGGTCGTCGAGTTCCACGGCGTCGACGGAGTGGCCGTCGTCCAGTTCGACACGACGGCCCTGATGCGCTTCCTCGGACACACCTACGCCGCCACCGCGTCGCGTACGACACGGTGACGGCGCGGGGTCGCGTCGGCTCCCCGTCCCCACAGGTTCCGGCGCGGTCCGGGGCCCGCCGCCCGCTCATGCGGCGGCCCCGGGGTCCGTGGGGTCAGGCGGCGCACAAGGCCGCGGGACCCTGAGGTCAGGCGGAGACCAGCTCCTTCTCCTTGCCGTCGGTGCCGTCGGCGTCGTCGGCGTCCTTGGCCGCCAGCGCCTCGCCCTCGACGTCCACGTTGGGCAGCACGCGGCCGAGCCACTTCGGCAGCCACCAGGCCTTGTGGCCGAGGAGCGCCAGCACCGCCGGGACGATCGCCATGCGGACCACGAACGCGTCGAAGAGGACGGCGACGGCCAGACCGAAGCCGATCATCTTGATCATCTGGTCGTCCATGCCGATGAAGCCGGAGAAGACCGCGATCATGATCACCGCGGCGGCGGTGACCACCCGGGCGCTGTGCCGGAAGCCGGTCACGATCGCCTCGCCGGGGCGCGCCCCGTGGACGTACGCCTCACGCATCCGGGTGACCAGGAAGACCTCGTAGTCCATCGCGAGACCGAAGACCACGCCCACCATGAAGATCGGCATCATCGACATGATCGGGCCGGTCTGCTCGACCCCGAACAGGCCGCCGAGCCAGCCCCACTGGAAGACCGCGACGACCGCGCCGAGGGCGGCGACCACGGAGAGCAGGAAGCCGAGGGCCGCCTTCAGCGGGACCAGGATCGAGCGGAAGACCACCATCAGGAGCAGGAAGGCGAGACCGACGACCAGCGCCAGGTAGGGCAGCAGCGCGTCGTTCATCTTCTGCGAGAAGTCGATGTTCATCGCGGTGGCGCCGGTGACCAGGACATCGTCGCCGGTCGCGCCCCGGATGTCGTGCACCAGGCCCTCGGTGTCGACGGAGGACGGACGGTCCTTCGGGATCACCGTGATCATCGCGGCGTCGCCGGCCTTGTTCGGGGTCGGCGGGGTGACCGCCACGACGCCGTCCAGGCCCTTGATCGTGTCCACGGTCTTGTCGGCGACCGCCTTGTCACCGTCGACCACGACGAGCAGCGGGCCGTTGAAGCCGGGCCCGAAGCCCTCCGAGAGCAGGTCGTAGGCGCGCCGCTCGGTCGTGGAGACCGGCTTGACGCCGTCGTCCGGCAGACCCATCTCCAGGGAGGCGGCCGGTACGGCGACGGCGCCGAGGCCGAGGACGCCGACGAGCAGGACGAGCACGGGGCGACGGATGACGAAGCGGGCCCAGCGGGTGCCGCCGTTCGGCTTGCCGCCTTCGGAGTCGTCGGAGGATCCGGTGGCGGCGACGGCCGCCTTCGCGCCCTTACGCGCCTTGCGGCCCACGACCTTGTCGCCCGCGAAGCCCAGCAGCGCCGGGATCAGGGTGAGCGCGATCAGTACGGCGATCACGACCGTACCGGCGGCGGCGAAGCCCATCTTCGTCAGCATCGGGATGTTGACGACGGCCAGGCCGACCAGGGCGATGACCACGGTGAGACCGGCGAAGACCACGGCGGATCCCGCGGTGCCGACGGCGCGCCCCGCGGCCTCCTCCTTCTCGCGGCCCTCGGCGAGCTCCGCGCGGTAGCGGGAGACGATGAACAGGGCGTAGTCGATGCCGACCGCGAGGCCGATCATCATCGCGAGGGTCGAGGTGGTGGAGCCGAGGTCCAGGACGTTGGCGAGCGCGGTGATCGTCGAGACACCGATGCCGACGCCGATGATCGCGGTGAGCAGCGGCAGTCCGGCGGCCACGAGCGAGCCGAAGGTGATGACGAGCACGATGCCCGCGATGACCACGCCGACGATCTCGCCCGCGCCGGTCTCCGGCATGGACTGGAGCGCGTCGCCGCCGATCTCGACGGTCAGGCCCTGGCCCTGCGCGGAGTGGCCGGCCTCCTTGAGGGCCTCACGGGTCTCGTCGGTCAGCTCCATCCCGTTGACCTTGTAGGAGACCGAGATGTAGGCGATCCGGCCGTCCTGCGAGAGGGCCTGGGCGGTGTACGGGTCGGTGACCCGGGCGACCTGGTCGGAGCTCGACTTCAGGGCGGCGACGGTCTCCTCGACCTTCGCCTTGTTGGCCGGGGTCTTCATGGTCTGGCCGGCCGGGGCCTCGAAGACCACCCGGGCGGTGGCGCCGTCGGCGCTGCCACCGGGGAAGCGCTCTTCGAGCAGGTCGAAGGCGCGCTGGGCCTCGGTGCCGGGGATCGAGAAGGAGCTGGAGGTCGCGGCGGGCGCGGTGGCGGCGCCGACGCCGGCGAGGGCGAGGAGCGCCACCCAGAGGAGGGCGACGAGCCGTCGTCGCCGGAAGGCGGAACGGCCGAGCTTGTAGAGGAACGTGGCCACGGGGGCGTACTCCCGGTGTTGAGTGGGACAGGGCATGGGGAGCCGGCCCGACGGCGTGAGCGGTTCGACGTCAGGTGGTGCGTACTGCGGGGATGCGGTGCGTACTGCGGGAAGAGTCAGACGCCGAGTGAGGGGAGCACGACGGCGTTGACGTAGGTGGTGAGGAAGGCGGCGTCGACCGGCCGGTCGTCGATGAGCGGCCGGGCGATGAACGCGCCGATCAGCATGTGGGGAAGGAGCTTCAGCGCCGGGTTGTCGGCGGCGACCTCTCCCCTCCGTACGGCCCGCTGGAGCAGTTCGTCGAGGTTGTTCATCTCGGGTTCGACGAGCAGCTCGCGCATGGCCTGGAGCAGTTCGGGGTTGGTGTGGACGGCGTGGGCCAGGCCCCGCATCAGGGCGGCGTCCTGTTCCAGCCGGCAGTCGTCGGTCCGTTCCAGCACCACCGCGAAGTCACCGCGCAGGGTGCCGGTGTCGATCTCGCCGAGCTTGACCGGCTTGTCGTTGCGCAGCGCCATGGCGACGAGTTGCGGCTTGCTCCCCCACTGGCGGTAGAGGGTGGCCTTGCTGGACCGGGTGCGGGCGGCGACGGCGTCCATGGTGAGGGCGTCGTAACCGACCTCGCGCAGCAGGTCGAGCACGGCCGTGTACAGCTCGGTCTCCCTTTCGGGGGTGAGCCTGCTGGCCATGACCGGACCTCCAGTCCGAGGAACGAAACGGTTTCGTACAGCAGGAGCCTACCCAGCCCACCTTGCGAAACGAAACCGTTTCGTACGTGTCCTGGACCACACGTCGGCCACACCTTGGCCCCACCTCGGCCCCACCCTGGCGACACCTCGACCGCATGTACGAGTTGCCGCACCCCCCTCGCGCGGAAAGCATGAGGAGGTGAGTGACGACCTCGCGTATCTCCGCTTCCCGCACATCCACGACGAGCTGCTGTGCTTCGTCACCGAGGACGACCTCTGGGTCTCCCCCCTCGTCCCCGAGGGCCATCGCCCCGGCCGGGCCTGGCGGATCACCGTCGACCGGACGCGGATCGGCCACCCGCGCTTCTCCCCCGACGGGCGCCACCTCGCGTACACGAGCTGGCGCAGCCTCGACCCCGAGATCCATCTCGCCCCGGTCGACGGCGGCCCCGCCCGGCGGCTGACCTACTGGGGGTCGAGCGACACCCGGGTCTGCGGCTGGTCGCCCCCCGACAAGGACGGCCGGTCCGACATCCTCGCCGTCTCCTCGCACGGGCAGCCCTTCTCGTACTACTCCTGGGCCTACACCGTCCCCACCGACGGCACCCCCGGAGGCAGGATGCCCTGGGGCCCGGTCTCCGACATCGCCGTCGCCGAACTGGACGAACAGCGCCGCACCCTGCTCCTCACCGGCCGCCCGCCGCACGAACCGGCCGCCTGGAAGCGCTACCGGGGCGGCGCCATGGGGCGGCTCTGGCTGCACGGCGAACGGCTCCTCGAAGAGCTCGGCGGGCAGCTCGACTCGCCCCTGTTCGTCGCCGCGCCCGAGGCGGAGGGCGGCCACCGGATCGCCTTCCTCTCCGACCACGAGGGCATCGGCAACCTCTACTCCTGCCTGCCCGACGGCACCGGTCTGCGCCGCCACACCGACCACGACGAGTTCTACGCCCGGCACGCCTCCAGCGACGGGCGCCGGATCGTCTACCAGTGCGCCGGCGAACTGTGGATCGTCGAGGACCTGAGCGCCGACGCCCGACCCCGCCGCCTGGAGGTCCGGCTCGGCGGGCCCCGCACCGGCCGCCGCCGCTACCAGGTGCCCGCCGCCCACCACGTCGACGCGCTCTCGGTCGACGAGACCGGGCGGGCCAGCGCCGTCTCGGTGCGCGGCAGCCTCTACTGGCTGACCCACCGCGACGGCCCGGCCCGCACCATCGCGGACACCCCCGGCGTACGGGTCAGACAGCCCGAGATGCTCGGCAGCGGCGGCCAGGTCGCGTACGTCACCGACGCGGAGGGCGAGGACGCCATCGAGGTCGCCTACCTCCCGCGCGCCAGCGGCGACCGCGAGCCCCGGCGGCTCGCCGCAGGCCTCCTCGGCCGCGTCGAGGAACTGGTCTCCGACCCGGACGGCGAACGCCTCGCCGTCGCCTCCAACGACGGCCGCCTACTGCTGATCGACACGAGCGAAGCCGAGGAGGGGGAGGACGGGGAGGACGCCATCGCGTCCGCCGCTCCCACTCCCACTCCCGGCGAGGGGGGGACCCCCTCCCCCTCCCCCCCACCCACCCCCGTCCCCACCCTCACCCCCACCCCACCCCCCAGCGAAGTCACCGAACTGATCCGCTCCCTCAACGGCCCCGTCCGTGACCTCGCGTTCTCCCCCGACGGGGCCTGGCTCACCTGGTCGCACCCGGGGATCGGGCGCTCGCTGCGCTCCATCAAGATGGCCCGGATCTCCGGCCCCGGCGCCCCGATGGTCGTCGACGTCACCAACGGGCGCTTCGAGGACGAGAACCCGGTCTTCACCAGCGACGGGCGCTATCTCGCCTTCCTCTCCTGGCGGGGCTTCGACCCCGTGTACGACGTCCACACCGGCGACCTGTCCTTCCCGCTGGGCTGCCGCCCCTACCTCGTACCGCTCAACTCGGCGACCCCCTCCCCGTTCGCGCTGCTTCCTGATGGGCGGCCCGCGGCCGGTGGCATGGACCCGGCCGACGAGGAGGCCGGTACCGGGGACGGCACGGTGACCGTCGAGATCGAGGGGCTCGCCGACCGGGTCACGCCCTTCCCGGTCAGCGCCTCCAAGTACTCCGCGCTGTACCCGGTGGCCGGCGGCGGTCTGGTGTGGCTGCGGTGGCCGATCTCCGGCGCGCTCGGCGAGACCTTCGCCAACCCGTCGGACCCCTCGCCCCGGCCGACCCTGGAGCACTACAACATCACCAAGGCCCGCAAGACCGAACTCGTCACCCACCTCGACTGGTTCGCGGTCAGCGGCGACGCCTCCCGGCTCGTCGTCGTCGACGAGGGCGAGCTGCGCGCCGTCCCCGCCAACGAGCCAGGCGACTCCGACTCCACCGTCTACCTCGACCTGCGCCGCATCGTGCACGAGGTGGACCCGGCGGCCGAGTGGCGGCAGGCCTTCGACGAGGCCGGCCGGATCGTCCGCGCCTACTTCTGGGAGCCCGGCCTGGGCGGGGTCGACTGGACGGCGGTGCTCGACCAGTACCGGCCGCTCGTCGAACGGTGCGCCTCCCCCGACGAGTTCGCCGACCTGGTGCGCGAGGTCTTCGGCGAACTCGGCACCTCCCACGCGTACGTCACCCCCGCCCGCCGCAACGAGGGCCCGCCGCACTACCAGCGCGCCCAGGGCCTGCTGGGCGCCAACTTCGTGCCCCGGGACGAGGGCTGGCTGGTCAAGCGGATCCTGCCCGGCGACTCCTCCGATTCCAAGGCCCGCTCCCCGCTCGCCGGCACCGGCATCCGCGAGGGCGCGGTCCTCACCCATGTCGACGGACGCCCCGTCGACCCCGTCACCGGCCCCTACCCCCTCCTTTCCGGCACCGGTGGCACCACTGTCGAACTCACCTTCAGACCCGCGGACGGCAAGGGCCGCTCCCGCCGGGTGGCCGTCGTCCCGCTCGTCGACGAACGCCCGCTGCGCTACCAGGACTGGGTGGCGAAACGGCGTGCGGTCGTACGGGAGCTCAGCGGCGGCCGCTGCGGCTATCTGCACATCCCCGACATGGGCGGCTCCGGCTGGGCGCAGTTCAACCGCGACCTGCGCATGGAGGTCTCCCGACCGGCGCTCATCGTGGACGTCCGGGGCAACGCCGGCGGCAACATCAGCGAGCTGGTGATAGAGAAGCTGACCCGCCGCATCCTGGGCTGGGACCTCACCCGCGACGCCCAGCCCGTCTCGTACACCTCCAATGCTCCGCGCGGGCCGATCGTCGCCCTCGCCGACGAGGCCACCTCCTCCGACGGCGACATGATCACCGCCGCGTTCAAACTGCTCGGGCTCGGCCCCGTGGTGGGCCAGCGCACCTGGGGCGGCGTCGTCGGCATGACCGGCCGGCACCGGCTCGGCGACGGCACCCAGATCACCGTGCCGATGAACGCGGCCTGGTTCCCCGAGTACGGCTGGTCCGTCGAGAACCACGGCGTCGAACCGGACCTCGCGGTCCTGCGCACCCCGCTCGACTGGGCCGAGGGCCGCTACGCCCAGCTCGACGACGCCGTGCACATCGCGCTCGCCCTGCTCGACGAGACCCCCGCCGCGAGCCCCCCTGGCTACGAGGGGCTGCCGGACCACTCCCGCCCGAAACTGCCGCCGAGGTCCAGCTCGTAGGCGATCCCCGGCTCCCCGTCGTCGAGCCTGACACCCCCCACGGCGCCGAAACCGACCCGGGCGAGCACCGCCCGGGAGGCCGCGTTGCGCACGGTGGTGACGGCGGCGAGCCGGCTCAGCCCGTACTCCTCCACCGCCCGGCGGCACACCTCCCGTATCCCACGGGTGGCCAGCCCCCGGCCGGTGGCCTTCTCGGCGAGCCGGTAGCCCAGTTCGGCGCTGCCGGCCGCCGGGTCGACGTCGACGAGGTTGACCCGCCCGACTATCTCGCCGCCCGGCGCGACCAGGACGTGGAAATGGATCTCCCCCGCCTCCTGTGCCGCGATCAGCTCGCGGTGCCGCTCGTCGAAGTCGCGGAAGTAGGCGTCTCCCCGGTCGGGCACGGACGCGGTGAAGAAGGCCCTGTTCTCCTGCTCGAAGACGAGCAGAGCGGGCGCGTGGTCGGAACGGATGCGCTCAAGTACGGGCTCAAGTACAGGCTCACTCACGGACATGAGGATCACGGTACGTAACTTCCCGATTCCGTGCAGGAAGTTATCCACAGGCGGAAGCGGTCCACAACGCGCGAAGGCGCACCCGGCGTCCCGGGTGCGCCTTCCTCGCAGGACGGCGTCAGGCGTCGTAGTCCTGGTCGAAGCGGTCCTGTGCCTCCTGCTGGGCACGGTCCGACTCCTGCTGAGCGCGGTCCCTGCCCTGCGCGGCACGCTCGGACGCCTCGTCCTTCTTCGAACCTGCGGCCTGCCTGGCCTTGTCCGCGAGGTCCTGCGCCTTGTCCTGGAACTGGTCCTTGATGCCCATGAAGGTTCACTCCTAGACGGGTGTGAGGGGTACGGGGCGGATCCGCCCCTTGGGCCTCGACCAGCGTGGCACGCCGGGTCACCCGGCGCATGTCGATCGGACACGCAGCGTCACACCCGGTCGGCGCCCCCGCGCTCCCGCTCGTCGGCCACTCCGCCCGCGCCCACCAGACCCTTGGAGACCGTGCCGAGGCGCGGCTCGAAGCGGCGCATCTCGCGCTGCCCGACGGAGGCGATGATCCCCGGCAGATAGCCGCGGGTCGACTGCATCCCGCGCAGCCACCACTGGGCGTAGACATGGGCCGAGCGGCGTTCGACGCCCGCGACGATCCGGTCGACGGCCGGGCCGAGCGGGTACGTGCGGTTCGACGGCCACGGCAGCCGCTGCCGCAGCTCCTTCATCACGTCGTCCTGGTCCGCGCCGCGCACCATGTCCGTGTCGGTCCAGGAGAGATAGCCGACGCCGACCCGTACTCCCTTGTACGCGACCTCGGCGCGCAGGCTGTGCGCGAAGGCCTCCACGCCGGACTTGGAGGCGCAGTACGCGGTCATCATCGGGGCGGGCGTCATCGCGGCGAGCGAGGCGATCTGGAGGAAGTAGCCGCGGGACTCCATCAGGACCGGCAGGAACGCGCGGGCCGTGACGGCGCCGCCGATCAGGTTGACCTCGATCACCCGGCGCCAGGCGACGGGGTCGGAGTCCACGAAGGGGCCGCCCGCGGCGACGCCCGCGTTGGCGACGACGATGTCGACCTTGCCGAACCGCTCCTTCACCTCGGCCGCGACCTGCGCCATGGCCTCGTGGTCGGTGACGTCCGCGTGCCACCAGTCGGCCTCGGTGTGCAGCCGGCCCGCGACCTCCTTCAGGAGCTCGGGTTCCAGGCCGACCAGGGCGATCTTCGCGCCGCGCGCGGACAGCTTGCGGGCGAGGAGTTCGCCGACCCCGCGGGCCCCGCCGGTGACGACGGCGACCTGCCCCTCCAGACTGACCCTGCTCATGCCCCTGCCTCCTCGTTCTGCTCGTTCTGCTCGTTCTGATTGCGCTGCTCGTTCGGCTCGTTCGGCTCGTTCGGCTCGTTCCGCTTCGCGCCCAGGTAGGTGAGCGTCAGTTCGCGGATCTGCGCGGTGACGGCCTCCGGGGCCTCCACCGGCGTCATGTGGCCCATCCCGGTCAGCTCGACCAGGCCCGTGCAGTGCGGCAGGGCGGCCGCCATCGCCCGGGCGTGGACGGGCGGGGTGAGCCGGTCGGCGGTGCCGACGAGCACGGCCACGGGCAGCCGCAGCTCCCGCACCGCCGCCTCCAGGTCGAGCCCGGCCAGGACGTGCGACCAGCCGACCCGGGCGGCGCGCGGGCAGGCGTGCACGATCCGGGCGCAGGCCTCGACGCGGTCGGGTGCCGAGCCGGGTCCCATCGTCGCGTACTTGAGGATCTTCTTCGAGACGGCGGTGACCGGCCCGAGCGGCGCCTTCGCGCCAAGGACGGAGGTGGTCAGCCGGGTGCGCAGCCGGCCCGGCGGCAGCGGCAGGACCAGCGACTCGGCGGCGAGGCGGGAGGGCCCGGTCGAGCAGAGCAGCACGGCGGCGGCGCGGGTGCGCAGCTCGGGGCGGCCGGCCGCGGCCATGACCGTCATGCCGCCCATGGAGTGCCCGGCGACGACGGCGCGTTCGCCGGGCCCGAGGGTGGCGGCGAGCACGGCCTCCAGGTCGTCGGCGAGGGCGTCCGTCGCGTAGCCCTTGCCGCCGGGCGCGGGGGCCGGGCTGCGGCCGTGGCCGCGCTGGTCGTAGGCGATGACCCGGTGGTCGGTGGAGAGCGCCGCTATCTGCGCGTCCCAGAAGCGGGTCGAGCAGGTCCAGCCGTGGGCGAGGACGACGGCGGGGGCGCCCTCGGGGCCGTACACCTCGACGTGGAGGGTGGAGCCGTCGGCGGAGAGCGCGGTCAGTTCGCGCGCGGCGGGGCTCACTTGGCGGTCTCCTTGCGGCGCGGGGCGCGGCGGGCGGCGGCGGGCTTGTCGGCGGCGCGCAGCACCTCGTACTCGGAGAGGTCGACGCTGCGCGTCTCGCGCCGGAACTCGCCGGTGGTGCCGGGCCACAGGGTGGTGTTGCGGCCGTTGGCGTCGAGGTACCAGCTCTCGCAGCCGCCGGACTTCCACACGGTCCGCTCCATCCGGGCCTGCACCCGCCGGTTCCAGGTGTTGACGGCGGAGGGGCGGGCGGCGAGGGCGGTGCGGCCGCCGAGCACGTCGAGCTGCCGCAGGTAGTCGGCCATGTAGTTCAGCTGGGACTCGATCATGAGGATCATGGAGGAGTTCCCGAGCCCGGTGTTGGGCCCGATGATCGTCATCCAGTTGGGGAAGCCGGCGACGGTCGCGCCGCGCAGCGACTGCATGCCGCCCTTCCAGACCTCGGCGAGCGAGCGGCCCTCCGCGCCGACCACGCGCGGGGCGATCGGCATGTCGGTGACGTGGAAGCCCGTACCGAAGACGATCACGTCGGCCTCGGTCTCGCTTCCGTCGGTGGCGACGAGGGTGTTCCCCCGCACCTCCTTGAGCCCGGCGGCGACGACGTCGACGTTGGGCTCGGCGAGCGCCGGGTAGTAGGTGTTCGAGAGCAGGATCCGCTTGCACCCGATGCGGTACGAGGGGGTCAGCTTGGCCCGCAGCGCGGGGTCCTTGACCGCCTTGGCGATGTTGGCCTTGGCGAGCCGTTCGATCAGGCCCAGCTCGTTGGGGCGCTTGGTGAAGGCGCTGACCTGGAGCTCGCGGATGCCCCAGAGCAGCCCGCGGCGGGCGGCCGTGGTGAACGGCAGCTGCCGGTGCAGCCAGCGCTCGGGGGCGCTGATGGCGCGGTCCGCGCGGGGCATGACCCACGGGGGCGTGCGCTGGAAGAGGGTGAGCCGCCCGACCTTGGGCTGGATCGCCGGGACGATCTGGATGGCGGAGGCGCCGGTGCCGACCACGGCGACCCGCTTGCCGGTGAGGTCGTGGTCGTGGTCCCACTGCGCGGAGTGGAAGACCTTGCCGGTGAAGTCGGCGAGGCCGGGGATGTCGGGGATCTTGGGGTCGGAGAGCGGTCCGGTGGCGGAGACGACGACGTCGGCGGTGAAGGACCCGCGGCTGGTCTCGATCTCCCACCGCAGCGCGGTCTCGTCCCAGGCCATCCGCAGGACCTCGTGGCCGAGCCGCAGGTGGGGCCGGATCCCGAAGGTGTCGGTGACGTGCTCCAGGTACGCGCGGATGTGGCGCTGTCCGGAGAAGGTGCGGGGCCAGTCGGGGTTGGGCGCGAAGGAGAAGGAGTAGAGGTGGGAGGGGACGTCGCAGGCGCAGCCGGGGTAGCTGTTGTCGCGCCAGGTGCCGCCCACGGAGTCGGCCCGCTCCAGGACGACGAAGTCGGTGACCCCCTCGCGCCGCAGCCGGACGGCGGCCCCGAGTCCGCCGAACCCCGATCCGATCACCGCCACCCGTACGTGCTCGTGCTTCGCCATGCCGCCTCCCGTGCGCCCGGCCAAGATTCTGCCAGCGATCACTGGCACAATCGGGACTGTAGAGCAGCGGCATACCGAGCGGTAGGGGTACGGCCGGGGAAAGTTACCGGCGGTACAACATAGGCTGGCGAGCGTGGCGAAACGATCAGGAGAACGGGTGAGGACGCGGGGGCCCGAGGTGCCGGAGGGGCGCACCGAGGACGGAGCCGCCCTGGTGGGGGGCACGGAGGACCGGGCGGCGGAGGAGGCCGCCGAGGCGGGGACGCGGAGCCCCGCCCCCGCCCCCCACGAGTACCGCATGACCGACCTCGCCGAGGCGGCCGGCATCACCGTGCGCACCCTGCGCTTCTACCGGGAGCGCGGGCTGATACCGCCGCCGCGCCGTGAGGGCCGTATCGCCTGGTACGACGAGCGCCACCTGTCCCGCCTGCGGACGATCGCCGCCCTGCTCGACCGGGGCCACACCCTCACCGGGATCGCCGACCTCACGACCGCGTTCGAGTCGGGGCGCGACGTCGGCGAGGTCCTCGAACTCGGCACCCCCACGGAGGAGGAGCCGGTCCGCCTCACCCCGGAGGAGCTGGCCGACCGCTTCGCTGGGGAGGTCACCCCGGAGAACCTGGCCGCCGCGCTGGACCTCGGCTATCTGGCGACGGACGGCGAGGACATCGTCCACGTCAGCCGCCGCCTCCTCGACGTCTCCGCCACCCTGGTCCGCGAGGGCGTCCCGCTGGCCGCCGTACTGGAGGCGGGCGGACGGGTCCGCGAGCACGCGGAGGCGCTCGCGGAGCTCTTCACGGAGCTGCTGGGGAAGTACGCGGCGGAGGGCGACCTCCAGAGGCTGCGCCCACTGGCCAAGAGCGTGGTGGAGGCGGAGCTGTCCTTGGCACTCGACCGCAGGCTGCAGGCCTGACGGGACCCTGGGCGGGGTCCTGACGGGACCCCGACAGGCTTACGGCCCCCAGGGGTGCCTACAGCTCGTACACCGCGGTGACGGGAGCGTGGTCGCTCCACCGCTCCTCGTGGGTGGCGGCCCGCTCGACGTACGCCTTGACGGCCCGCCCGGCGAGTCCGGGCGTGGCGACCTGGTAGTCGATCCGCCAGCCGCTGTCGTTGTCGAAGGCGCGCCCGCGGTAGGACCACCAGGAGTAGGGCCCGTCCTGGTCGGGGTGGAGCGCCCGTACGACGTCGACGTACCCGCCGTCGCCCTCCTCGAAGACCCGCCCCAGCCACTCCCGCTCCTCGGGGAGGAAGCCGGCGCTCTTCCGGTTGGCCTTCCAGTTCTTGAGGTCGGCCTCGCGGTGGGCGATGTTCCAGTCACCGCAGACGACGACCTCGCGCCCGTCGGCGGCGGCGCGCTCCTTGAGCTCCTTCAGATACGGCAGGAACGCGTCCATGAACCGGACCTTCTCGTCCTGCCGCTCGGTCCCGACCTCACCGGAGGGCAGGTAAAGACTGGCGACGACGACACCGGGCAGGTCCGCCTCGATGTAGCGCCCGCTGCCGTCGAACTCGCTCGACCCGAAGCCGACGCGCACGGCGTCGGGCTCGCGGCGGGTGTAGAGCGAGACACCGGCGCGCCCCTTGGCGGCGGCGGGGGCGTGAGCGGTGAACCACCCCTCGGGCGCACGCACCTCCTCGGGCAACTGGGCCTCCTCGGCGCGCACCTCCTGGAGGCAGACGGCGTCGGCGGAGGTCTGGGCCAGCCACTCGACGAAGCCCTTCTTGGCGGCGGCCCGCAGTCCGTTGACATTCACAGTCGTCACAGTGAGCATCCAGGAAGAGTACCGACCCCACGCGCCCGCATACATGTACGATGCAGCGCATGGATATACGCCCCACGCCGTACGACCACCCCGACGCGATCAAGCTCAACGACGCCGTGCAGCTGGAGTACGCCGAGCGCTACCAGGACGACGACGGCGAGGGCGAGGGCGACCTCACACCGCTCGACGCGACGATGTTCGCCCCGCCGCAGGGCCTCTACCTGATCGCGTACGCGCCCGAGGGCCACCCGGTGGCGACCGGCGGCTGGCGCTCGCAGGAGGCGAACGACGAGGGGTACGCGGACGGGGACGCCGAGCTGAAGCGGATGTACGTGATCCCCGAGGCCCGCGGCCTGGGCCTGGCCCGCCGCATCCTCGGCGCGCTGGAGGCGGACGCCCGCGCGGCCGGCCGCACCCGCATGGTCCTGGAGACGGGCACGGCCCAGCCGGAGGCCATCGCCCTGTACGTGTCGAGCGGCTACGAACCGTGCGCGAAGTTCGGCTACTACCGCGACTACCCGAACAGCCTCTGCTACGCGAAGCCCCTCTGACGGGCCCTGGCGCCCCGTACGATCCCACCAACCCCCCGCCCCCAGCACCGCGAACCACCCACCCCCACACCCCCCGGATCTTCGGACCTTCCGTCAGTTCAGCCTCGCGCCGCCCGGCGGAAGACTCTCCGCCAGAGGTCGCGGCCCGCCCGGCCGACGCCCACGACGGAGGGGAACAGCACGATGAGCGGTCAGCTGTACGACGAGATCGGCGAGGCGTTCGAGGGCTTCAAGAACCTCCCGCTGGCGCGCTACGGGGAGGTGCCGGGCTTCCTCGCCCTGGTGGGCGACGTACGGGGCAGGTCGGTCCTCGACCTGGCCTCCGGAACCGGCTTCTACAGCCGCGAGTTCAAGCGCCGCGGAGCCTCGCGCGTCCTCGGCGTCGACATCTCGGGCGAGATGATCGCCGCCGCGCGCTCCCGGGAGGAGGCGGACCCGCTGGGCATCACCTACGAGGTGGGCGACATCGCCGAACTGCCCGCCTTCGACGATCCCTTCGACGTGGCGGTGGCGGTCCAGGCCTTCAACTACGCGGACGACGTGGCGACGATCGAGCGCATGACCCGCGCCGTCCACCGCAGCCTGGCCCCGGGAGCGGAGTTCTTCCTCTTCATGCAGAACCCCGACTTCCGCCTCGGCGGCGAGTCGCTGGCCAAGTACGGCTTCACGTGCGAGCCGGTCGGCGACGAGAACGAGGTCGGCCCCCACATCCGCCTCACCGCCCTCCTCGACCCCCCGATCTCCTTCACGTCCCACCCGCCCCGCCGCGACGTCTACGAGACCACCCTGCGCTCCGCCGGCTTCACCGACCTGACCTGGGTCCCCCTGGAGATCTCCGAAGCGGGCATCGAGGAGTACGGCGAGGACTACTGGACCGCCTTCACCGAGAACCCCGCCTTGACCATGCTCCGCTGCCGCGCCTGACTGTCGGACGCGTGGGTGGCGTACCGCTTCACCTCCGCTCTCCATATTGCGTTGGAGTTCGTACAGGTGAGCAGGGCAGAGTGAGGTGGTGAGCGATCTGAGGGCAAGCACCCTGACCTGGGCAGAAGTCGATCCGTTGCGGCATCCGTTCGAGCTGGACGAGGATGCGGCGAAGGCGTTGGCCGGTCTTGTCGCACCCTTGCTGCCCAGTCCTGAGGCCATGGAAGAACTCTGGCCGCACTCGCTGGACCCGGTCACCGAGTTCCTGGTGAACCGGTACGGCCGGTGGGCCTCTGGCTGGGACTGGTCGGTGGGCGAGGGCGACAACGACGGCGGGGTCGTCGACGTGTGGTGCTGCGCCAACCATTCCATGACGACGGCGGACGCAACCGCCCCGTTGGCCGTCACGGCCCTGCTCGAGTGGCGCGACTGGATCGAGGATCTGGCGGAGCGCTTCTCCGCCTTGGCGCCGCCGTCGCACTCGGCGGTGCCGCTGTCCTCTGTGGATCCCTGGTACTGGGAGCGTGCGTGCACACGACTGGTGACCGTGGTGGCCGACCGGACACGGGCCCATAGCGGCTGGTACGGACACTGCATGCAGGTCCTCGAATGGTTCCTCGCCTACAGCGGCATCGACGAGGAACGAGCCCGGGAGATCGTGGAAAGCGCGGTCGGCGGCCGGTTCAGCAGCTGGGCCGCACCGGATGTCGTACTGGTCGACACGGTGAGTTCGCGGTTCGCCCGGACGGTGGACGGAAACCTGTGACGTCCGGGCCCAGCCACCATCCGGACGCGCTCGCGGACTGGCTGCGCGTTCGCCCACAGATCTCCTGGCCGCGCTGGAGCGGCACTCGCCCCGACGCGGGAACACCGGCGTACGACGGCTTCCGGAACTTCTTCACCACCACACGCGGCAGCCGCGACGCCGAAGGGACCAAACGCGTCCTGACCGCCCTCGACTTGGCGCTCGCCGACGCGGCACAGGGCAGGCGGCTGAGCTTCGCCCTCCTGGCGGGCTGGCAGCGGACGGTCCTGGACCAGGATTCCGCCCCTTTCCGCACAGTGCCGGCCTTCGCGAAGGCCGGGCGGGAACGCTACGGCCTGACACCCGACACTCCAGCGTGCTTCGAGCGCTGTCTGTCCGAGAGCGCCCACCGGGACCTGCCCCTCCCGTCACGCGCCGCCCGGGCCTACCTCGACGTCCTGTTCTTCCATCCGTTCGAAGACGGCAACGCCCGCGCGGCCATGCTGGCACTGGCCTTCGTCCTCACCCGCGAACGCGTCCCACTCGACCAGGTACACCCACTCCAGGCCACCCGCTGGGCCGACGACGCCGACGGCGCGGCCGACCTGGCGGCGCTGCTCGGAATCCTGGTCACCGCGGCGGAGCGCCGCCGGTCCGACGGAAGGCCGTCATGACCCTCCTCTGAACACACCCCACAAACGCCGAGATCCCGCCCCGCCTTCCGGCGGAACGGGATCTCGTGACGATTCCCGAGAGCTACTCGAGAACTGTCGTCTGTGGACCTGTGGGGATTTGAACCCCAGACCCCCTCGATGCGAACGAGGTGCGCTACCAGACTGCGCCACAGGCCCTTGCGACGTGTGAAACATTAGCATCCCGACCGGGGTAGTTGGAAATCCGCTCCCCCGCAGGTCAGCCGGGGGGTGTCGCGGGCCCCCGGGGGACGGGTCATTCGTTGGCCGCTCGGGGGCGGTCGTCGTCCGCGTACTGGTCGAAGAGTGGGGTGCGGCCGTGGTCGCGGCGGGCTCGGGGCTGGGCCGTGCGCTGGCGGGGGGCCGGGGTGGGGGCGGGGGGCGGGGTCGGGTCCGCCGCCGTGGAGGAGCGGGCCGCGCTCCAGGTCTCCGGGTCCGTGATGTCGACGCCGCTGGAGGCGCGCGGGGCGACCGGGGCGGTGACGTACGTCGGGAGCGGGACCGGGACCGGCTCCCAGCTGTCGCCGCGGGCGGGGCCGCGGTCGCGCTGCTGGTCCACCCACTCGGCGTGGTCCGTCTGCTCCACCAGGGCGCGCCGGCCCGCCTCCTGCGGCGACACCGCCGGGGCGGGCGCCGGGGGCTCGGCGGGTGCGGGCTCGGGCGTCGGGGCGGGGCGGCGGCTCTCGCGCAGGCGGGCGGCGGCGGCCTCGGCGTTGCGGCGGTCCATCACGTAGACGAAGCGCCGGCGCTCCTGGACGCGCAGGTACACGATGTACGCGCTCAGGAGCACGGCCGGGACGGCGGGTGCCCACAGGAAGGCGAGGCCGCCGACGGCCGCGACGACCGCGCCGAGGGTGAAGGCCACGAAGAGGAGCACCGTGGTGCGCCGGCGCCGGGCCAACGCCTTGCCCCTGCGGGCCCGCTCGGCGGCCGCGCTCGGCGCACGCCGGGCGGACGCGGGGGCGGGCACGGGCACGGGCGCGGGGGTCTGGGCCTGGGGCGGGTCCGGGAGCTCCAGGCGGGCTTCCGTCCTGGCCGCGGGCGCGCAGAAGCCCCGGACGTCGACCGAGCTCAGATGCTCCGTCGCCGCGTCCGGGTCCACCTCGGGCGCCACTCCCTCAGCCGCACGATCCCGGCCCTTGAGCTCCTTGGCGTACCGGCGCTCCATTCCCGCCCGTCCGGACAGCAGCCGGATGGCGGTGCTGAAGCGTTCCGTCGGACGGGCTTCGTTCAGCTCGTCCTGCCTGCGGAGCCACATCGGCACCAGGTAGGCGGCCCAGGCCCCGACGATGACTGCGTAGATGAGGCCGCTGCTGCTCACGCCTCACACCGTAGAGGGGTTCGCGTGGAGGCATCGGCCAATTGGGCCGGTGTGTCGCACGATCTGGCTGATATCACTGAATTTTTTTGTGATTGTTCAGACCGATTGAGGCCTTTGGGTGCCAACTGGGGATGAAATTCGAACACTTATATCAATTCAGGGAGTCCGGTCAGTGATGCTGGCGGCGCGCCTGGTGCCAGCGGCGCAGCAGCCCCTCCGGCACCTCCTCCGCCGTCAGCGCGAAGACCAGATGGTCCCGCCAGGCGCCGTCGATGTGCAGGTACCGGGGGCGCAGCCCCTCCTCGCGGAAGCCCAGCTTCTCCACGACCCGCCGCGACGGACCGTTCTCCGGCCGGATGCACACCTCCATCCGGTGCAGCCCCACCGTGCGGAAGCAGTGGTCGACGGCGAGCGCGACCGCCGTCGGCATGACACCCCGGCCGGCCACCTCGCTGTCCACCCAGTAGCCGACGTGCCCCGAGCACATCGAGCCCCAGGTGATCCCGGCGACCGTCAACTGCCCCACCAGGCGTCCCTGGTACTCGATCACGAACGGCAGCATCCGCCCCGCGTTCGCCTCGGCCCGCAGATGGCGCACCATCTGGCGGTACGTGGGGCGCTGCGCGAGCGGCCCGCCGGGCCCGGGCGGCGGGACGGTCGCCTCCCAGGGGCGCAGCCAGTCACGGTTGCGCCGGTTCACCTCGCGCCAGGCCCGCTGGTCGCGCATCTTTATCGGGCGGAGCAGCACATCGCCGTCCACCAGGACCACGGGCCAGGACGGGGTCATGATTCCGGGCCCGCTTCCGGCACGGGTCTCGGGTGGTCGCCGCCGCGGATCTGGTCGACGGCGTGCACGAGCAGCGGCCCCAGGACGTCCATCCCGTCCCGTACCCCGCCCGTCGAACCCGGCAGGTTCACGATCAGCGTCCCGCCGGCCACCCCGGCGAGACCCCGGGACAGCGCCGCGGTCGGCACCTTCTCCCGGCCGTACGCGCGGATCGCCTCCGGGATGCCGGGGATCTCCCGCTCCAGGACGCGGCGGGTGACCTCGGGGGTCTCGTCGGTGGGCGAGATGCCCGTACCGCCCGTGGTGACGATCGCGTCGTACCCGGCGGCGACCCCGGCGCGCAGCACGGCCTCGACGGGCGCCCCGTCCGGGACGACCCGCGGGCCGTCCACGGCGAAGCCGAGCCCGCGCAGCGCCTCGGCGATCAGCGGGCCGCCCTTGTCCTCGTAGACCCCGGCGGCCGCCCGGTTGGAGGCGGTGACGACGAGCGCGGCGTACGGGGCGGTGAGCGCGCCGCCGATCCCGGCGCCGAGCGCGGACGGGGCCGGAGGGTGCGCCTCGTGCTCGTGCTCGTGGTCGTGCGCCCCCGTCACCCGGCCCGCGCGCGTCACGCCTCGCTCCGCGTCCAGTGGCCCGACTTTCCGCCCGTCTTCTCCTCGACCCGTACGTCGGAGATGACCGCGCCCTTGTCGACCGCCTTCACCATGTCGACGACGGTCAGCGCCGCCACCGACACCGCCGTCAGGGCCTCCATCTCGACGCCCGTGCGGTCCGTGGTCTTCACGGTCGCCAGGATCTCGACCGCGTCGTCCGTGACCGCCAGGTCCAGGGTGACGCCCGAGACGGCCAGCGGGTGGCAGAGCGGGATCAGGTCGGGGGTCTTCTTGGCGCCCATGATCCCGGCGATCCGGGCCGTGGCGAGCGCGTCGCCCTTCGGGACCCCCTCGCCGCGCAGCAGCTCGATCACGCGCGGCGAGACGAGGACGCGGCCGCTGGCGCGGGCGGTGCGGGCCGTGACGTCCTTCGCGGAGACGTCGACCATGCGGGCCGCCCCCGCCTCGTCGATGTGGGTGAGTCCTTGCTGCGTGCTCATGGCGGTGACACTCCCGGTCGCTGTGTGGGACGACACGGTACCCCCACCTGGGCCTCCTCAGCCGAGGAGGACCACGTCCAGCTCGGTGCCGGGCTCGACGGCGGTCACCTCCTCCGGTACGACGAGCAGCGCGTCCGCGTGCGCGAGCGCGCCGATCAGGTGCGAGCCGGATCCGCCCACGGGGGTGACGGTGCCCGACCCGGCGTCGTACGTCCCGCGCAGGAACTGGCGCCGCCCCTCCGGCGAGGACAGCGTCCGCTCCCCCGCGAGCGCCGCCCGGACCGTCGGCCGCGCGAGATCGGGCCGGTCGGCGAGGCCCATGAGCGCGCGGATCGCGGGCCGGACGAACAGCTCGAACGACACGTACGAGGAGACCGGGTTCCCCGGCAGCGCGAGCAGCGGGATGTGGTCCGGGCCGATCATGCCGAAGCCCTGCGGCTTGCCCGGCTGCATGGCCAGCTTGCGGAAGTCGACCTCGCCGTCCGCCGTCAGCGCCTCCTTGACGACGTCGTACGCCCCGACGCTGACCCCGCCGGTGGTGACGATCAGGTCGGCCCGGATCAGCTGGTCCTCGATCGCGGACCGCAGCGACTCGGCGTCGTCCGCGACGGCCGGCACGCGGAAGGCGAGCGCTCCGGCGTCGCGCGCGGCGGCGGCCAGCGCGAAGCTGTTGGAGTCGTAGATCTGGCCCTCGGCCAACGGCTCGCCGGGCTGTGCCAGTTCGCTGCCGGTGGAGAGCACGACCACGCGCGGGCGGGGCCGCACCCGCACCGTGCCGCGGCCGATCGCCGCGAGCAGGCCGATCTGCGGCGGCCCGAGGACCGTGCCCGCCGCGAGGGCCAGCTCGCCGGCCGTGACGTCGCTGCCGCGCTCCCGGACGTGGGCGCGGGCCTCGGCCGCGCGGTGGACGCGGACCTCACCGGCCGCGCCCTCCGGGGCGGCGCTCGCGGGGCGCATCGAGCCGGCCGCGCCCCCGCCCGTACCGCCGTCGGTCCATTCGACGGGCACGACGGCCTCGGCGCCCGGGGGCAGCGGGGCGCCGGTCATGATCCGGGCGGCCTGCCCGGGGCCGACCTCGGGCAGCCCGCCCGCGCCCGCGGCGACGTCGCCGATGACGGTCAGGACGGCCGGGAACTCCTCGCTCGCCCCGGCCACGTCGGCGACCCGGACCGCGTACCCGTCCATGGAGCTGTTGTCGAAGGGCGGCAGCGCGACCGGCACCGTGACGTCCTCGACCAGGACACAGCCCTGGGCCTCGGGCAGTTGCAGCTCGATGGGTTCGAGCGGGGCGACCGCCGCCAGGATGTCGCCGAGGTGCTCGTCGACGGACCACAGGCCGCGGGCGGGGCCGGCGCAGGGGTCGGACGGGCCGTGGTCCGACGGTGCCGTACTGCTGCTCAAGGTGCTACATCTCCTCGCTGACGTACCTGCGGAGCCAGGTCCGGAAGTCCGGTCCCAGATCTTCACGTTCGCACGCCAGTCTGACAATGGCCCGCAGATAGTCCCCGCGGTCCCCGGTGTCGTAGCGTCGGCCCTTGAAGACCACGCCGTGCACCGGGCCGCCGGCCCGCTCGTCCTGGACCAGCTTCTGCAGCGCGTCGGTGAGCTGGATCTCGCCCCCGCGGCCCGGCTCGGTCTCCCGCAGTATGGCGAAGACGGCGGGGTCCAGGACGTACCGGCCGATGACCGCGTAGTTGCTGGGCGCCTCCGCCGGGTCCGGCTTCTCCACCAGACCCGTCACCTTCACCACGTCCGATTCGCCGGTCGGGCCGACCGCCGCGCTGCCGTAGAGGTGGATCTGGGAGGGCTCGACCTCCATCAGCGCGACGACGCTGCCGCCGAAGCGCTCGCGCACCTCGATCATCCGCGCGAGGAGCGGGTCGCGCGGATCGATCAGGTCGTCGCCCAGGAGGACGGCGAACGGCTCGTCGCCCACGTGCGGGGCCGCGCACAGCACGGCGTGCCCGAGACCGCGCGGATCGCCCTGGCGCACGTAGTGCATGGTCGCCAGATCGCTGGACTCCTGGACCTTCGCGAGGCGTTCCCCGTCGCCCTTGCGGGTCAGCGCCTCCTCCAGCTCGTAGTTCCGGTCGAAGTGGTCCTCCAGGGGCCGCTTGTTGCGGCCGGTGACCATCAGGACGTCCGAGAGCCCGGCCGCGACGGCCTCCTCGACGACGTACTGGATAGCCGGTTTATCTACGACCGGGAGCATTTCCTTAGGCGTCGCCTTGGTCGCCGGGAGGAACCGGGTGCCGAGACCGGCGGCCGGGATGACAGCCTTGGTGAGGGACGGCGTCTGAGTCATGCGCTGCACCCTAGCCGTTCGGTATGGGAAGGAAATGAGAAAAGTCGCGGCTCCCGTGAGCTTTCTCGACCTCGTACCGCTACCTCCCGATACAAGAGGAATTCGAGCCGCGTTGAGCCAGGAACCGGGTACGGAACTGTCCGAGAAGACCGTCTTGCGCCGTGCACTGCTCGGCGCCCGCGCCGCGTTGACGCCCGACGCCACCGGACGGGCCGCCGAGCTCCTCGCGCGGTCCGCGCTGGAGCTCGCCGAGCTCGCCGGGGCGAGGACGGTCGCCGCCTATGTCTCGGTGGGGCGTGAACCGGGCACGCGCGCGCTCCTCGACGCGCTGCGCGAGCGGGGCGTACGGGTCCTGCTGCCGGTGCTGCTGCCCGACAACGACCTCGACTGGGCCGTCTACGAAGGGCCCGAGCGGCTCGCGAAGGCGGGCCGGGGACTGCTCGAACCGGTCGGCGAACGCCTCGGGCCCGAGGCCGTGTGCGCCGCCGACGCGGTGCTGCTTCCGGGCCTCGCGGTCGACGCGCGGGGCCTGCGGCTCGGGCGGGGCGGCGGTTCGTACGACCGGGTCCTCGCCCGGCTCGTACGGGCCGGGGCGGATCCGGCCCTGGTCGTGCTCCTCTACGCGAACGAGGTGGTCGCGCGGGTCCCGGAGGAACCGCACGACCACCCCGTGCACGCGGTGGTGACCCCGGAGGGGGTCCGGCGCTTCGCGCCCTGAACCCCTCCCTCCCCGGCCCTTAGGGCTGGAGCGTCAAGGTGTCCTTGGCGGCGGTGTCGACCGCCGCCTTCCCGTACGGCCAGTCCAGCAGCTCGCCCTTCACCCACTTGTCGGTCTGGTCCGTGTAGTGGCTGTTGAACGCGTGGCCGGAGGCGCCGGTGAGGTTGATCCACCGGGACTTGTCCCAGTCGCCGACGTTGACGACCATCCGCATCGACGGCACCCAGATCACGTCGTAGCCGCCCGCCGCGTTCCAGCCGGTGGCGTCGACGGCGGCCTCGCCGCCGCCCAGGTTCCACGGGCCGCGGTTGAGCAGCGACTGCACGAAGCCGGGGCCCGCGGTGCCGAGCGTCTGGTTCTCCAGGGTCAGCTGGTGCAGCCGGCCCCAGCTCCAGGTCGAGACGTCCTTGCCCAGCTTGGCGGTCAGCTCCCAGCGGGCGTCCTTCATGGCCTGCGCGAGCAGCTGGTCACGGGTCTCGGTGGGGGCGTTCAGCCGGTCGCCCGGCGTCTTCCACCACTGGTTCTTCTCCTGCTTGAGCAGCGGGCGGACCACCTCGTACCAGCGGTCGCCGCCGTCCGGCTGCGCCGAGTCGGCATCGCGCTCGCCGCACTCGCGGACCAGCTTGTTCTGCTCGTCGACCGGCCCGGTGGCGTCGGTCCGGCGCACGTTGATGCACTCGCCCTCGACACGCAGCTCCTTGGGCAGCTTGTCGCCGAAGGCCAGCTTGAGGACGTTGCGCCACACCGCGTTGAAGTACGCGGCGGCCGCCGAGTCCGGCTCCTGGGTGTAGTCCCAGCCCTCCAGCAGCTTCTGCGCCTCGCGGACCTGCGGGTCGGCGACGTCGATCTTCAGCAGCAGCGGGTTGAGCAGGGTCGCGATCTCGCTGCGGTTGTCCATCTGCATGGACTGCATGTCGTCCGGCGAGATCTTGCCGCCGTCCTTGATCTTCGACTCGATGAGGTCGTTGATCCGCTGGCTGCGCGAGCCGTAGCCCCAGTCCTTGGTGAGGAGGTAGGGGTACTTCTTCTCGTCGATGACGGCCTGGTTGGCGGTCACGATGTAGCCGCGCGCCGGGTCGTACTCGTAGGGCAGCTCCCCGAAGGGGATGTAGCCCTTCCAGTCGTACGAGGAGTCCCAGCCGGGCGCGGGCATGGTGCCGTCGTAGCCCTTGGCACGGACCGGGATCTTGCCGGGCGACTGGTAGCCGATGTGGCCTTCGGTGTCGGCGTAGATCAGGTTCTGCGACGGGACCTCGAAGTCCTTGGCCGCGGCGCGGAAGGTCGTGAAGTCCTTGGCGCGGTTGAGCTCGAAGACGGCGTCCATCGACTTGCCGGGCTGGAGCGCGGTCCAGCGCAGCGCGACGCCGTAGCCGGTGCCGCGGTCGGGGGCGGCGTTGCCGACGGGGGCGTTCTGGCCGACCTTCTCCATCTCGGTGGAGCGGTCGGAGACCAGCGGGCCGTTCTCGGTGGAGCGGACCGTGATGGTGCGGTCGCCGCCGCCGGCGACCTTGATGGTCTCCTCGCGGGTCCGGAACGGCTTGACCTTGCCGTCGACGACATAGCCCTGCTCGCCGACCTTCTCCAGGTAGAGGTCGGTGACGTCGGCGCCCAGGTTGGTGAAGCCCCAGGCGATCGAGTCGTTGTGGCCGATGATCACGCCGGGGGTGCCGGAGAAGGTGTAGCCGGCGACGTCGTAGCGGCAGGTGGCCGAGACGGAGCGGCAGTGCAGGCCCATCTGGTACCAGAGGGACGGCAGCATCGGCGCGAGGTGCGGGTCGTTGGCGAGCAGCGGCTTGCCGGAGGTCGTGTACTTCCCGGAGACGACCCAGGAGTTCGAGCCGATGCCGTTGCCGTTGGGGCCGATCAGCGCGGGGATCTCGTCGAGGGAGTCGGAGAGCGCGGAGAGCTGCGACTGGACGCCGCCGAGCGCGTCGGCACCGCTGTCGCCGCTCGCGCCGCCGTGGGCCTCGGCCTTGGGGTCGAACTTGCCGGTGATCTTGTCGACGGCGCCCTGCGTGACGATCGGCTGGTGGAGCTCGTACGGGTAGGCCGGGTAGAGGTCCTTGATCTGCTGCGCGGTGAGCCGGCCGGCCATCAGCGAACGGTCGATCTCGTCCTGCATGTTGCCGCGCAGGTCCCAGGCCATCGCCTTGAGCCAGGCCACCGAGTCGACCGGGCTCCACGGCTCGATCGTGTAGTCGTTGGTGAAGGCCAGGGCCGCGTACTCGACGGAGATGTCCGACGGGTCCCGGTCCTTGAGATAGGCGTTGACGCCCTCGGCGTACGCCTGGAGATTCTTCTTGGTGTCCGCCGACAGGACCTTGTCGTACTCCTGCTGCGCGACCTGCCGCCAGCCGAGCGTGCGCAGGAAGGCGTCGGTGTCGACCTGGCTCTTGCCGAACATCTCGGAGAGGCGGCCGGCCGTCATGTGGCGGCGGACGTCCATCTCGTAGAAGCGGTCCTGGGCCTGGACGAAGCCCTGGGCGCGGAAGAGATCGGCCTCGTTGTCGGCGTAGATCTGCGGGACGCCGTAGGCGTCGCGCTTCACCTCGACCGGTCCGGAGAGCTTGTCGATCCTGAGGGTGCCCGTGGTCTGCGGGAACGAGCCCCGGACGGTGGTGACCCCCCAGTACGCCCCGTACCCGACGCCCGCGACCAGCGCGAGCACCAGGACGAGGACGATCAGGCGGGCACGCCGCCCCTTCTTCTTGGCGGGGGGCGCGGTCGTGTTGGAGGGCATCGCTGTCCTTCGAGGGGCAGGGTGGTCCTGGAGTACGGGAGCAACCTTAGGCGCAGCGTCCGGAGCGCCCGGACGCGGTGTCAGGAAGAGAACCGTACTTATACGCATGGATGTGCGATGGAACACCAAGGAGGCGTCAAGAAAACGTTAAAGATTAGGTAAGGTAACGAAGTACCGGCGCTGGAGGAACGATCCAGCTGCACGTGAGGGGAAGGATCGGCCACTGACTGTCCACCAGCTCAATGAACTCCTGCTCATCTGCTCGCTCGTACTGCTCATCGCTGTCGCGGCGGTGCGGATCTCCTCCCGGAGCGGGCTCCCCAGCCTCCTGCTCTATCTCGGGATCGGGGTCGCCATGGGGCAGGACGGCATCGGCAACGTCGCCTTCGACAACGCCGAACTGACCCAGGTGATCGGCTATGCCGCACTCGTGGTGATCCTGGCCGAGGGTGGCCTGGGCACCAAGTGGAAGGAGATCAAACCCGCGTTGCCCGCGGCGGTCGTCCTGTCGACCGTCGGCGTCGCGGTGAGCGTGGGCATCACAGCCTCGGCCGCGCACTACCTCGTCGGCCTGGAATGGCAGCAGGCCCTCATCATCGGCGCCGTCGTCTCCTCCACCGACGCCGCCGCCGTCTTCTCCGTCCTCCGCAAGGTGCCGCTGCCCTCCCGGGTCACCGGCGTCCTGGAGGCCGAGTCCGGCTTCAACGACGCCCCCGTCGTCATCCTGGTCGTCGCCTTCTCCACCGCGGGCCCCGTCGACGCCTGGTACCTCCTCGTCGGCGAGATCGCCCTGGAGCTCGCCATCGGCGTCGCCATCGGCCTCGCCGTCGGCTTCCTCGGCGCCTATGGACTGCGCCACATCGCGCTGCCCGCCTCCGGCCTCTACCCGATCGCCGTCATGGCCATCGCCGTCGTCGCCTACGCCGCCGGCGCCATGGCCCACGGCTCCGGCTTCCTCGCCGTCTACCTGGCCTCGATGGTGCTCGGCAACGCCAAGCTGCCGCACGCCCCCGCCAACCGGGGCTTCGCCGAGGGACTCGGCTGGATCGCCCAGATCGGCATGTTCGTCCTGCTCGGCCTGCTCGTCACCCCGCACGAGCTCGGCAACGACTTCTGGCCGGCCGTCGTCATCGGCCTCGTCCTCACCATGGTCGCCCGCCCCATGGAGGTCTTCGTCAGCCTCCTTCCCTTCCGCATCCCCTGGCAGGAGCAGGCCCTGATGTCCTGGGCCGGCCTGCGCGGAGCCGTGCCGATCATCCTCGCCACCATCCCGATGGTCTCCGGGATCGAGGGCAGCGAGCGGATCTTCAACATCGTCTTCGTGCTCGTCGTCGTCTACACCCTGGTCCAGGGCCCGACCCTGCCCTGGCTGGCCAAGGCCCTCAAGCTGGGGGACTCGGCCGAGGCCGCCGACCTCGGCGTCGAGTCCGCCCCCCTGGAGCGGCTGCGCGGACACCTGCTCTCCGTGGCCATCCCGGAGAGCTCCAAGATGCACGGCGTCGAGGTCGCCGAGCTCCGACTGCCCGCCGGGGCGGCCGTCACCCTGGTCGTCCGCGAGGACGCCAGCTTCGTCCCCGGCCCCGCCACCGTGCTGCGACGCGGCGACGAGCTCCTCGTGGTCGCCACCGACCCGGTACGGGACGCCACCGAGCGCCGGCTGCGCGCGGTCGGCCAGGGCGGCAAGCTGGCCGGCTGGCTGGGCACCGGCGGCGCCACAGCCGTCGCCGCCCCCGAACGCCACCGGGGTCCCCGCGCGAACCCCTTCCGGCGAACATCCGGTTAATCCCAGGCATTAATTCAGGACCGAGGGCGTTTTCCCAGGCGGGAAGACGCCCTTCCCTGTACCATGAAGGCACACTTGATCGAACCAACTCTGCCTGACGCAGAGCTGGCGCGACCGTATGGCGGCCGCGGCGCCCTCCAGCCTGGGGCCCGGTATCTACCGCAGTTCCGCGCATGAGGACAGCTCTCGGCGATACCCGCACCACCGTGCACGGGCCCGCTACCAGGCGGCGGAAAGGCATGGACCGTGGCGTCCACGGTCTCGGAGAAGCGGCCCGGCTACGGGCAGCTGCTGCGCACTCCTGGTGCTCTCTCCTTCCTTCTGCCGGGCTTCGCGGCCCGGCAGCCCTTCGCGATGCTGACCATCGGCATCGTGCTGCTCGTCCAGCACACCACCGGCTCCTACGGCAGCGCCGGTGCCGTCGCCGCCGTCACCGGCGTCTCGATGGCACTGTTCGCCCCGCAGACCGGCAAGCTGGCCGACCGCTTCGGCCAGCGGGCCGTCCTCATCCCCGGTGTGCTCATCCACACCGCCTCGGTCTCCCTTCTGGTCGCGCTGGCCCTCGCCGGCGCCCCGATGTGGGCCCTGTTCCTCGCAGCCGTCCCCTCCGGCGCCTCCGTGCCGCAGGTCGGGCCCATGGTCCGGGCCCGCTGGGCCGCCAAGCTGGACGGCACGCCCCTGATGCCGACCGCCGCGGCCTTCGAATCGGTCACCGACGAGTTCACCTTCGTCGTCGGCCCGGTCCTCGCCACCGCCCTGTGCACCGGCGTGCACCCGGCGGCCGGCCTGATCGCCGAGGCCGCCCTCACCCTGGTCGGCGGCCTGTTCTTCGCCGCCCAGCGCAGCACCCAGCCCGCCTTCGGCCTGACCGCCGCCGCCGGCCAGACGGACGGCGAGCCGCACCGCTCGGCCCTGTCCATCCCCGGCGTCCGGGTCCTCGCCATCGCCTTCCTGGGCATCGGCTCCGTCTTCGGCGGCATGCAGGTCTCGCTCACCGCCTTCAGCGAGGAGATCGGCAACCCCGGCGCCAACGGCCTGCTGTACGGCATCTTCGCCGCCGGCAACATGCTCGCCGGTATCGCCATGGGTGCCGTCGCCTGGAAGATCGGCCCGCGTCGTCGGCTGATCCTCGGCTACATCGGTCTCACCATCGCCGCCTCCCTTCTGTGGACCACGCACTCCGTCCTGCTGCTCGGCGCCCTCGGCCTGGTCGTGGGTCTGTGCATCGCCCCGGCGCTGATCACCGGCTACACGATCGTCGAGACCCTGGTCCCGGCCACGTCCCGCACCGAGGCCTTCACCTGGCTCACCGGCGCCGTGGCCCTGGGCCAGGCCGCCGCCGTCACGGTCGCCGGCCGCCTGGCCGACGCCCACGGCGCGAGCACCGGTTTCCTGGTGCCGATGGCGGGCACCGTGCTCGCCCTCGCCACCCTGATCGCCCGTCGCACGCGGCTCCAGCCGCGCGCGACGGGCCGCGTCGCCGCGCGTGGCATCGGTCACCGAGTTCCCGTGACGGTGGACTGAACCGGCGGAATACGTCACTATGGATCGTCGTTAGCACTCGATGAGTGTGAGTGCCAGGAGGAAGACAAGTGCCGACCTACCAGTACCAGTGCACCGAGTGCGGCGAGGGCCTCGAGGCGGTGCAGAAGTTCACGGATGACGCTCTGACCGAGTGCCCGAACTGCAAGGGACGCCTGAAGAAGGTGTTCTCGGCCGTTGGCATCGTGTTCAAGGGCTCCGGCTTCTACCGGAACGACAGCCGCGGCTCGTCGTCCAGCAGCTCGCCGGCCTCGTCGAAGTCCTCTTCGTCGTCGTCCTCCACTGCGTCGTCGTCCTCTGCGTCGACCTCCACGTCCTCGTCTTCGTCCTCCTCGGACTCGAAGCCGGCGGCCTCGTCGAGCTCCACCTCGGCGGCCTGATCCACCCTTCTCGCGTCTGCCCTGCCGATTCCCATCGGCGGGGCATCTCGCGTTTCGGGGCGGCTAGGGTGACCGCCATGACGAGCGACGTGTTCGCGGACATCGGCGTGATCGGCGGCTCCGGGTTCTACTCCTTCCTGGACGATGTGACCGAGGTGTCGGTCGACACCCCGTACGGCAGCCCCAGCGACTCCCTCTTCCTCGGCGAGCTCGCCGGCCGACGGGTCGCCTTCCTCCCCCGGCACGGCCGCGGCCACAGCGTGCCGCCGAACCGGATCAATTACCGCGCCAACCTCTGGGCCCTGCGCTCGGTCGGCGTCCGGCAGGTCCTCGGGCCCTGCGCGGTGGGTGGTCTGCGCGAGGAGCACGGCCCCGGCACCCTCGTCGTGCCCGACCAGCTGGTCGACCGGACGAGGACCCGCGCACAGACCTACTTCGACGGGGAGCCACGCGCGGACGGGGCCGTCCCGAACGTGGTCCACGTCGCCTTCGCCGACCCCTACTGCCCCGACGGGCGCAAGGTCGCCCTGAAGGCCGCCCGGGGGCGGGGCTGGGAACCCGTCGACGGCGGCACGATGGTCGTCGTCGAGGGCCCCCGCTTCTCCACCCGCGCCGAGTCGCGGTGGCACGCGGCCGCGGGCTGGTCGGTGGTCGGCATGACCGGCCACCCCGAGGCCGTACTCGCCCGGGAACTGGGACTCTGCTACACCTCCTTCGCACTGGTGACGGACCTGGACGCCGGCGCGGAGACGGGGGACGGCGTCTCGCACTCCGAGGTACTGCGTGTGTTCGGCGAGAACGTGGGCCGGCTGCGTGATGTGCTCTTCGACGCGGTGGGCGCGCTCCCCGCGACGACCGACCGGGACTGCCTGTGCACCCGGGTCCACGACGGGTGGGACCTGGGGATCGAACTGCCCTGAGCCGCACGGCGGGGTGAGGAACGCGCCGTGTGGTCCGGACTGGCTCAAGCGTCGCGGACATCGCCGCCCGGCGGCAATCGCTCGCGGGGGTGAGGAAGTTGTCCACAGCGGCCCGGCTGTCCACAGGCCGGAGCGGGATCGCCGCGAGGACGGGATGGTGAGTGCGGTTCGCCGGACGGTCCGGCGGACGGCTCGTCCCACGACAGGCGGTATCCGCGATGACCTCAGACTCCTGCCTTCCCCACACCCGCACCTCGGTGCCCACGCCGTGCGGTGTCCCTCAGTTCGATCCGCTGCGCGTACGCGGCGGGAGGCTTCGGCTGCGGCGGGCCCTGCGGCGCAGGCGCCGGGCTCCCGCCGCGGTTCTGGCGCTGGCGGCCGCCACCCTCGCCGCGGCCGGTGTGGCGGGGGCCGACGACCTGGTCGCCCAGCCGCGGCCCCGGCCCGTGGCGCAGGAGCGGCACCGGCCGCCCGCCGTGCCGCTCGTGTCGGCCCCGGTGCGGATCGCCGACGCGGAGACCGTCCGGCTGCTGCGGCCCGGCGACCGGGTGGACGTGATCGCCGCGCCCGCCATGACGACGCTCGGGGCCGGCGGGAGCGGCGAGGCCCGTGTGGTGGCCTCGGGTGTCCGAGTGGCCGAAGTACCCGGCCCGGGTGAGACTCGTTCGGACGGTGGGGCGTTGGTCGTCCTGTCCGTTCCTCGGCCGACGGCGGCGGCGCTCGCCGGTGCGGGCATGACGTCCCAACTGGCGGTGACGCTGTGCTGATTCGCACTGACGGACTGTCAAGTCACCGTCCCGTGTGTACGGATTGGACGCCTCTGCGCCGATCGCGGCGTAATGGCTCCGCACACTGCACACAAGACGAAGGGCACCACGGTGAGCGCGAAGAAGGAAAGCGTGCTGGACGGCTTCAAAGCCTTCCTCATGCGGGGCAATGTCATCGATCTGGCGGTGGCGGTCGTCATCGGTGCCGCGTTCACCAACATCGTGAACTCGGTGGTGAAGGGTCTCATCAACCCGATCGTCGGCGCCTTCGGCACCAAGAACCTGGAGAGCTACAAGTCCTGCATCAAGGACCCGTGCAAGATCGTGAACGGCGAGATGCAGGGCATCCAGCTGGAGTGGGGCCTGGTGCTCAGCGCCATCCTCAGCTTCATCATCACCGCGGCCGTCGTCTACTTCCTGATGGTGCTGCCCATGGCCAAGGTGCTGGCCAAGCGCGCCGCGCACGACAAGGCCAAGGAAGGCGTGCAGGAGACCCTGGAGGTCAGCGAGCTGGAGGTCCTGAAGGAGATCCGCGACACCCTCGTCGCCCAGCGGGGTCCGTCCTCCGGCGCGAGCACCGGGACGCACCCCACCTCCTGACCGACGGCTCGCGTCGGCGTCAGAGGTGGTGCGGCGGCTTCTCGTCGAGGAAGCGCGCGAGGTCGGCGGCGCTGTCGCCGCCGGCCGGAGGCCGCTCGCCCCATCCCCGGTCCGTGTCGTCCGCGGACTGCTGGTCCAGTGGATCGTCGAAGATCAGTGCCGGCCTGGGTTGGGGATCGGGTCGGGAGTCGGACTGCTTCGCTGCTCGCGGTCCGGAGGCGGGGGCGGTGCTCATGTCTTCAGGGTACGCCGGGATCACCGCCCCGTACCGGGCCGACCGGTGGCCCTGGCCGGCGCCGACCGTGGACCGTCAGCGGTCCTTCGGGTCGAGCAGCCACAGGCCCAGGACGACGAGGAAGGACAGGACCAGGAAGCCCGCCCCCCACCAGGCGGTCCCGGTGTCGCCCGCCATCCACTCGTCGACCACGACCGTCAGGCCCCACAGCTGGCCCACGACCACGGTGAGAGCCAGCACCAGGCGGGCGGTGAGCTTGGAGGAGCGTTCGGGCTCCTGCTCGCTCCCGGCGCCCGGGCCGGGACCGGTGTTCCGGATCCGGGGGTCGCCGTAGCCGCTGGTGGGGCGGATCTGGGGGTAGCGCTCGTGGACCGGGCGGTTGAGGCGCGGCTGGGCGCTGCCGGGGGTGTAGGCGGGCCGGGGCGGGAGCTCCCGCGGGGTCTCCGGCGGGTGGCCCGGGGCGGCCGGGTCCTTGGGGAACGGGGTGTCGGTCATGTCCGGCGGCTCCTTTCCAGGGTGCTGCCGAGCGGGCTGCCGGCTCCGGCGCCCGGGCAGCCGAGGCGGCCCGCGAGGTCGGGGCGGCTGTCGCCGAGCTGGCGGCAGAGGCCCTCCTGGACGCTCTCGCCGGAGCGGGTGGTGCCCACGGCCCAGACGCTGCCGTCGGCGCCCTCGACGAGGAGGACCTTGGGCAGCGGCCGGGGCGGCGGGCCCGCGGTCACCTCGCCGGTGCGGGCGTCGAAGACTCCCTCGTGGCAGGGGCAGTACAGCTCGCCCTCGCTCCCCCGGTCCTTGCGCCAGAGCACGGCGCAGGCGAGGTGGGTGCAGACGGCGGAGTAGCCGGCGAGGGTGCCGTCGTCCAGGCGGACGGCGACGGCGCGGTCCTCCTCGTCCGGGTAGCGGAAGGCGACCGACTCGCCGGGCGGGATCGAGTCGGCGATCCTCTTGGGTTCGGGTGCCCCGTCGGTGTCGCCGTGCCGGTGCAGGATGCCGGAGGCGACGCCGATGCCGCCGACGGCCAGGCCGCCGGAGACGGTGGCGACGATCCGCAGGTAGTCACGGCGGGTGGTGAGGGAGTCGGCGGAGACGCGGTCGCGGAGGGCGGCCTGGGCGGCGTCGGGTGCTTCGGATGCCTCGGATGCTTCGGAGCCGTTGTCGGGGGGCTGTTCGGTGAGGCTCATCGGACGTCCACTCCGTTGACTTCGACGATGGGCAGACCGCCGGGGACCGGCCATTGGACCTTGTCGGCCGGGACGACCATCGCCACGCCGGTGGAGACGGTGGTGGAGCCGAAGGTGAAGGAGTCGGCGACCTGGACGCCGGGGCGTTCGGCGCGCAGCTCGTCGAGGGTTCCGTAGAAGAGGGCGCCGGTGGGGCAGACGGTGGCGCACATGGGGGCGAGGCCGTAGGCGGTGCGGTCGTAGCAGAGGTTGCACTTCATCTGCAGCTTCGCCTGGAGGTCGATCTTCGGTACGCCGAAGGGGCAGGCGTTGACGCAGTTGGCGCAGCCGATGCAGCGGCTGGTGTCGGCCTGCTGCACGACACCGTCGGCGGTGACCAGGATGGCGTCGGCGGGGCAGACCTCGGCGCACGGGGCGACGGGGTCCTCGCAGTGCATGCAGACGGTGGGAAGGGAGGCTACGGAGCGCCCCTCTTCGGGGTAGTCCAGGTGGATCATCGACTTGCCGCGGTGCGAGTCGCATTCGCGGCAGGCGGAGACGCAGGCCTGGCAGCCGATGCAGCGGCCCGGGTCGATGAAGATGGTGCGGCCCATCATGTGCGGCGTCAGCTCCTCTCCGAGGTGCCACGGCCCTGCGGGGCCGTGGGGGGCAGGGGGTCGACGCGGGAGAGCTGGGTCTCCGGGTAGGCGACCTGGCCGGGGGCGGTGGGCGGCGCGGGGACCTCGTCGACGCGTTCGGCGAGCTCGACGCGGGCGGCGCAGACCTTGTACTCGGGGATCTTGGAGCGCGGGTCGAGGGCGTCGATGGTCAGCGCGTTGGCGGAGGTCGGCACGGGCCAGTGGTAGGGGATGAAGAGGGTGTCGGGGCGGATGGCCTCGGTGACCAGGGCGGGGAAGACCTCGCTGCCGCGGCGGGTGACGACGCGGACCGGGTCGCCGTTGCGGAAGCCGAGGGAGGGGTGGACCTCGACCCAGGGGCGGGGGGTCTGTTCGACGAGGGCGCCCAGGCGGCGGGTCTGGTTGCCGGAGAGGAAGTGGGCGACGGTGCGTCCGGTGGTGAGGGAGAGGGGGTACTCCTCGCTGTACGGGTCCATGGGCGGGTGCCATTCGACGACCTGCAGATGGATCTTGCCGTCGGGGTGGTAGGTCCGGCCGTCCTCGAAGAGGCGGGGGGTGCCGGGGTGCTCGGTGTCCGGGCAGGGCCAGGCGATGCCGCCGGTCTCGTCGAGCCGTTCGTAGGTGATGCCGTAGTAGTCGTTGACCGTTCCGGCGGAGGCGACGCGCAGCTCCTCGAAGACGGAGCGGGAGTCGGGGAAGTCGAACTTGTCGGCGGCGCCGAGGCGTTTGGCGAGTTCGCAGATGACCCAGGTGTCGGTGCGGACGCCGGCGGGTGGTTCCTGGGCCTTGTTGTGCTTGACGACACGGGCCTCGGCGTTGGCCATGACGCCCTCGTCCTCGGCCCAGACGGTGACGGGGAAGACGACGTGGGCGTTGGCCGCGGTCTCGGAGAGGAAGAAGTCGAACTGGGCGTGGAACTCGGCGGTGTCGTACCCGTCCTTCACCGTGGCGTAGTTCGGGAGGGAGACGAAGGGGTTGTTGCAGATGCCGATGAGGCCGCGGATCTCGCGGCGCTGCATCTGCCAGACCATCTCCATCATGGAGGTGCCGGCAGCCGGCAGTTCGGCCTCGTCGATGCCCCAGATCTCGCAGATCTGGCGGCGGTGTTCGGGGTTGGAGATGGAGCGGCCGCCGGGCAGCAGGTCGGACTTCTGGCCGTGTTCGCGGCCGCCCTGCCCGTTGCCCTGGCCGGTGATGGTGCCGTAGCCGGCGCCGGGGCGGCCGATGTGTCCGGCGGCGACGCACAGGTTGATGATCGACAGGCAGTTCTCGACGCCCTGGGAGTGGTGCTCGACGCCTCGGGCGTGCCAGGCCATGGCCTTGTCGGCGCCGGCGAACATGCGGGCGACCTGGACGATCTGCTCCTCGGGGACGCCGCAGATCTCGGCGGAGCGGGCCGGCGGGTAGTCGGCGACGGTCCGCTTGACCTCCTCCCAGCCGGTGGCGTGGGCGGCGAGGTAGGCCTCGTCGGTGAGGCCCTCGGCGACGACGACATGGAGGACGGCGTTGAAGAAGGCGGAGTCGGTGCCGGGCCGGAGGGCGACGTGCAGGTCTGCGGTGCGGGCGATGGGGGTCTCGCGCGGGTCGACGACGATCAGGGTGGCGCCCCGGTCCCGGGCGCCCCACAGGTACTGGGTCATCACGGGGAAGCACTCGCCGACGTTGGAGCCGGCGATCAGCAGGCAGTCGGTGAGGAGGATGTCGGAGAAGGGGTTGCCGGCCCGGTCGATGCCGAAGGCCAGTTTGTTGGCTCCGGCGGCGGAGACCATGCACAGCCGGCCGTTGTAGTCGACGTGCTTGGTCTTCAGGGCGACCCGGGCGAACTTGCCGACCAGATAGGTCTTCTCGGAGAAGAGGCTGGCTCCGCCGAGCAGGCCGAAGGCGTCGTTGCCGTACTCGCCCTGGATGCGGCGGATCTCGGAGACGGTGAAGTCGAGCGCCTCCTCCCAGCTGGCCTCGCGGAAGGGTTCGTCGCGGTTGCGGCGCATGAGGGGGGAGGTGAGCCGGTCGGGGTGGTTGACCTGCTGGTAGGCGTTGATGCCCTTGGGACAGAGCCGCATCCGGTTGATGTCGTGGTTGCGGGGCTCGACGCCGAAGACCTTCCCCGCGCGGTCGACCCGCAGGTACATGCCGCACTGCACGCCGCAGAAGCAGCAGTGGGTGGGGACGAGGGTCTCGCCGTTCTGGTCGGCGTGCCAGCGGTCGGCGGGGATGCCGCCGGCGTCGCGGAAGTTGCGGGTGCCGGGCGGGGCGACCGAGGGGTCGAGCGGCAGCGGGGGCCCGGCCTGCGCGTGCGTCACTTGAAGCCCTTCTTGACGTGGGTGAGGTAGGCGTTGCCGCGCAGGACGCGCTTGCAGCGGGGGCAGTACTCGGCCCACTCGTCGAATTGGAGCCCGAGGTCGCGCATGGTGCCCTGGAGGTTCTCGACGTAGGGGGCGGCGTCGATGGGCTCGCCGCAGCGACGGCAGGCGAGGAGCCCCTCTCCGTCGACGGCGCCGCTCCCCGTCTCGACCCCAACCCCAGCCCCAGCGGCGCCCCCCACCCCAGCCCCGCCCTCAGCCGCCGCCTTGTCCCGTGCCGTGTACTTGAACAGCTGCATGCCGACGGCCGCCGGGCGCTGGACGATGTGGAAGAACTTTCCGAACGGGATGTAGATGAGAGTGAAGACCACCGACACCATGTGCAGGATCGCCAGGAACTCGTAGCCGCCGCCGTGCAGGAAGATCGAGGAGAAGGTGAGCAGCAGACCGGTCACCGCGATCACGATGAGGGCGATCAGGGGGAGCAGGTCGTAGGCGAAGCGCTGGCCGGTGATGGCTCCGCGGTCCTTCATCCGGCGCCACAGGAAGTAGCAGGCGCCGGGGATGACGAGGACGGCGGCGATGTCCAGGCCGTGGAACATCAGCCAGCCGATGACGCTCAGCGAGTCGAATCCGAGGACCTTGAAGCCCCAGATCCGCATCTCGTAGCCGGGGCCCGAGCCGGTGGACGAGGTGAAGGTGAACCAGCCCCAGGTCAGCGGGAAGGTGATCAGGGCGGCGAGCACGCAGCCCCAGAAGATCAGCTGGTGGGCGGCCCAGCGGGCGTGCGAGCGGGCGCCGAGGAACTTCTGGAAGCCCAGGTAGGTGACGATCATCCGGGGCAGGGCGGTGGGCGCCCTGCGGAAGTTCTCGGCGGAGAAGAAGGCGCGCCAGCCCTGTTTGAAGAGGCGCCGGGCGCCGGGGGCCGAGACCCACACGGTGTAGCGGTAGGCGACGCCGAAGGCGAGGAAGACCGTCGCCACCGCGTAGGGCAGCAGGGCCGAGTCGAAGTCGCGCAGGAGCCGGCTGCCGAGGACGATCGCGAGGATCAGCAGGAGGGAGACGACGACCCCCGCGAGGGTCGCGCGGCGGCGCACCTGGGCGGGGGTCTGCGGCGGCGGGTCGGCGGCGGCGGTCGGCGGCCCGGCGGGAGCCTGGGGCGGCTCGGCGGGAGCCTGGGGCGGCTCGGCGGGGGCCTGCGGGGGCTCGGTCACGCGGTCACCGTAGGGCGACTCGTTAAGATTTGTCCTGTTTTGACGTGCAGGTGGGTGAGTGGGGCGTCGGTCGGCCGACGGGCGCCACGCTCGCCTCCGCTCCCGTCACTCAGACGGCGTACAGGCCGTGGGACCTGAACACCTCGCGCGCCTCGCTGACCTGCTCCGGAGTGGGCGAGGGAGTGTCGTGGAGCGTGAAGGGCTTGGCGAGTGCCTGCCACTTCGCTTCGCCCAGCTTGTGGAAGGGAAGGATGTCCACACGGGAGACGTTGCCGAGACCGGCGGCGAAGGCGGCGACTCCCTCGATGTTGGCGGGGGCGTCGGTCAGCCCCGGGACGAGCACGAAGCGGACGTGGACCTCCTGGCCGAGGTCGGCGAGACGCCGGGCGAAGTCCAGGGTCGGCCGCAGCGGCCGGCCGGTCACCTTCTTGTACGTGTCCGGGTCCCAGGACTTGATGTCGAGAAGGACCAGGTCGGTGTCGCGCAGCAGGGCGTCGGTCGCGCGCACGCCCAGGAAGCCCGAGGTGTCGAGGGCGGTGTGCAGCCCGAGCTCGTGCTTCATCCGGTGCAGCAGCTCGCCGGTGAAGACGGGCTGGAGCAGCGGTTCACCGCCCGAGACGGTCGCTCCGCCGCCGGACGCGGAGATGAAGCGGGTGTACTTGGCCGCTTCCGCGATCACGTCGTCGGCCGAGGTGCGCTTGCCGTTGCGCATCCGCCACGTGTCGGGGTTGTGGCAGTAGAGGCAGGTCAGCGGACAGCCGGAGAGGAAGGTGACGAAGCGGGTGCCGGGGCCGTCGACGCCGGTGGACAGGTCCCAGGAGTGCACGGAGCCCTCGGAGGGCCGCTGGGTCGCCGCGGCGGCCGGGGTGATGGGAGCGGTCGGGATGTCCGAGCCGAGGAGCACGGCCATGGCAGGGCCTCCTGTCCAGGCGGATGGAAGAGGTGGTGCGGGGGGTGCGGAAGGTGGTGCCGGGGTGGAATCGCGCGCGGCTCCGGGGCCCGGGTGAGGGTCGAGGAATCGGGCCCCGGGGCCGCGCGAGTCTGGGGCGGGCCGGCCGGTGAGGGCCGGCCCGGGGGTCACAGGGACCCGTGGAAGGTGCGGTTCAGCACGTCGAGCTGCTGCTCGCGGGTGAGCCGGACGAAGTTGACCGCGTATCCGGAGACCCGGATGGTCAGCTGCGGGTAGTTCTCCGGGTGCTCCATCGCGTCCATCAGCACGTCGCGGTTGAGGACGTTGACGTTCATGTGGAAGCCGTCGCTGGCCATGTAGCCGTCGAGGACACCCGCGAGGTTCTTGATCCGCTCCTCGGGGGTGCGGCCCAGACCGTCCGGGGTGACCGTGTTGGTCAGCGAGATGCCGTCCTCGGCGTCCTCGTAGGGCAGCTTCGCGACCGACAGGGCCGAGGCCACGTAGCCGTGGGTGTCGCGGCCGTTCATCGGGTTGGCGCCCGGGGAGAACGGCTCGCCGGCGCGGCGCCCGTCGGGGGTGTTGCCGGTCTTCTTGCCGTAGACGACGTTGGAGGTGATCGTCAGGACGGACTGGGTGTGCTCGGCGTTGCGGTAGGTCGGGTGCTTGCGCACCTTCCTCATGAACTCCTCGACCAGCCACACGGCGATCTCGTCGACGCGCTCGTCGTTGTTGCCGTACGCCGGGAACTCGCCCTCGATCGTGTAGTCGGTGGCCAGACCGGTCTCGTCGCGCACCGGGGTGACCTTGGCGTACTTGACGGCGGCCAGCGAGTCGGCGGCCACCGAGAGGCCGGCGATGCCGCAGGCCATGGTGCGGCGCACGTCGCGGTCGTGGAGCGCCATCTCGATGCGCTCGTAGGCGTACTTGTCGTGCATGTAGTGGATGACGTTCAGCGCGTGGACGTAGACGTCGGCCAGCCACTCCATCTGCTCGTCGAACTTGCTCATGAGCTCGTCGTAGTCGAGCACGTCCGCGGTGATGGCACCGGTCGCGGGGCCGACCTGGGCGCCGGACTTCTCGTCGCGACCGCCGTTGATCGCGTACAGGAGGGTCTTGGCGAGGTTCACGCGGGCGCCGAAGAACTGCATCTGCTTGCCGACCGGCATCGCCGAGACGCAGCAGGCGATGGCGGTGTCGTCGCCGAAGCGCGGCCGCATCAGCTCGTCCGACTCGTACTGCACGGAGGAGGTGTCGATGGAGACCTTGGCGCAGAACTCCTTGAAGCCCTGGGGGAGCTGCGGCGACCAGAAGACGGTCATGTTCGGCTCGGGAGCCGGGCCGAGGTTGTACAGGGTCTGGAGGTAGCGGAAGGAGGTCTTGCTGACCAGCGGACGCCCGTCCTCGCCCATGCCGGCGATGGACTCGGTGACCCAGGTCGGGTCGCCGGAGAACAGCTCGTCGTACTCGGGGGTGCGCAGGAAGCGGACGATGCGCAGCTTGATGATGAAGTCGTCCACCAGCTCCTGGGCCTGCTCCTCGGTGAGGAGGCCGGCTTCGAGGTCGCGCTGGAGGTAGACGTCGACGAAGGTGGAGGTGCGGCCCAGCGACATCGCGGCGCCGTTCTGCTCCTTCACGGCGGCGAGGTAGGCGAAGTACAGCCACTGGATGGCCTCGCGGCCGGTGGTGGCCGGGCCGGAGATGTCGTAGCCGTAGGAGGCGGCCATCGCCTTCAGCTCGCCGAGGGCGCGCATCTGCTCGGAGAGCTCCTCGCGCAGCCGGATGGTCTCCTCCAGCGAGCGGTGGCCGGCGGGGAGGGCGTTGAGCTCCTCCTTCTCCTCCTTCTTCACCGCGATGAGGCGGTCGACGCCGTAGAGGGCCACGCGGCGGTAGTCGCCGATGATGCGGCCGCGGCCGTAGGCGTCGGGAAGTCCGGTGACGATGCCGGCCTTGCGGGCGGCGCGGATCTCGGGGGTGTACGCGTCGAAGACACCGGCGTTGTGGGTCTTGCGGTACTCGGTGAAGACCTTCTCCAGCTCCTCGGAGACCGGGTAGCCGTAGGTCTCCAGGGCGCCGGCGACCATCCGCCAGCCGCCGTACGGCATGATCGCGCGCTTGAGCGGCGCGTCCGTCTGGAGGCCGACGATCAGGTCCTTGTCGCGGTCGATGTAGCCGGGGGCGTGCGCGGTGATCGAGGCCGGGATGTCGTAGGAGACGTCGTAGACGCCCTTGGCCCGCTCCTCGGGGAACTTGTCCGTGATGGCCTGCCACACGGCGGTGGTCCGCTCGGTGGGGCCGGCGAGGAACGAGTCGTCGCCCTCGTACGGCGTGTAGTTCTGCTGGATGAAGTCGCGGACGTCGATGGCGTCGCGCCAGAGGCCGCCCTTGAAGCCCTTCCAGGCTCCCTCGTTCACCGTCGCTTCAGCAGGGGTCGCAGTCATGGCCCGCACCGCCTTCTCGTCGTTCTACATCTCGCGTCGTTGCTTGCTTCCATTGCACTCCGTTTGATCGATCAAAGGGGGCGGCATTGGTCACCAGTCGATGGCCCTAGGTCCCGTTCCGGGGACGGGAAAAGGCCCCGCCTGGGCGGGGCCTTTTCCGGACGGGGACAGGGCCGGTCAGCTGGGGGCCTCGGCGCCCTTGCGGGCGTAGAACCACCAGGCCACGACGGTGCAGCTGGCGTAGAAGGCGACGAATCCCCACATCGCGCTGGTCACGGCCACCGAGCCGAAGAGGGCCGGGATGAAGAAGAAGCCGTAGGCCGCGACGGCCGAGGTGAAGCCGGTGACCGCGCCGGACTCCATCTCCGCCTGCTTGAGGGCCCTGGCGTACTCCGGGGTGCCCTCCGTCAGCCCCTTCAGGTGGGTGCCGCGGAAGATCACCGGGATCTGGCGGAAGGTCGAGCCGTTGCCGATGCCGGAGAAGAGGAACGCCGCGAGGAAGCAGAAGAAGAAGCCGTAGAAGGAGCCGCCGTCACCGCCCGAGGGGAGGAAGTTGATCACGCCGATGAGGGCGATCGACATGCCCACGAAGGACAGGATCGTGACGCGCGCGCCGCCCCACTTGTCCGCGATCCAGCCGCCCGCCCACCGGGCGAGGGCGCCGACCGCCGGGCCCATCCAGGCGTAGGTGGCGACCGAGTAGTCCGGGAAGGTGGTCTTGATCAGCATCGGGAGCGCGGCGGCGAAGCCGATGAAGGAGCCGAAGGTGCCGACGTAGAGCCAGGTCATCAGCCAGTTGTGCTTGCGCTTGAAGATGACCTTCTGCTTGCTGAAGGGGGTGGAGGCCACCTTCAGGTCGTTCTGCCCGAACCAGGCCACGGCCGCGAGCACCAGCAGCACGGGCACCCAGATGAAGGCGGCGTTCTGCAGGTAGACCGGGGTGCCGTCCGCCTTGTGCTGGGCGGAGCCGATGGCGATCGTCGACCAGGTGATGACGATCGGGGTGAGCAGCTGGACGACCGAGACGCCCAGGTTGCCGAGGCCGCCGTTGATGCCGGTCGCGCTGCCCTTCTTCGCCTTGGGGAAGAAGAAGCCGATGTTGGCCAGGGAGGAGGCGAAGTTGGCGCCGCCGATGCCGCAGAGCGCGGCGATGGCGACCATCACGCCGTACGAGGTCGACGGGTCCTGGATCGCGATGCCCAGCCAGATCAGCGGGACGATCAGCACCACCGTCGACAGGGCGGTGAAGCGTCGCTGGCCGACCATCGGGCCGAGGAAGGTGTAGAAGATCCGGGCCGTGCCGCCGGTCAGACCGGGGATGGCCGTCAGCCAGAACAGCTGGGAGGTGGAGAAGGAGAAACCGACGTCCTTCAGGTTGGTCGCGGTGACCGACCACACCTGCCAGACGACGAACGCCACGAGCAGCGCCGGTACCGCGATCCACAGGTTGCGGTTGGCGACCTTCCTGCCGATCGACTTCCAGAACAGCTCGTTCTCCGGCTCCCAGTCCGTGATGGTGTGGCCGGGACGGTACTGGTCCGTGTCGTACCGGGCGGGTGACGGCCCGCCCTTCGTTCTGCTGTCCTGAGCGATGGAACTCATGGCGATTCCCTGACTTTTCGAGACATTCTTGCCCTTCCAGGCTGCGCCGCCGCGTCAGGGGTACGGGAGGGTCCATCGTCGGCCGGCGGCGTGGCGGAGGTCCCCTCAGTCCCGGGCCCTAGGGACCTCCGGCACCGTCAGCAGCGGCAGCGACACCGACGGGTCGTCCAGGCAGACGCCGGTCCTCAGGTCGAACTCCTGCTTGTGCATCGGCGAGGCCACCACCGGCACGCCCGCCCGGGTGCCCATGATCCCGTTCGCCATGACGTCGGCGCCCGAGAACGGATCCCGGTTGCCCACCGCGTACACCGCGCCCGCGGCGTCCTTGAACAGCGCCGCCTCCGTCCCGTCCGCGAGGACCGCGGCCCGGCCCCGGCCCGGCTCCAGGAACTCCACTCCGTCCACGTGCGGAGCGAAGCGCTCCAGGGCCGCCGGGTCGTCCAGGACCGCCTGCCACTCGTCGCGGTACGCGGCCACGTGCCGCTCCATCTGCGCCTCCAGCTCGGCGCAGATCCCCAGCGAGTCCTCCACCAGGACCTCGCGCAGGTGCTCGATGCCGCCGCCGGTGCCGCCGAGGCGCTCCAGCCAGGCCGAGGTGCGCTCCAGGCGCTCGCCAGTGCGGATGTAGTACATGAGGAAGCGGTCGATCAGCGCGAACAGCTCCGCCGTCGACAGGTCGGAGGCCAGCAGGTCGGCGTGGCGGGGGGTGGTGCCGCCGTTGCCGCAGACGTACAGGTTCCAGCCGCCGGCGGTGGCGATCACCCCGATGTCCTTGCCGCGGGCCTCCGCGCACTCGCGCAGACAGCCCGACACCCCGCCCTTGAACTTGTGCGGGGCGCGCAGGCCCCGGTAGCGCAGCTCCAGGTCGATCGCGAGCTGCACCGAGTCGCCCTGCCCGAAGCGGCAGAACTTCGAGCCGACGCAGGACTTCACCGTCCGCAGCGACTTCCCGTACGCCTGCCCCGACTCGAAGCCCGCGGCGATCAGGCGGCGCCAGATCGCCGGGAGCTCGTCCTTGCGCGCGCCGAACAGGTCGATGCGCTGACCGCCCGTGATCTTGCTGTAGAGGCCGTGGTCGCGGGCCACCTCGCCGATGACGATGAGCTGCTCGGCGGTGATCTCGCCGCCCGGGACGCGCGGCACGACCGAGTAGGTGCCGTCCTTCTGGAGGTTGGCGAGGAAGAGGTCGTTGGAGTCCTGGAGCGTGGCCTGCTCGCCCTCCAGGACGTGCCGCAGTCCCAGTTCGGGGGCGAGGGTGCCGAGGACGTTGGCGACGACGGGCTTGCAGACGGTGCAGCCGGAAACCGCGCCCAGGGGAGCGCCCGCGTCGACCTTCCCGTACCGCTCCATCAATTCGGTGAAGGAGCGGATGTGTTCCGTACGGATCAGCTCGTAGAGCTCGGCGCGGCCCCGGTCCGGGAAGTGCTCGCACAGTCCGCGCGGCTTCTCCACGCCGGCCGCGTCCAGGACCGCCTGGAGGGTGTTCAGGCAGCCGCCGCAGCCCGTGCCCGCCTTGGTGCAGCGCTTGACGCCGCCGACGTCGGTGAGCCCATGCTCGGTGATCGCGTCCCGCACGGCGCCCTTGGTGACGTTGTGGCACGAGCAGACGACGGCGTCGTCCGCGAGGGCCTCCGCGCCCGGCAGCCGCCCGGCGCCGTCCGACGCGGGGAGGAGGAACGCCTCCGGCGGCGCCGGAAGCTGCCGTCCCGCGTGCGGGCGCAGTGAGCCGTACGCCTCCGCGTCACCCACGAGGATGCCGCCGAGGAGCTGCCCGTCCGGGCCGAGCAGCAGCTTCTTGTAGACGCCCTCGCGCCCGTCCGAGAACACGATCTCGGTGGCGCGCGGCTCGTCCGCGAACGGGTCGCCGAAGGACGCCACGTCCGCGCCGAGCAGCTTCAGCTTCGTCGACGTGTCGGCGCCCGTGAACTCCGATCCGCCCGGCCCCGCGAGCCGGTCGGCGACCACCTCCGCCATCTGGTAGCCGGGCGCGACAAGGCCGTAGACCCGCCCGTCGCAGGTCTGGGCGCACTCGCCCACCGCGTACACGTACGGGTCGCTCGTCCGGCAGTGCTCGTCGACCGCCACTCCCCCGCGGTCGCCGACCGCGAGCCCCGCCTCGCGCGCGAGGCGGTCCCGGGGCCGTACGCCCGCCGAGAAGACGACCAGGTCGGCGGGGATCCGCGTACCGTCGGACAGCTTCAGGGAGCGCACCCGGCCGTCGGCGTCGACGTCGACCTCGGCGGCGCCGACGCCCGTGTGCACGGCCACGCCCATCGACTCGATCGTGGCCCGCAGCGCCGCCGCGCCGCCGTCGTCCACCTGGAGCGGCATGAGCCGGGGCGCGAACTCCACGACGTGCGTGGCGGCGCCGAGCGTGCGCAGCGCGCCCGCCGCCTCCAGACCGAGCAGCCCGCCGCCGATGACGACGCCCGTACGGACGCCGTCCTGGGTGCGGACGTACGAGGTGAGGGCGTCGACGTCGTACAGCGTGCGGTACGTGAAGCAGCCGGCCGCGTCGGCGCCGGGGATCGGCGGCACGAACGGGTACGAGCCGGTCGCCATCACCAGCGCGTCGTACGGCACGACGGCGCCGGAGGTCGTGGTGACCGTGCGGGCGGCGGTGTCGATCTGCTCGGCCGGGTCGCCCAGCCGCAGGTCGACGAGGCCGTCGTCGAGCGCGGGGAGGGCGAGGTCCGCGGGCTCCGTGCCCGTGAAGACCGACGAGAGGTGCACCCTGTCGTACGCGGGGACGTCCTCCTCCCCCAGCACGACCGCCCGCCAGCCCGGCCCGCCGTCGGGCCCGGCGAGCGCGCCCCGCTCGGCCAGGGCCTCCAGGAGCCGGTGGCCGACCATGCCGTGGCCGATCAGCACGAGGTTCCGGGTCTGCTGGGCGGGGCCGGCGGGGGCGGCAGCCATGGCGGTCTCCGTGGGGTGGGGGTGCAGGTGGAGCCCGCGGGGGTTCCCGCGCTCCGTCGCCTTCGACGGTAGGGCGGTGCGACCGGCCCGCCGCCCCCGAAAAAGACCCGAGGCACCAGGACTTGCGGCCCTGCGGGACGGGACCTGCGGCGGGGCCGGGCGGCGGGGGCGCGGGCATAGCGTGGGCTACGAGGGGGCCGCGACGCCGAACGACACCGGCGACGCGGCCCCGGACGGACTTTGGGGAGGCCCGGACGAGGCGGGCGGCGATGGCCCGGGCGGGCCTTGGGGACGCTCGGACGAGACCGGCGGTGCTGCCCCGGATGGGACGGGCCTCGCGGAGGGTCGGACGACACGGACGGCGGCCCGGGCGGGCCTCAGGGACGCCTGGACGCGACCGGCGGTGCCGCCCCGGACGGGACGGGCCTCGCGGAGGCTCGGACGACACGGGCGGCAACACCCCGTACGGGCCCTCGGGAGCGCTCGGACGGACCTCAGGAAGGTCCGGACGCGGGCCCTTGGGGAGTGGGGCCGGACGGACCCCAGGGAGCCCGCACGGCCCCCAGGAGGGCCCGGCCGGAAAGCCCGGCCCGAAGCGGAGCCGGCCAGGAGAGCCGGAGAAACGGGGGAACAGGAACAGATCCGCCCTGGAGTGCCGGACCGGTCCCCGGACCCGGCCCCCAGGAGCGGTGTGACAGCGGAGGTAGCCATGCGGGATCTCGTACTCGCCGTGCACGGGAGTGCCGTGCCCGAGGCCGGGGAGACCGTCGCCCGGCTCGCCCGTGCCGTCGAGCGGCTCACCGGCGCGCCCGTCGCCGTCGGGCACCTGGACCATCAGCGGCCGTCGCTTCCTTATGTGCTGGCCGACCGGCCGGGCGCCGTCGTCGTGCCTCTGATGCTCGGGGACGGGTACCACCGGACCGTCGACATCCCCGCCGTCGCCCAGCACTTCGACTGCGTCGTCACCCGGGGCCTCAGCGGCGATCCGGGCGTCGGACTCGCGCTGTACGACCGGCTGCGCGCCGCCGAACGGGCGGCCGGCGGGCCCGCCGACGCGGTCGTCGTCGCCGGGGCCGGTTCGTCCCGGCCGGGCGGCAACGACGGCACGCTGGCCGCCCTGGACCATGTGGCGCACCTGGTCCCGGTCCCGGTGACCGCCGCGTACTGCTCGGCCACCGGTCCGGCCGCCCCGCCGGTCGCGGACGCCGTCGCCTCGCTCCACACCCGGGGCTTCCGCCGGATCACGGTCGCCGCGCACCTCCTGGCCCCCGGCCGCTTCACCCAGGCCCTGGCGGCGCTCCCCGACGTCTGGGCGGTCTCCGAGCCGCTGGCCGACCACGCGCGGATCGCGGGAGTGGTGGCGAAGCGGTACGCCGGGGCTCAGGCCCTCGGGGAGGCCAGGACGGCGACGAAGCCCTCCGCCGGGGCCACGGCGCTCCCGTAGCGCCTCCGCCCGCGGCGCCCCTCCCGACGCACCCCCGAAATCCGCTCCCCCGGCCCCTCGTCTGCTGTCCTGTGGGGCATGACGCAACCGTTCCTGCCGCTCACCCTCGGCTCCGCCGCCCCCACCCCGGGCGGCGTCGGAGCGGTCGAGGGCGCGCTCACCTTCGGCCTGGTCGCGGTGGGCCTCCCCCTGGAGGTCG